>NZ_JBSFXO010000014.1:0-398064 GCF_053595415.1 Streptomyces sp. NPDC002499
TATGTCTACTACCAGCCCGAGCAGGGCGAGAACATGAAGACCGCGGACGTGACCGTGCCCGTGATCCAGGATCTGGTCGACCTGAACGGCACCCGTAGCCAGCCGGTCAAGAACGTGTCCTTCGAGGGCCTGACGTTCTCCTACTCGACCTGGCTGGAGCCGAGTTCGGCCGACGGGTTCATCGAGGGTCAGGCCGGTTTCCGGATGGTCGGCAAGGACAACCCGGACTTCGACTCCACGCGCCTGCACTGGAAGAAGACACCCGGCGCGGTCAACGTCAGCCATGGTCAGGGCGTCGAGTTCACCGGCAACACCTTCACCCACCTCGGTGCGGTCGGCCTCAACCTCAACACCGGTACGCAGCACACCGACATCACGGGCAACGTCTTCCGTCAGATCGCCGGGACCGGCATCCAGATCGGCGGGGTCGAGTGGGGTGACGCCCATCCCGATGACCCGAGGGACATCACCAAGGACACGCGGGTCGACAACAACGTCGTCACCCAGGTTGCCGACCAGTACAACGGGTCGCTCGGCATCCTCGCCGGGTACACCGACTCGACGGTGATCACGCACAACAAGGTCTACGACCTGCCCTACTCCGGCATTTCCGTCGGCTGGGGCTGGGGACTGACCGACCAGGGCGGCAACTCGGCCTACCCGAACAACGCCGGCATCCCGGTCTCCGACACCCCCACCATCAGCCGCGACACCGTTGTCACCGACAACGAGATCAGCGACATCATGAAGTCGCAGGCCGACGGCGGAGCGATCTACACGCTCAGCAGCAACCCCGGCGGCACGGTGGCCGGCAACTACATCCATGGGGTCCCGGGCCCCGCCTACGGCGCCGTCTATCACGACGAGGGCAGCCGCCACTGGACCAACACCGGCAACGCGTTCTGTGACGTCTCCTTCCAGTGGTTGCTGATGAACCACGCGGAGGAGAACACGGCCAAGGGCAACTACACGACCCAACCCGCCTTCAGCGTCCAGTACTTGAGCAAGAACAACGACGTCAACGGCAACATCACGGTCGGCGCCTGCGACCAGCTGCCCGCCTCCATCGTGAACAACGCCGGTCTCGAAGCGCCCTACCGGCACCTCGACCCGGGCCCCGTGGTCACCGACCACAAGGCGCCCACCGCCCCCGGCACCCCGACCGCGGTCACGGACTTCCCGACCGTCGCCGACCTCAACTGGACCGCGGCCACGGACGACACCGGCGTCACCGGCTACTCGGTCCGCCAGGACGGCAAGCTGGTCAACGCCTCCGGCAAGACCTCCGTACGCATCTCCGGCCTGACGGCGGGAAAGACGTACACCTTCACCGTCACCGCCCGTGACGCGGCCGGCAACGAGTCCGCGCCGAGCAAGGCCATCAAGGTCACCATGCCGGACGGCACGGACCTGGCCCTGAACAAGCCGGTCACCGCGTCCTCCGACTCGGAGGGCAACGTCCCGTCGAAGGTGAACGACGGTGATCTGAGCACCCGTTGGGCCCAGGGCCTCGGCCTGCCCGACCCGTCCTGGATCCAGGTCGACCTCGGTGCCTCGTACGACGTGAGCGGGGCGATCACCACCTTCGAGTTGAGCAAGGGCTACAAGTACCGCATCCAGGTGTCGCCCGACGAGGTCCACTGGACGACGCTCGCGGATCACACGGCCGACAGCACCACGGCGCAGACCGACTACGCGCACACCGACACCCCGGTCGCGGGCCGCTTCGTCCGGCTCACGGTGACCGGTTCCAGCGGCAACGGCGGCAGCATCTACGACTTCCAGGTCTACGGCACCGCCCGCGCCTCCTCCGACCACAGTGCCCCCACGAGCCCGGGGCAGCCCACCGTCAAGGCGCTGCTGCCCAGCCTGGTGGACGTCAGCTGGCCCGCAGCCACCGACGACACCGGAGTGACCAGTTACGTCGTCTACCAGGACGGCAAGCGCATCGCCGTCACGGACAGGACGACACTGCGGGTCGCGGGTCTCAAGCCGGCGACGGCGTACTCCTTCACCGTCGTGGCCAGGGACGCCGAGCTCAACACCTCCGAGCCCAGCCCGGCGGCGGAGTCGACCACCCCGGCCGACGACGACCTGGCCCTGAACAAGACGGCGACGGCGTCCTCCGACTCGGAGGGCCATGTGCCCGCGAAGGCCGTCGACGGCGACCTGACCACGCGGTGGGCGCAGGGCCTCGGTCTGCCCGACCCGTCCTGGATCCAGGTGGACCTCGGCAAGGACACCAGCGTCTCCGCGGTGGTGACCACCTTCGAGCTGGCGAGCGGCTACAAGTACCGCCTGGAGTACTCGACCGACGGTCAGAGCTGGTCGACGTTGGAGGACCACACCGCCGACAGCACCACCGCCCAGGTCAACTACTCCCTCGCCGACACCCCCGTCACCGCCCGCTACCTCCGCCTGACCGTCACCGGTTCCAACTGGAACGGCGGCAGCATCTACGAACTCCAGGCGTACGGCGGCTTCTGAGCCGTGCGCACGGGCGGGCGCCGGCAGCCGAAGTCGCGGCCGGCGCCCGCCCGTCACCCCTCCAACAGCATCCTCTGAAGCTCCCGTGCCGCCCGAGGCGGAGCCACGTCACTCCGGTGAGCCAACGCGATCGTCCGCGCCAACCCCGGCCGGGCCAGCGGGGTGACCCGCAGTCCCCGCCCCGAGCGGGCAGCGACCATCCGGGGCACCACAGCGACTCCCAACCCCGCCCGCACGAACCCCAGCACCGCGTCCATCTCGCCGCCTTCGACGGAGAAACTCGGCTCGAACCCCGCGGAGCGGCACGCGGCGACGGTCAACTCCCGCAGGTCGTACCCGTGCCGGAACATGACGAGCCGCTCGCCCTCCAGGTCGGAGATCCGCACGGTCCGCCGCCCGGGCCCACCCGGCGCGGGCGCCTCCGGTGAGGACACCACCACCAGGTCCTCCCGCAGCAGCTCCACCGTCGTCAGCGCCGGAGACGGTGTGGGCAGCGGCAGCACGACGAGCGCGAGATCCAGCGCTCCGCGCGCGAGCTCCCGTACGAGGTCGTGCGAGCCGCTCTCCTCGATCAGCAGCCGGATCCCGGGATACCGGTCGTGGAAGGCGCGCAGCACATCCGGCAGCAGGCCCGTGCACAGACTCGGCGTCGCCCCCAGCCGCACCCGTCCGCTGCGCAGCTGCACCAGCTCCTGCACCTCGTGCCGGGCCGTGTCCGCGTCGGCCAGGATGCGGCGGGCCAGCGGCAGCAGCGCCTCGCCGGCGTCGGTGAGCGCGATGTTGCCGCGCGCCCGCAGGAACAGATCCGCCCCCAGCTCCCGCTCCAGCGCTTTGATCTGCTGGGAGAGGGACGGCTGGGCGACGTGGACCAGGTCGGCGGCCCGGGTGAAGTGCCGCGTCTCGGCGACGGCCACAAAGTACTGGAGCTGCTGGAACTGCATCCTCGTACCATAGCCTCTGCCTATCGAATCAAGCCGGACCATGTCTTGGACCGATCGGCGTTCCGGGGCCTAGCGTCGGTGGCATGGCTCTGGCAACGCGGACGGACCGACGGCCGTCGATGGCGCGGACCGTGTGGGACAGCTCCGTCGGCAAGAAGACCGTGATGGCCGTCAGCGGCCTGATCATGCTGCTCTACCTGGTCGTCCACATGATCGGGAACCTGAAGATCTTCTTCGGTTCCGGCGAGTTCAACCACTACGCGCACTGGCTGCGCACCGTGGGCGAGCCCTTCATGCACTACGAGTGGACGCTCTGGCTCATCCGGATCGTCCTGGTCGTCGCCGTGATCGCGCACGCCACCTCCGCCTACCAGCTCAGCCGCCGTGACATCAAGGCGCGACCCAGCAAGTACGTGCACAAGAAGCGGCGGGCGAGCTACGCGACGCGCACCATGCGCTGGGGCGGGATCATCCTCGGCCTGTTCATCGTCTGGCACATCCTCGACCTGACCACCGGGACCGTGCACTCCGGCGGCTTCCAGGAGGGCCACCCGTACCAGAACGTCGTGGACACCTTCTCCACCTGGTACGGCAACGTCATCTACATCGTCGCGATGCTCGCGCTCGGCCTGCACGTACGGCACGGCTTCTGGAGCGCGGCCCAGACCCTCGGCGCCGGCAGCCGCACCCGCGACCGCGCCCTGAAGACCACCGCCAATGCCCTCGCGCTGCTGCTCACGGCCGGCTTCATCGCCGTCCCCGTGGGCGTCATGACCGGAGTGGTGAGCTGAACATGACTTCCTACGTGGACTACGCGACCGGCGAACCCGTCGTCGACACCAAGGCCCCGACCGGGCCCGTCAACGACCGCTGGGACACCCGCCGTTTCGAGGCCAAGCTGGTCAACCCGGCCAACCGCCGCAAGCACACCGTGATCGTCGTCGGCACCGGCCTGGCCGGCGGCTCGGCGGGCGCCACCCTCGCCGAACAGGGCTACCACGTCGTCCAGTTCTGCTACCAGGACTCCCCGCGTCGCGCCCACTCCATCGCCGCGCAGGGCGGCATCAACGCGGCGAAGAACTACCGGAACGACGGCGACTCCATCCACCGGCTCTTCTACGACACCGTCAAGGGCGGCGACTTCAGGGCGCGCGAGTCCAACGTGCACCGCCTGGCGCAGATCTCGGTCGAGATCATCGACCAGTGCGTGGCGCAGGGCGTGCCGTTCGCCCGGGAGTACGGCGGTCTGCTCGACACCCGGTCGTTCGGCGGTGTGCAGGTGTCGCGGACCTTCTACGCCCGTGGCCAGACGGGGCAGCAACTGCTGCTCGGCGCCTATCAGGCGCTCAGTCGGCAGATCGCCGCCGGGAACATCGAGATGCACGCGCGCACCGAGATGCTCGACCTGATCGTCATCGACGGGAAGGCGCGCGGGATCGTCGCCCGCGACCTGATCACCGGGAAGATCGACACGTACTTCGCCGATGCCGTCGTACTGGCGAGCGGCGGTTACGGCAACGTCTTCTACCTGTCGACGAACGCCATGAACTCCAATGCCACCGCCGTCTGGCGGGCGCACCGGCGCGGCGCGCACTTCGCCAACCCCTGCTTCACGCAGATCCATCCGACCTGCATCCCGCGCACCGGCGACCACCAGTCCAAGCTGACGCTGATGAGCGAGTCGCTGCGCAACGACGGCCGGATCTGGGTGCCGAAGGCCAAGGGCGACGAGCGTCCGGCGAACCAGATTCCCGAGGACGAGCGCGACTACTACCTGGAGCGCATCTACCCCTCCTTCGGCAACCTGGTCCCGCGCGACATCGCCTCCCGCGCTGCGAAGAACGTCTGCGACGAAGGCAGGGGAGTCGGCCCCGGCGGACAGGGCGTCTACCTCGACTTCGCCGACGCCGTCCAGCGGATGGGGCGCAAGGCCGTCGAGGAGAAGTACGGCAACCTCTTCGACATGTACGCCCGCATCACCGCCGAGGACCCGTACACGGTCCCGATGCGGATCTACCCGGCCGTGCACTACACGATGGGCGGACTGTGGGTCGACTACGACCTCCAGACCAGTGTCCCCGGCCTGTTCGCGATCGGTGAGGCCAACTTCTCCGACCACGGGGCGAATCGGCTGGGCGCGAGTGCTCTGATGCAGGGCCTGGCCGACGGCTACTTCGTCCTGCCGGCGACCATCAACGACTACCTCGCCCGCAACCCGCACCAGAGTGCGGTCACCGACGAACACCCCGAGGTCCAGGAGGTGTTGGCCGACACCGAGGACCGGCTCAACCTGCTCCTGTCGGTGGACGGCGACCGTACGCCGGACTCCTTCCACCGTGAACTGGGCGAGCTGATGTGGGAGTTCTGCGGCATGGCCCGCAGCGACTCCGGACTGCGCAAGGCACTCGAGCGCATCCCACAGATCCGCGAGGAGTTCTGGCGGCGCATCAAGGTGCCCGGCACCGGCGAGGAGTTCAACCAGTCCCTGGAGAAGGCCAATCGAGTCGTCGACTACCTGGAGCTGGCCGAGCTGATGTGCCTCGACGCGCTGCACCGCGCCGAGTCCTGCGGCGGCCACTTCCGCGAGGAGTCCCAGACCCCGGACGGTGAGGCCGAGCGCCGGGACGAGGAGTTCTCGTACGCGGCCGCCTGGGAGTTCACCGGCACCGGCGAGGCTCCCGTCCTGCACAAGGAAGACCTGGTCTTCGAGTACGTCCACCCCACCCAGCGGAGCTACGCATGAAGCTCACCCTGCGCGTCTGGCGGCAGCGGAACGCCGACGCCGACGGTGCCATGTCCACCTACGAGGTGGACGGCATCTCCTCCGACATGTCCTTCCTGGAGATGCTGGACACGCTCAACGAGGAGCTCATCCTCAAGGGCGAGGACCCGGTCGCCTTCGACCACGACTGCCGTGAGGGCATCTGCGGCGCCTGCTCGCTCGTCATCAACGGCGACGCGCACGGCCCCGAGCGCACCACCACCTGCCAGTTGCACATGCGGTCCTTCGAGGACGGCGACACGATCGACATCGAGCCCTGGCGGGCGTCGGCGTTCCCCGTGATCAAGGACCTGGTGGTGGACCGCTCGGCGTTCGACCGGATCATCCAGGCCGGCGGCTACATCACCGCCCCGACCGGCGCCGCGCCCGAGGCCCACGCGACCCCGGTCCCGAAACCGGACGCCGACTTCGCCTTCGAGCACGCCGAGTGCATCGGCTGCGGGGCGTGCGTGGCCGCGTGTCCCAACGGCGCCGCGATGCTGTTCACTTCCGCCAAGATCAACCATCTCAACGTGCTCCCGCAGGGCGCGCCCGAGCGTGAGACCCGCGTCCTCGACATGGTCGCGCAGATGGACGACGAGGGCTTCGGCGGCTGCACCCTCGCCGGCGAGTGCGCCACGGCCTGCCCCAAGGGCATCCCGCTGGTCTCCATCACCAGCATGAACAAGGAGTGGCTGCGGGCCACGCGCAAGGTCGCCAAGCGCTGATCCGGCGCATCAACTCCCTTACGGGACAAGAACGTTCGCCGACAAGATGCGGACGGGCGGGACCGGGAGTGGTGCTCATCCCCGGTCCCGCCAGGCATCGTGCCGCTCGGTAGGCTGCCCGCATGATCTTCACAGGCAAGGGGAGGACGCGGTTTCTCGATGCCGTGACGGGCTTCGAGGACGCCGTGGGCCGGAGTGACGGCGAGCGCGCGCAGCAGGCGATGCAGGACGTCCGGCAGTACTTCGAGCACGCGCGGGACGACGACCTCGTCCTGATCGGCCCGCGCATGGCCGCGCTGCTGCCGGAGGTGCCGCCCGGACCCCGCGCGCTGGTCGCCGTACTGATCGGCGCCTGTGTCGAACGGGGCGCGGACGCCGTCGCCTGTGCGCCGCAGGTCCTCGACGGTCTCGCCGAAGCCCTCGGCGTCGCCCAGGAGTTCTGCGAGCGCTGGACGGCGACCGGCGGCGGAGACCTCCCCGAGCCCGACCCGGCCGCGCTCACCGAGGCGGCCCTCGAACGGGTCGGACAGGACGCCGCCGTCGGCTGGATCACCCTGCCGCAGTGGGAGATGGCGTCCGTGGCCATGCTCAACCGTCCGGCGGTGCGCACCACACTCCTGCCCGAGACCCGCCTCGCCCTCCTGCGCGCCCTGCACGGCATACAGGAGGCGTCCGGCCACGACTTCAAATGCCTGCACTACGCCCTCCTCGTCCTCGACGACGAACCCCTCCTCGCCCTGCACCGCCCCACCGGCACCGGTTACCTGTTGCGCATGACCGGCATGGGCGACACCTTCCAGCTGCACACCCTCCTCGCCGACGTCCTCATCGGCGGCGGACACGTGCCCGGGCAGGCGCCCTCCGCGCAGGAGGCGGCCGTGTGCCGGGACGCCCCGGGACAGGTGCCGACCACCGGCGCCTTCAACCTCGTGACCCCGGACGGCGAATGGGTGTGGAACGAGGGAACTCCCACCGACATCCCGGTCGTTGACGGCGTGCGGGTGGTGGTCCTCGATCCGCCGCCGTACAAGCGAGGGTGGCCCGCCGGCCGGTTCTTCCCCGGCATGACCGGTGACCTGGTGCTGGAGCGGGTGCTCGACGCCGACGAGGCGCGGGAGTGGCTGGGGCGGTGCGCCCCGCCGAAGTGAACGGCACACCCTGAGGGCCCGGGAGCGGGGACGCCGTTCAACAACCCCACATCCCTGCTCCGGGCACAGGTCACGCGCAGGACGCCCGGCATCGGAAGAACTGTTGCGACCGGAGATACGGAACCGGCCAGCCAGTTCCTCCGCCGAACCCGGCCCGTGATCAGGGAGAGCCATGACCGGCGTTTCCACCCTCGACCGTCCCTCGCAGCCCGCCGCGCCGACCCGCTACACCGTCACGCTCGCCCGTGACGAGGACGATGTGCGTGCCGCGCAGCGGCTGCGGCACGACGTCTTCGCCGGTGAGATGGGCGCCCACCTGTCCAGCCCGCAGCCGGGCCTGGACGTGGACGCCTTCGACGCCTACTGCGACCACCTCCTCGTCCGCGACACGGTCACCGGACAGGTGGTCGGCACCTACCGGCTGCTGCCGCCGGAGCGGGCCGCGGTCGCCGGCCGGCTCTACTCGGAGAGCGAGTTCGACCTCGCCCCCCTCGACTCGATCCGCCCGGGCCTGGTCGAGGTCGGCCGCTCCTGCGTCCACCCCGACCACCGCGACGGCACGGTCATCGGCCTCATCTGGGCCGGCATAGCCCGCTACATGGTCGACCGCGGCCACGAGTGGCTGGCCGGCTGCTGCTCGATCCCGCTCGCCGACGGCGGCGCCCTCGCCGCCGGCACCTGGGACCGGGTCAGCGCCAAGCACCTCGCCCCGGAGGAGTTCCGGGTCAGGCCGCTGCTGCCCTGGAGCGCGGACGGTGTCGCCCGTCCCGCCGGCCGCGTCGAACTCCCGCCGCTGCTGCGCGGATACGTCCGACTCGGTGCCTGGGTGTGCGGCGAGCCCGCCCACGACCCCGACTTCGGCGTCGCCGACCTGTACGTGCTGCTGTCGATGCGCCGGGTCAACCCGCGCTATCTGCGGCACTTCCTCTCGCTCGTCCCGGCCTGATGAGCGTCTGGCTGCCGAGCGCGCCCTGCACCCCCAGGGCGTGCATCGAACCCACCCGGTCCCTCACGGCCGTACCCCTGGCCGTGCTGCGCCTCATGGCGGTCGTCGTGGTGGTGCTCGGCGGGATCATGCTGATGCCGCTCGGCGGGCTGATCCCCGCCGCGGCGGTGCGGCTGTGGTGCCGCTGGATCGTACGGGCCGCGGGGGTGCGGCTCCGGATCACCGGGGCCGCGCCCTCCGGCGGCGGTCTGCTGCTGGTCGCCAACCACATCTCGTGGCTGGACATCCCGCTGATGGCCGCCGTACGCCCGGCCCGGATGCTCGCCAAGGCGGAGATCCGGGGCTGGCCGGTGGCGGGGGTGCTGACCGCAGGGAGCGGTGCCCTGTTCATCGACCGGGACCGGCTGCGCGCGCTCCCCGAGACGGTCGCCCGTATCGCGGGCGCCCTGGGCTCGGGCAGTGCGGTGGCCGTCTTCCCGGAAGGCAGCACCTGGTGCGGGCGCGCGCAGGGTTCGTTCCGGCGGGCCGTCTTCCAGGCCGCGCTCGACGCCGGTGTGCCCGTGCAGCCGGTGCGGCTGCGGTACCGGATCGAGGGCGGCTCGGCGAGCACGGCGCCCGCGTTCATAGGGCAGGACTCGCTGCTGGCGTCGGTGTGGCGGGTGGTGTCGACGCGCGGCCTGGTGGCCGAGGTCGACGTACGGGCCCTCATCGCGCCGGGCAGCCACCCCGACCGCCGGTCGCTGGCCCGGGCCGCGCAGCCGCGGGAGACGACCCAGCCGAACTGGACCCACACCGTGCTCGTGGCCCGGACGGAAATCCCGAGGACGTTCCGACGGAACGCTGTTAGCGTGGAGCGCGTGCAGGACATCAGGCGTACCCACACCGCAGCCGCGCGAGCGACCAGCTCCCCGGCTGCCGACGTCTGACCTCGTCACACTTCCCCGGCGGCCGGAGACGGACCGCCGGGACGACCTTCTCCTGCTCTCCCCGTTGTGCTCGCGCGGTCCTTCCCGGTCTCCACGACCTCAGGTGAAGGAACACCGCCATGGACACCGACCAGACCCTACGGACGTTCACCGACTTCTTCCGCGAGCGCGGGCACGAGACCGTCACGGGCACCTCGCTGCTGCCCCCGCCCGAGGACCCGGTGCTGTTCACGACGTCCGGCATGCACCCCCTCACGCCCTACCTCCAGGGCCGACCTCATCCACAGGGCCGGCGCCTGCTGAACGTCCAGCGCTGCCTGCGCACCACGGACCTCGACGAGGTCGGCGACGCCACACACCTGACCGTCTTCGAGATGCTCGGCTCCTGGTCGCTCGGCGACTACGGGCATCCGCAGAGCCTGAGGTGGGGGTACGAGCTGCTGCGTGACGGCTTCGGCATCCCGGCCGAGCGCCTCTACGCCACCGTGTTCGGCGGCGACGACCAGGTCGGCCCCGACGACGAATCCCTGCGCACCTGGCAGGAGTTGGGCGTCCCGGTGGAGCTCACCGGCGAGGACAACTGGTGGTCCAACGGACCCGTCGGCATCTGCGGCCCCGACTCCGAGATCTTCGTGTGGACCGGCGACGGCCCGCCCCGACGCACCCCCACCACCGACCCGCGCTGGGTCGAGATCTGGAACCACGTCCATCTGCGCCACCACCGCCACGAGGACGGCCGCCTGGAACCCCTGCGCCAGCCCGGCGTCGACACGGGCATGGGCCTGGAACGGCTGCTGACGGTCCTTCAGGGCCGCCGCGACGTCTACGAGATCGACCTGTTCGAGCCGTGGATGCGGACGGTCCCCTCGCTGTGGGACCTGGACGAGCGCTCGACCCGCCTGGTCTGCGACCACCTGCGGTCGAGCATCGTGGTCATCGGCGACGGCGTACGACCCTCCAACACCGGCCGCGGCTACGTACTGCGCCGCCTGATCCGCCGCCTCCTCACCTCCCTCTACCGCGACGACTCCTCGCGTGGACTGGCCGAGCTGCCACGGGAGTTGATCGAGCACACGCTGGACCACTTCCGGCAGACCGAACGCGCCGACCTCGTCCGGGAAGTGCTCCTGGACGAGGAACGGCGGTTCGGCCGACTGCTGGAGCGGGGTCGGCGGGTGCTGTCACGGACGGAGTTCCGCGCCCGGCCGCTGGACGAGGAGGACTACGCCTACCTCCACGACACCTACGGCCTGCCCCGCGAACTGGTCGCCGGGATCAGCGCTGGGTGTAGATGAAGCCGACCTTGTCGACCTCGTCGCCGGTGCGGCCGTGGAAGCCCGCGATCTGCCAGCCCGAGGGCGCGGTGCGGGTCACGCAGTCGGAGGTCGTGGTGCCGCCGGCCAGCGTGCGTCCGAGGTTGGTCGTGAACTTGGCGTAGAAGATGCGAGTGTGATCGTCCTTCACGCCCTGGCACAGGTTGGCGGTCGTGACGTACTCGCCGCTGCCCAGGGTCAGGGAGGACGCCGTCCCGCCCGTGCCGCCGTGGGCGAGCGTGGTGCCGTTGGAGAGCGTGACGTTCAGCTGGTCGACGCGGGATCCGGCGCGCAGGCCGATTGTGGTGGCCCGGGCGGCGGCCGGCACGCTGTTGATGTCCGTGAAGTAGTCGCCGTGCGGTCCGCCGAACTGGTCGCTGAGCTGGAAGGAGGCGTTGCGCGACCAGCTGAAGCCGACGGTGAGGGGGTCGTGGTCGGAGAGCATCAGCCCGTCGTCCGTGAGGAACTTGGAGTGCTCGTTGTTGTACGACGTCGCGTTCAGCGAGACCAGCTTGCTGCCGCGGTAGAGGACCTTGTCGACGACCTCGCAGGTGTTGGGCACGGTGGTCCCGGTCTGGTCGCACACCAGCGCGTCGCTGCCCTTGGCGGGCGGGGTGCCGCCGCGGATCAGCTGCACCCACGGGTCGGTGAGACCGTTGGCGGCGGCGAACTCGGCGATGGTGTCGCCGGCGCGCGTGTAGCGGGTGTTGGTGTCACCCATCACCACGACGGCGTTCCCCGCCGAGTGGCTGCCGATGAAGGCGGTGAGCTGGTTGAGGTTGTCCGCGCGCGAAGCGAGGTCGCCGTCGTTGGTGCCCGCGTTGGTGTGCAGGTTGTAGAAGTCCACGTAGACGCCCTCGGCGAGGCGCTCGCGCATGAAGGTGAAGCCCTTGGGGGTCAGGCAGTCACCCGAGTCCCACTGGCAGGAGTTCCAGCCGACGCGTTCGAAGTCGTCCGTGTCGTAGGAGATCTTGGACAGCGTGTTGAGGCCGCTTCCGATACCGGCCCCGCCGCTGGTGGGGGTGCGGTAGGCGTGTGCCGTGTCGCCGGCGTAGAGGTAGGCGTGGTAGTTGAAGTCCTCCTCGACGTGGACGATGTCGTAGGGAGCGATCCGCTGGCCGATCGCCGTGGTGCTGGACTCACGGGGAGTCGAGGCGCTGGAGAGCGCTTCGGGGAGTCCGGCCACGTTGTAGCTGAGCACGTTGAAGGTGCCCGAGTCGGCGGCCGCCGCGGGCGGGGCGGCCGCGACGGTGAGCCCGCCGACAGCGGCGGCGGCTGCCGCCAGGCAGGCGAGGAGTCTGCGCATGAGCTGGTGTCTCCCGGGGGGAAGTAAGCGGTTGCCATAGGGACATGGCAGAAGTTACCGCCGGTTACCCCGATCTGTCGCGGTCCTGACAGGAGAATCTCGAGCCCGGGTGGTGCGTGGATGTTTGCGGGTGGAGGGCGGGTTAAGGGAGCGGGAACCTCAGGGTTGCCGCTCCCGATCCAGTACCGCCGCCAGATACGGAGCCGTCGCGCTCGCGCCAACTCCCGCCACGTCAGCCGGAGTTCCCGCGGCCACGATCCGACCGCCCGCGTCCCCGCCGCCCGGCCCCAGGTCGATCACCCAGTCCGCGCCCGCCACGACCGACATGTCGTGCTCGACGACGATCACGGTGTGCCCGGCGTCCACGAGTCCGTGCAGCTGGCGCATCAGGACCTCGACGTCGGCCGGGTGGAGACCGGTCGTCGGCTCGTCCAGGAGGTAGAGGGTGTGACCGCGCCGGCCGCGCTGCAACTCGCTCGCCAGCTTGATGCGTTGGGCCTCGCCACCGGACAGCTCCGTGGCCGGTTGGCCCAGATGCAGATAGCCGAGACCCACGTCCAGCAGGGTCTCCAGGCTGCGGGCGACCGACGGGGTGTCCCTGAAGAACTCCGCCGCGCCCTCCACCGTCAGGTCGAGGACCTGCGCGATGTTCCGTCCCCGGTATGTGACGTCGAGCGTCTCGGGGTTGTAGCGGGCCCCGCCGCAGTCCGGGCAGGGGGCGTAGGTGCTCGGCAGGAACAGCAGCTCGACGCTGACGAACCCCTCGCCCTGACAGGTCTCGCAGCGACCGCCGGCCACGTTGAAGGAGAAGCGCCCGACGCCGTAACCGCGTTCGCGGGCCTGGTCGGTGGCCGCGAACTCCTTGCGCACGACGTCGAACAGGCCCGTGTAGGTGGCCAGGTTGGAGCGCGGGGTGCGGCCGATGGGCTTCTGGTCCACGGACACCAGGCGCCGCACGCCGGGCAGTTCCTCGGTGATCTCGCCGATCAGCGTGGACTTCCCGGACCCGGAGACGCCGGTGACCGCGGTGAAGACGCCCAGGGGGAACTCGGCCGTCACTCCGCGCAGGTTGTGCCGGGTCACCGGGCCGACTTTCAACTGACCGCGTGGTGGCCGTACTTGGCGTGCCGGAGCGGGGGAGCGGTCGAAGAGGAAGCGGGCCGTCGCCGACCGGGGCACGGCGGCCAGCTCCGCCGGCGGACCGCTGTGCAGCACCTGCCCGCCGTGCTCGCCGGCCCCCGGGCCCACGTCCACCAGCCAGTCGGCGCCGCGCATCACGTCGAGGTGGTGCTCGACCACGAACACCGAGTTGCCCGCCGCCTTCAGCCGGGCCAGGACCGTCAACAGGGCCGCCGTGTCCGCCGGGTGCAGTCCCGCGGACGGCTCGTCGAGGACGTACACGACACCGAACAGCCCGGAGCGCAGCTGGGTCGCCAGGCGCAGTCGCTGGAGCTCGCCCGCGGAGAGGGTGGGGGCCGGGCGGTCCAGGCTGAGGTAGCCCAGGCCGAGCTCGACGACCGGTGCGATACGGGACTTGAGGTCCTCGGTGAGGACGCGGGCCGCCGGCGAGGAGCCGTCCAGGGTCGCCGCCAGCTCCGCCAGGGGCAGCGCGGCCACCTCGGCGATGGTGCGGCCCGCGTACGTCACCGCCAGGGACTCCGGGCGCAGCCTGCCGCCGCCGCACACCGGGCAGGGTGCGCTGGTCAGGAAGCGTTCCGCGCGGGCGCGCAGGGCCGGGCTCTTGGAGTCGGCGAAGGTTTTCATGACGTACCGGCGGGCGCTCATGTACGTGCCCTGGTACGGGCGTTGGATGCGGTCCGCGTCCCGCACCGGGTGCACGGTGACGACCGGCTGTTCGTCCGTGAAGAGGATCCACTCCCGCTGCTCGGCGGGGAGTTCACGCCAAGGGCGGTCCACGTCGTGGCCGAGCGCGTCGAGGATGTCGCGCAGATTCTTGCCCTGCCAGGCGCCCGGCCAGGCGGCGATCGCGCCCTCGCGGATCGACAGCGACGGGTCGGGCACCAGCGACTGCTCCGTCGTACCGTGCACCCGGCCGAGCCCGTGGCACTCGGAGCAGGCGCCGACGGCCGTGTTCGGGGAGAACGCGTCCGAGTCGAGGCGCTCGGCGCCGGGCGGGTAGGTGCCCGCACGCGAGAACAGCATCCGCAGCGAGTTCGAGAGGTTGGTGACCGTGCCGACGGACGAGCGGGACGTCGGCGACGAGCGGCGCTGCTGGAGCGAGACCGCGGGCGGCAGGCCGGTGATCTCACCGACCTTCGGCGCGCCGACCTGGTGGATGAGACGGCGGGCGTACGGCGCCACCGACTCGAAGTAGCGGCGCTGGGCCTCCGCGTAGATCGTGCCGAACGCGAGCGACGACTTCCCGGAACCGGACACACCTGTGAACACGGTCAACACGTCCCGCGGGATGTCGACGTCCACGCCCTTGAGGTTGTGCTCGCGGGCGCCACGGACGCGGACGTACGGGTCGTGAGGGGTCTGCATGACCCCGCGAGTCTATGCGACCCCGCCCTGTGACGCCCGCTGACCTGCGCGGGTGCGAGGGCCTTGGCCCTGTGCCAGGTTGGAAGGCGCAGCAGGTGCAGCGGCTATGGAGGCCCGATACGGCCCAGCAGACAAGGATGCCCATCACCACACGGAAGGTCCGTGGTCATGACCACTCCCGGATTCGGTTTCGGACGCAGCCCCTTCGAGGAATTCGACGAGTTGATGTCCCGGTATTTCGGCGGCTCGGGCCCGGCGGCGCCGTCGCGCCGGGCGCAGCGCGTCGACATCGGCAGCCTGCTCTCCGAACGGGCCCGCGAGCTGGTCGCCCAGGCGCGGGACATCGCCGCCGTCGAGGGCAGCGAGGAACTCGACGCCCGGCATCTGCTGGCCGCCGCCACCGAGCAGGAGTCGACCCGCCGCCTGCTCGCCGAGGCCGGCGCGGATCCCGACCGCATCCGGGAGCGGCTGACCGCCGGTGGGGGCGGCGCCGCCAAGACCGAGCCGGCCACGCTCACCCCGGCCGCCAAGCGGGCGCTGCTCGACGCCTACCGGATCTCCCGCGCCGAGGACTCCTCGTACATCGGCCCCGAACACCTGCTGCGGGCGCTGGCCGCCAACCCCGAGTCGGCCGCAGGCCAGGCCCTCGCGGGCAGCGGCTGGGAGAGCGGCAGGCTCCCCGCCTCGGGGACTGGCGCCGAGCCCGAGCGCAAGCGGCCCAGCAGCACGCCCACGGTCGACGAGTACGGCCGCGATCTCACGGAGGACGCCCGGGCCGGCCGGCTCGACCCCGTGATCGGGCGGGACGAGGAGGTCGAGCAGACCATCGAGGTCCTCTCCCGGCGCAGCAAGAACAACCCCGTCCTGATCGGCGACCCCGGCGTCGGCAAGACCGCGATCGTCGAGGGCATCGCCCAGCGGATCGTGTCCGGCGACGTTCCGAAGACGCTGGAGGGCAAGCGGTTGGTGACCCTGGACCTCGCCGGGATGGTGGCCGGCACCAAGTACCGGGGCGAGTTCGAGGAGCGGCTGAAGAAGGTCCTCGACGAGGTGAGCGAGCACGGCGACGAACTGGTGCTGTTCCTGGACGAGTTGCACACCGTCGTGGGTGCCGGCGGTGGCGGTGACGGCGCCATGGACGCGGGCAACATGCTCAAGCCCGCCCTGGCCCGCGGCCAGTTGCACCTCATCGGCGCCACCACTGTCGACGAGTACCGCAAGTACATCGAGAAGGACTCCGCCCTGGAGCGCCGCTTCGCGCCGATCCTGGTCGGCGAACCGACGGTCGACGACACCATCGAGATCCTGCGCGGCCTGCGCGACCGTTACGAGGCCCACCACCAGGTCCGGATCACCGACGAGGCCGTCGTCGCCGCGGCCGAACTCTCCGACCGTTACATCACCGCCCGTTTCCTGCCCGACAAGGCCATCGATCTGATGGACCAGGCGTCGGCGCGGGTACGGCTGCGCGCCAAGACCCCGCCCGCCGACACCCGCGACATCGAGGACCGGATCGCCGCCCTCAACCGCGAGAAGGACCAGGCGGTCGCCGACGAGGAGTACGAGCGCGCCAAGGAGGTGCGGGACCGGATCAAGGACGCCGAGGCCGAACGGGCGGGCGCGGAACAGGCCGAGGAGCACGCGCCGAAGGTGACCGCCGAGGACATCGCCGAGGTCGTCTCCCGCACCACCGGCATCCCGGTCGCCCAGCTCACCGAGGAGGAGCGGGCCCGGCTGATGAAACTGGAGGAGCACCTCCATGAGCGGGTCGTCGGCCAGGACGAGGCGATCACCGCGGTCGCCCGCGCGGTACGGCGGGCCCGGGCCGGCATGAGCGACCCCAACCGCCCGGTCGGCAGCTTTCTCTTCCTCGGCCCGACCGGCGTCGGCAAGACCGAACTGGCCCGCGCCCTCGCCGCAGCTCTCTTCGGCGACGAGACCCGCATGATCCGCCTGGACATGAGCGAGTTCCAGGAGCGGCACACCGTCTCCCGGTTGGTCGGCGCCCCGCCCGGATACGTCGGTCACGAGGAGGCGGGACAGCTCACCGAGGCGGTGCGCAGGCAGCCGTACGCCGTGCTGCTGCTCGACGAGGTGGAGAAGGCGCACCCCGACGTCTTCAACACCCTGCTCCAACTCCTGGACGACGGACGGCTTACGGACTCCCAGGGCCGTACCGTCGACTTCAAGAACACCGTCGTCATCATGACGTCGAACATCGGCGCCGACCGCATCCTCGCGGCCGGAGTGGACGACTACGCCAAGGTGCGCGAGACCGTACTGCCGGTCCTGAACCAGCACTTCCGCCCGGAGTTCCTCAACCGCATCGACGAGATCATCGTCTTCCGCGGCCTCGACCGCACCCAACTGCGCCGCATCGTCGACCTGTTGCTGGAACACACCCGGCGCCGCCTGCACGCCCAGGACGTCACGTTGGAGGTCACGGACGAGGCAGCCGACGTGCTCGCGAACCTCGGCTACCAACCCGACTTCGGCGCCCGCCCGTTGCGCCGCACCATCCAGCGAGAGGTCGACGACCGGCTCGCGGACCTGCTGCTGTCGGGGGAGTTGAACCCGGGCGACCAAGCGCGGGTGGACGCGGCGGACGGGGAGTTGAAGGTCACCGCGGTCCGGGAGCAGGGCGAGTCCTAGACGACCGGAACGGCGAGTCATGGACGACCGGAACCGGTTCGGCCCTGGACAACCCGGACCGGACCAGGGCCAGTTCTAGACGACCCCGTGCGCGATCAGACTGCGCGCACAGTCCAGCACCGCCTCCCGAGCCGGCCGCGGCTCCCAGCCCAGCACGGTACGGGCCTTCTCCGTGCTGTGGCGGTTGCGGCGGCCCAGGGACGGGGTGATCTCGCGGAGCGACGGGTCGCGGAAGCGGGCCACCAGGCGGACGGCGAAGTCCGGGACCTGCCGCGTGGAGACGCGGCGACCGTCCTCGCCGAGGCCGTCGCGCAGGGTGCGGGCCATGTCCGCCATCCATACGAACTCCCCGGTGGCGAGGAAGCGTTGGCCCGCTGCCGCCGGTGACGTCATCGCCCGGATGTGCACGTCGACGAGGTCGCGGACGTCCACCACCTCCAGGCCGATCCGCGGGACGCCGCTCATCCCGCCGGAGAGCATGCGGGCGACGATGCCGACCGAGCCGAGGTTCTCCGACGTCAGGATCGGCCCGAACACGGCGCCGGGAAGCACGGTGGTCAACTCGGTGGGACCGTCGTAGGTCTCCATGAAGTCCCAGGCCGCACGCTCGGCGAGGGTCTTGGAACGGCGGTAGGGGATGAGCGTCGGATCGTCGGGGTCGGTCCACAGCGTCTCGTCGGTGACGCCCTCGGTGGCGTACGAGGACGGGCTCGCGGCGTTCGCCGCCGACGTCATCACCACGCGTCGCACGCCCGCCGCGGTCGCCGCGCGCAGGACGCGCAGCGCGCCGTCGCGGGCGGGGCCGATGAGGGCGGCGGGGTCGTCGGAGGCGGCGCCCAGCGGTGAGGCGACGTGCAGGACGTGGTCCACGCCCTTGAGGGCCGCCTCCCAGCCCTCGTCCGCCGTCAGGTCGGCGACCGCGAAACTGAGCCGGCCGGCCGGGTCGACGGCGGTCGAGACGGCCTCGGTGACGGACTTCTCGCGTTCCGGGGAACGCACGGTGGTCCGTACGTGGTAGCCGCGCCGAAGCAACTCGGCGACGCACCAGCCGGCGATGTAACCGCTGCCCCCGGTGACCAGAACCAACTCGGGCATGACTGTCCTCCGCGGAATGGGACGGGTAGTGTCAGAATGAAACGGAGGCCCCTCCGCTTCTCCTTCAACGTACCGGAGGCCCCTCCGTTTAGCAATCCGAGCCACCGTCCCAGCCGAGAAGCATGCCGACACCCGAGCCGATTGGACGTCCCGCACCCGTGACCCCGCCGCCCGCGAAACCGACCCGCCGAGACGCGCTCGACAACCGGGAGCGCATCCTGACCGTCGCCCGCCAGACGCTCGGCACCTCCGCCTCCGCGTCCCTCTCGGCGATCGCCCGGCAGGCCGGCGTCGGCATCGGCACGCTCTACCGGCACTTCCCGACCCGCGAGGCGCTCGTCCTGGAGCTGTACCGGCACGACATCCAGCACCTGATCGACCGGGCCCCCGCCCTGCTGACGCAGCACGAGCCCCTGGACGCCCTCCGCCTCTGGTTCGACGAGGTCGCGCACTACGGACGGCTCAAGTTCGGCGTCTCGGAGGTCATCCACGCGGCGACCAACGGCGGCCTCGACGACGAGTACTACGAACCCTTCGTCCACGCCATCGGCGTCCTGCTCGACGCCGGCGCGGCCGACGGCTCCCTCAAGTCGGGGCTCGACCCGGAGGACGTCCTGCTCCAACTCAGCGTCCTGTGGCGGATCGACCCCGAGCGCGACGGCGCCGAGGCGCGGGCGGAACGGATCCTCGCCCTGATCGTGGACGGCCTCAAAGCCTGACCGCCTGACCAGCCGGACCGTTCGATCGCCGGGCCGTCAGCCTTCGAAGATCCGGCCGAGCCTCCGGTACGAGTCCACCAGGGCCGCACGGTCGTAGGTGCTGGTCGTGACGAGCACCTCCTGTGCCCCCGTCTCCTTCAGCACCGTCTCCAGCTCATGAGCCACCTGCTCCTCGGTACCGGCGATGTGGCCGGCCAGCCCGGCCTCGTAGAACCCGCGTTCCTTCGTGGTCATGGTGAGGCCCTCGATCCGCTCGGCGGGCGGCAGGGGCGGGAAGGTGCCGTGGGTGCGGGAGTACGCCATCGACCAGGCCTCCGAGATCAGCAGGCGCCGCGCCTCCTCGGGGGTGGCGGCGACGGCGATCGTGCCGGAGATGACGACGTACGGTTCCGGCGCCCAGGGGGAGGGGTGGAACCGGCTGCGGTAGTGGTCGATGCCGCGCTGCATCTTCTCCCGGCCGCGCAGGTCGCCGATCACCATGGGCAGCCCCGCCTGCGCGGCGATCTCCGCGCCCTCGCCCATCGCGAGGACGAAGGGCGGCACGGTCAGGCCCTCGGACGGGCGAGCGTGGACGCGCGTGGGTGACGTACCGCCGAACCAGCCGAGCAGCTCGGCGAGTTGACCGGCGAAGTCCTCGGCGTCCTCCTTGTCGCGCCCAAGTGCCTTGCGCACGCCGTCGGTGAAGCCCACGGACCGGCCCAGGCCCATGTCGATCCGCCCCGGGAAGAGCGACTCCAGCACCCCGAACTGCTCGGCCACCACCAGGGGTTGATGGTTCGGCAGCATCACGCCGCCGGTGCCCACCCGGATGCTCCGCGTGGCACTCGCGACGGCGGCCGCGAGGACCGTCGGCGCCGACCCGGCGACCCCGGGCACGCCGTGATGCTCGGACACCCAGAACCGGTGGTACCCGAAGGCCTCGACCTCCCGGGCCAACGCCACGGTGTCCCGCAGCGCCGCCCCGTCCCGATGCCCCTCGCGGGTGCGGGACCGGTCGAGGACGGAGAACCGTACGCCTTCGAATGCAGAGGTCACATGGTGTTCAACGCCCTGGGCGCCAGAGGATTCCCGGGGGTGTGTCGCTCACCGTCGTCCCGTACGCGCGCGTGCTCCCCGCGGCGGCCGGACGAACTGCAGCTCGAGGGTGACCGGCGGCTCGGCCAGGCCCGGTCCGCCCGCCGCCGCCCAGCTCACGATCTCCTCCGTGCAGTCGTCGTCCATGGCGAAGCCGACCCAGGTGGCCCGGCCGCCGGCCCGGCGCCCCGCCGCCGACGGCTGGACGACGATGACGTTCGCTTGGTCGCAGGGGCCCAGGCAGTCGGTCGTGCGCACCTGGAAACCGTGCTCGGCAGCGGCGGCGCGCAACCGGTCCAGCTGTCCGACGTGGTCGGTGCCGGGGTGCTTGCGCGGGTCGCCGCAGCAGCAGCCCCGGCACACGACGAGTGTGCAGGGGCGCTGCCGGGCGACGCCGATCAGGTGTGTACGGGGGGAGGGGAGCGAGGCGGGTATGGGAGCAGCGCGATCCATGCTACGAACGCCCTCCGCGGCTCCAGCGCTGTGCGACGAAGGGTACGGGCCGGCCGGTGACGCGGTGGGTGTAGGGCTGGATGATGCCCGGTGCCTCGTCCGGGAGGGCCCTCACGGTGGCCACCACCCCCGTGGTGTTCGACCCGTAGTCGTCGACGAGGAGCGCCAGGAAGGACAGGCGGTCGTCCTTGAGGCGCGGGGCGCTGTCGTCGGCGCTGCGGGGCTGCGGGGGCCAGTGGGCCGTGATCAGGGCGTGCGGGATGTTCCGGTCGGCCTCGCCCTCGACCAGCACGAGCGCCCGGGTCACCGTGACCTCCCGGTACAGGCCCGCCTGCCAGAACGGCTCCTCGGTCGCGAACCGTTCCACGCTCGCGCGGTCGGTCATGTCGACGACATGGACGCTTCCGGTGTGCTCGGAGCCGTCCTCGGACAGGGTGGGTCCGCGGAGTATCAGCCGGTCGGCGAAGCCGTCCATGTACGACCAGTGCGCCTCGGCGAGACTGTCCAACTCGGCGCCCACATCGGGCTCGTCCTGCGCGTGAACGTAGAAGACCATGCGCAGACCGTACCGACTCCGCGCGCCCCGAAGCTGACTAGGGTTGATCACGTGACCGACAGCAGCGGACGGCCCCTCGCCGTGTTCGACGTGGACAACACCCTTGCCGATACGGCTCATCGGCAGCGCTTCCTGGAACGGAGCCCGCGGGACTGGGACGCGTTCTTCACCGCGGCGCCGCACGATCCACCCATTCCGGAGGGTGTCGCGCTGGCGTTGACGAGCGCCGAGGAGTGCGAGGTCGTCTATCTGACCGGGCGACCCGAGCGCTGCCGGCGCGACACGCTCGCCTGGCTCGCCGCGCACGGGCTGCCCGAGGGGCGGGTCCACATGCGGCGCAACGACGACCGCAGGCCGGCTCGCCGCACCAAGCTGGAGGTGCTGCGCCGGCTCGCCCGCACCCGAACGGTCCAGGTGTTCGTGGACGACGACGAGTTGGTGTGCGAGGAGGCCCGGCGCGCCGGCTTCAGGGTCGTTCGCGCCCGCTGGACCGCCCCCTCCGACGCCCTGAACGCGGTGCAGGAGAAGGACGGGCGGACCTGAGCCGCACCAGGTTGACGGAGAGCGGCCTCAGTCCGACTCGTCCAGGCGGAAGCCGACCTTGAGGCCCACCTGCCAGTGCGCGATGTCCCCGTCCTCGATCTGGCCGCGCACCTGCGTCACCTCGAACCAGTCGAGGTTGCGCAGGGTCTGTGAGGCACGGCCGACGCCGTTGCGAATGGCCTGATCGATCCCCTCGTGCGAGGTCCCCACGATCTCGGTGACCCGGTAGGTGTGATTCGACATGCGGGTGCTCCTCTCCGTGCGTCCGTGATGAACGGAACGTCACGTGTGTCACGCGTCACTCCACCGTGCCCCAAGCTGCGGCGGAGCGCGAGACGTCCGGCCGGTCGAACCGTTACCTCTTGACGTCCGCATTGGTCCATACCAAACTCCTGCACACCCGTACGAGCTCTGCGCTCGTCCCCCCATGTCGGGCCCGTTCCCCCTGTCCGCAGACAGTTGTCGTCAGACAGAACAGGACCCTCGTGAGACGCCGCAGCCTGCTCACCCTCGCCCCGCTCGGTCTCGTCAGCGCCTGCGGACTCGTGCCCGGTGGCGCGAGCGACCGGCGTTCCGTCCAGGTCTGGCTGATGAAGGACAGCGCCTCGGCGGACTTCGTGCGCGACTTCACCGCCGAGTTCGAGCGCGCCCACGACAACCTCCGGCTCGACATCCGCATCCAGGAATGGACCGGCATCGGCGACAAGGTGCAGGCCGCGCTCGACAAGGACACCGGCGACGGACCCGACGTCATCGAGGTCGGCAACACCCAGGTCTCGCAGTACGTGGAGCGGGACCGGCTGCTCGACCTGACACTGGAGTCGAGGCTGCACTGGGGCAGCCGCGACTGGCTGCCCGGCCTCGCCGAGCCGGGGCAGTTCATCGGCCACCAGTACGGGATCCCCTGGTACGCCGCCAACCGCGTCGTCATCTACCGCAAGGACCTGTTCCAGCAGGCGGGCGTCAAGGCGCCGCCGCGCACCCGGGACGACTGGCTCGACCTCACCGAACAGCTCAACTCCGGCGGCAACCAGGGCATTTACCTCGCCGGACAGGACTGGTACACCCTGGCCGGCTTCATCTGGGAGGAGGGCGGCGAACTCGCGGACGACGGCGACGGCGGTGGCTGGCGGGGCACGCTGGACACCCCGGCGGCCCTGCGCGGGATGGACTTCTACCGGCGTCTCCAGGCGCTCGGCAAGGGGCCGGTCGACGCCGACGAGGAACACCCCCCACAGGCGGGCGAGTTCGCCAAGGGCAAGGTCGCCCAGATCATCGCCGTCCCCGGGCTCGCCCGGACCGTGGTCCAGCAGAACCCGGAACTCGAAGGCAAGTTGGGCTTCTTCCCCGTCCCCGGCAGAACGGCCGGCCGGCCCGGCGCCGTCTTCACCGGCGGCTCCGACCTCGTCGTACCGAACAACACGCACGACCAGGACGGTGCCGTCGCCGTCGTCGCGGCCCTCGCCGGCGCGAAGTGGAACACCCGGCTGGCCGAGGCGATGAACTACGTGCCCAACAAGAAGTCCCTCGCCCAGGCCGTCGCCGACGAGCAGGGGGTCGCCGCCATGGCGGCCGGAGCCGCGCGAGGGCGGGCGACCCCCAGTACGGCTCAATGGGGTGCCGTGGAGGCGGACAACCCCATCAAGGCGTACATGACCAAGGTGCTCGGCGGGGCCGACCCGGCCACGGAGGCCAAGCGGGCGTCCCGGCAGATCACCGAGACGCTCAACACCATCGACTGACCGACACTCGGACGACGGGGGCCGGCCGCTCAGCGCGCCGCGCTCAGTGACAGCGCCTCAGGTCGCCACGCTCAGCGACAGCGCGAAGCGGCCCCCGTCGTCCGTCCACCAGCGGGCCAACTCCAGCCCGGCCGTAGACAGTTCGGTACGCACACCCTCCTTCCGGAACTTCGCCGAGATCTCGGTGCGCAGCTCCTCGTCGACGCCGAAGTCGACGGCCAGGTCGAGCGCGGGGATCTTCACGGTCTGCTCGGCGCGCGAGCGCAGCCGCATCTCGATCCACTCGTTCTCCGAGTCCCACAGCGCGACATGGTCGAAGGCGTCGAGATGGAAGTCGGCGTCCAGCTCGCGGTTGACCACGGTCAGGACATTCTTGTTGAACGCGGCCGTCACCCCGGCCGCGTCGTCGTACGCCCGGACCAGCACTCCCTCGTCCTTGACCAGATCCGTGCCGAGCAGCAGCGCATCACCCGGTGACAGCAGCGAGCGGATCGCGGCGAGGAACACGGCCCGTTCGGCGGGCAGCAGATTGCCGATCGTGCCGCCGAGGAACGCCACCAGCCGGGGCCCCGGCGCGTCCGGCAGCGTCAGCGCGGCGGTGAAGTCGGCGATCAGCGCGTGCACTCGGAGCCCGGGGCGCTCGGCGATCAGCGCCTGGCCTGCCTGGGTGAGCGCGCTCTCGCTGACGTCGACCGGGATGTACGTGTCGAGGCCGGTCAGCGCGTCGAGCAGGTAGCGCGTCTTCTCCGAGGAACCGGAGCCGAGTTCGACGAGGGTGCGCGCCCCGGTCGCCTCGGCGATCTCCCCGGAGCGGGCGATCAGGATCTCCCGCTCGGCGCGCGTCGGGTAGTACTCGGGCAGCTCGGTGATCTGCTCGAACAGGTCGCTGCCGTGCGCGTCGTAGAACCACTTCGGCGGCAGCGTCTTGGGACTGTCGGTGAGGCCGCGCTGGACGTCGGCGCGCAGCGCGGCCTCGGTGGCGTCCTCGGGCAGGGTGCGGGTGAGAAGGAAGGGACTCACGAACGCGGCTCCTTCGACGGTGCGGGAGCCGGCGTGTCGTTCGGCTCCTTGAGGGGGGTGAGCAGCACCTCGGTGCGGCTCGCCGAGAGCAGGGTGCGGTCGGGGACCTCCTGCCACCGGGTGTCGTCGTCGTAGGGCTCGGACGCCACGACGACGCTGTGGCCGGGCCGGGCGAGGTACCAGAGGGTGTCGCCCCAGGCGGTCGCGGCGATGGTCGCGCCGTCGGTGAGCAGCAGGTTCAGCCGGGACCCCGGAGCCGCCGCGGCGATCTCCGGAACCGCGTCGGTCAGTGCCTGGCCCATGGAATCGCCGCCGCGCAGCCGGGCGAGCACCAACTCCCATACGAGAGCGGAGTCGTTGCGTGCCTCGAGCGACAGCAGATCGACCGCGGGCAGGTTCCGCGCCAGCGGCGCGAGCGAACCCGGCCAGCCCTTGACGGCGCCGTTGTGGCTGAACAGCCAGGGCCCCGCGGCGAACGGCGCCGCCGCGGCCTCCCCGTCCGCACCCGGCACGGTCGCGTCCCGCACGGCGGCCAGCAGGGCCCCCGCACGGACCACCCGGGCCAGATCGGCGAAGGACAGGTCGGCCCAGATCGGCCCGGCCCGCCGGTACCGGGCCGGCATCGGGTCCCCGTCGGCGTACCAACCGACTCCGAAACCGTCGGCGTTGACGGTCCCGTACCGTTGCCGCCGCGGCTCCCACGACTGCCGGTACAGGCTGTGCGCCGGCTCCACCAGGAGTCGCCCGAGCGGCTCCGGCGGCCCCACGTACGCCAGGTGACGGCACATCAGACGTCTCCCGTGCGGGCCGTGCGGAACCCGGAGAAGATCTGCCGCCGGATCGGGTAGTCCCAGTTGCGGAACGTGCCCCGGCAGGCGACCTCGTCCACGGCGAACGAACCGCCGCGCAGCACCTTGTACTCCGGCCCGAAGAACACCTCCGAGTACTCCTTGTACGGGAACGCCACGAACCCCGGATAGGGGGTCAGGTCGCTGGCGGTCCACTCCCACACATCGCCGATCAACTGCCGTACCCCGAGCGGCGACTCGCCCGCCGGATAGCTGCCCGCCGGAGCCGGGCGCAGATGCCGCTGGCCCAGGTTGGCGTGCTCGGGCGCCGGATCCGCGTCGCCCCACGGATAGCGCATGGTGCGCTCGCCCGCCGGGTCGTAGCGGGCCGCCTTCTCCCACTCGGCCTCGGCGGGCAGCCGGCGCCCGGCCCAGCGGGCGTACGCGTCGGCCTCGTACCAGCTCACGTGCAGCACCGGCTCGTTCGGCGGCACCACCTCGGTGACCCCGAAGCGGCGCCGCAGCCACTGCTTGCCGTCCCGGCGCCAGAACAGCGGGGCGTACACGGAGTTGCGGCGGATGTGCGCCCAGCCCTCGGGCGCCCACCAGCGCTCGGTGTCGTAGCCGCCGTCCTCGATGAACGCCTGGTAGGCGCCGTTGGTGACGGGGGTCGTGTCGATGTAGAAGGGCGCCACCTCGCGCCGGTGCGCGGGGCGTTCGTTGTCCAGCGCCCACGGCTCGTCGGAGGTGCCCATGGTGAACGGGCCGCCGGGGACGAGGACTTCGGCCGGCCCGGTGAACAGCGGGACCGGGTCCGGGTCCGGGGCGGTCAGGGCCTGCGGGCCCGTGCGGAGCTGATGGGTGATCAGCATCGTCTCGTCGTGCTGCTGTTCGTGCTGCGCGACCATCCCGAAGGCGAAGCCCGCCTCCGTGAGCCGCGTGCCGTGGAAGTCGGCGCTCTCCAGCACGTCCATCACCCGCCCGCGCACCTCGGCCGCGTAGCTGCGTGCCTCGGCGGGCGGCAGCAGCGGCAGCGAGGGGCGTTCGGAGCGGGGATGCTCGAAGGCGTCGTACAGGCCGTCGATCTCGGGACGCATCGCCTCGCGCCCGGCGACGGCCCGCAGCAGCCACAGCTCCTCCTGGTTGCCGATGTGCGCCAGGTCCCACACCAGGGGCGACATCAGCGGCGAGTGCTGGGCGGTCAGGTCCGGGTCCTCCACGCAGCTGGTCAGCAGCGTGGTGCGCTCCCGGGCGGTGGTCAGGGTGGTGAGTGCCCGTTCCCGGAGCGACTCGGCATCGGGGGCGGGGTCGGTCATGTGCGGATGTCCTTCCCGAGGGCGCGGCTGTCCGTGCCGCGCAGGCGGTCGAGCAGGTCGTCGGCGGGGCAACGGCCCTGGACGACATAGCGGTTGAGATACGCGGCCACCGCGTCCGTGACGGAGGCGTCGGCGCCCAGCCGGGGCAGGGCCTCGAGGGCCGCCACGAAGCAGGTCACCGCCGCCTCCCGCAGCTCCGGGTCGGCCAGGCCGTACCGGGCCGCGTCCAGCCACAGCGGGTTGTGCGGCGCGGGCCGCCCCACGGCACGCTCGGCCAGCGGCTTCACCGTGCGGTAGGCGGTCTCGGCGGCCTCCGGGTCGTCGAAGAGCGCCGCGGTCACGGCGAGCGGCACGATCCAGCCGTCGTCGCCGGGCTGCGCGTCGATCATGCGCAGCTCCAGATGACCGCGCGGCCTGACCGGCGGGAACAGCGTCGAGATGTGGTAGTCGAGGTCCTCCCTGGTCGGCGGCCTCGGCGCCCCCGACCTGGTCCACTCCCGGAAGGTCAGCCCCTCCGGTACGTCCCACGGCCCCTCGCCCCGCCGTACGCACATCACCGGCGCGTCCAGGACGTGCCGGGCCCAGGACTCGCGCGGTTCGCCGTCCAGCGCGGGCCCGCCCGCACGGCCCGGGCCGATCTCCGTCCACACCAGTTGCCGGGTGGAGCGCCAGCCCGTGGGCCGGCGGGTGGCGAGCGGGGAGTTGGCGAATGCGGCCACCAGGACCGCGCCCAGCTGGTGCGCCAGCCACCAGCGCCGCCCGAGACCGAGCGGTCCCGGCTCCTCGTGCCCGGCGTCCAGGCAGACCTGTACGGAGGCCGTGGTGCACATCATGGCGCGGCCCGCCGGGCCCGCACGGTCCAGGCAGGCCTCCATGGCGTCGTAGCGCGGCTCGTGCAGGAACCGGCGTGGAGAGTGCCATGGGTCCTGGCCGACGCCGACAAGGCCGAGATCGTGCTCGGCGAGAGCCGAGCGGACGGCGTCGAGGTCGGCGGAGACGGTGGCGATGCACTCCGTCAGCGAGGCGGCGGGCGGCGAGCTGAGTTCCAGCTGGCCGCCGGGCTCCACGGTGAGCGCCGACTTCAGGGGAACGGTCCGCAGCGAGGCGTAGGCCGCTTCGAGCCGTTCGGGTGTCACGGGGAGCTGCGGGATGCGCAGCTCGTGGACGAGCCATTCCACTTCGACCCCGATGGTGCGGGGCGGGCCGGTCTTGAAGCAGATGCCCCGTACCAGGGCCTCCACCTCGGCCTCGGTGACTGCGGAGCGGTTCTCCGTACAGTCACTCACCGAATCGGACATATCAGGATCCCTCCTGGAGATTCCACCATGCCACCACCCCGGCGGAGAGGCCCTCCGGGAGGCGGCGCTCGTCCCAGCCAAAACCCTCGCGCCGAATCGCACAAGGGTGCGTAGTGGCACGTTCCGGCTCGGTAATCTTTCCCTTCCGGCTGTTTGCTGAGGCTTTCCTGGGCGTTTGCGGGAACGGGAAAACTCCGTTGCGGAGCACCACCGGCATCACCGACGATTCGTCCATGAGTACGACGGGGGAACGCGCACGGCACGCGAGGATGGCGCCCACGGGGGTGGCGCCATGAGCGCGCGCCTGCGCGGTCTCGCCCAGCAGACCGAGCAGATCGTGGCGGCCGGTTCGTACCGGGCGTCCGACGGACGCGAGGTGTCCCTGGCCGCGCCGATCGAGGCGGCCCGGGCCGGCACGCGGATGTACGGGCCGGAGCCCGTACAGGTGCCCCCGGGCGCGCCGGTCGACACCTTCTTCGAGGTGACCGGCGAGAGCAGCCTGGAGGCCGCCCGCAGGCTCGGCGGCGACGCGGCCGTCCTGAACTTCGCCTCGGCCCGCAATCCGGGCGGCGGTTTCCTGAACGGCGCCCAGGCGCAGGAGGAGGCCCTGTGCCGTGCCTCCGCGCTGTACACCTGCCTGCTTCAGGCCCGGGAGTTCTACGACCATCACCGCGCCGACCGCGACCCGTTCTACACGGACCGCGTCATCCACTCACCGGCCGTCCCCGTCTTCCGCGACGACCGCGGCGGCCTGCTGGACGAGCCGTACACGACAGGCTTCCTGACCGCCGCGGCACCGAACGCGGGCGTCATCAAGCAGCGGGCACCCGAGCGGACCGCCGACCTGCCGGCCGCCCTCGCGACCCGCGCCGAGCGGGTCCTCGAGACGGCCGCCGCCCAGGGCTACCGGCGCCTGGTTCTCGGCGCCTGGGGCTGCGGGGTCTTCCAGAACGACCCGGCGCAGGTGGCGGGCGCCTTCCGCACGCTGCTCGGCCCCGACGGCCGGTTCGCGGGGACCTTCGAGCACGTGGTCTTCGGAATCCTGGACCGCACGCCGGGGCATGCGGTCCGAGCGGCTTTCGTACGGGCTTTTCCGGAGCGTCAGCTCCAGCCGTAGCGCTCCGCCAGCCGGTTGCGTACGAGGTTGAACCGGCCGCGGTCCAGCGCGCAGGCCTCGCGGCGCATGCCCTGCTCGTGCAGGCGCAGCACCCGGTCGACGTCGACCCACGAGTCCCGTCCGGAGTTGTCCCACGGTCCGCTGCCGATCGCCACCCACTCGCGGTCGCCGTCGTGCCGCTTGCTGGAGAGCTGTACGGCCAGCAGCGTGCCGGCGGCCTCGCGGGCGACGACGAGCACGGGACGGTCCTTGCCGCGGCCGTCGTTCTCCTCAAAGGGCACCCAGGTCCAGACGATCTCCCCCGGGTCGGGGTCGCCGTCGTGCGCGGGGGCGTACTCGGTGCGGACGCGGCCCACCTTGCGGGCATCGGCCTCGGTGGTGGCAGTCGGGCCGGAACGGCCGGGAACGTTCTCATCGGTATGCGCAGTCACGGAGGCAGCGTAGAGGGGCCCTCCGTGAAGAGGGCCCCCGGGCACGCTGTCGGGATCACGATCGCGCCGCTCACCCGCCCCCGTTCCCCTGCGCCTCCCTTATGCCTCCTTGTCCACCGGCACCTTCTGCGCCGGCGGTGTGGTGCCGCCGTTCAGGGCCGAAGTCCCGTTCGGGGCCTGCCCGTTCTGGTTCATCGTGGCGAGCAGCTGCCGGGCCAGGCCGAGCCCGGTGCCGCCCATGGTGAGCGCCTTGGCGAGCATGTCGGCCAGGCCGTCCGCCCCGTTGAGGACGACCATGTTGTCGACGTTGCCGAAGGCGGACGCGCCCGCCCGCACGATCTCCGGCCAGTTCTCGGCGAGTTGCTGGGCGACCACGGCCTCCTGGTTCTCGGCGAGGGCCGCGGCCCTCGCCTTGATGGCCTCCGCCTTGGCGAGCCCCTTGGCCCTGGTGGCCTCGGCCGCCGCGAGACCCTTCGCCTGCACGGCGGCCGCCTCGGCCTCACCGGTCGCCCTGACCCGGGTCGCCTCGGCGGCGGCCGCCAGTTCCGTCTCCCTCGCCTTGGCCTCGGCCCCCGAGATCCGGGCGTCGCGCTCGCCCTCGGCGAGGGTGCGCTTCTCGTAGGCCTTCGCGTCCGCCGGCTTGCGGACGTCCACCTGGAGCTGCTGTTCCCGCCGCTGCGCCTCGAGTTCGGCGACCCGGGTCTCCTGGACCACGACCTGCTGTCGGGCCGCCGCGTCCGCGAGCGGACCGGCCTGCCGCGCCTCCGCCGCCGCCTTGTCCCGCTCGGCCTGGTAGCCGGCCTGGAGGATCTCGCTGTCGCGGGTGGCCTCCGCCATCCGCGCGAACGAGGCCTGCTCCGCCTCCGTGGCCCGCCGGTTCGCCTCCGCCTGCGCGATCCGAGCGTCCCGCTGCACGGCCGCCGCGTGCGGCATCGCCAGGTTCTTGATGTACCCCGTCGGGTCCTCGATCTCGTGGATCTGCAGCGAGTCCACGATTAAACCCAGCTTCTCCATCTCCGTACCGCAGGCGGCCCGGGTCTGCCCGGTGAGCTTGTCCCGGTCGCGGATCATGTCCTCGACCGTCAACCCGCCCACGATGGACCGGACATGACCGGCGAAGACGTTGTGCACCCGCTCCGACATCAACTTCTGCTGATCGAGGAAACGACGGCCCGCGTTGGCGATCGACACGAAGTCGTCGCCGACCTTGAAGATGACCACGCCCCGCACCTTGAGCGGAATGCCCTGGGAGGTCACGCAGTCCACGTGCAGTTCTGTCTCGTTCAGGTCGAGGGAGAGCTTGCGCACCGCTTGCACGCCGGGCAGCACCAGCGTGCCGCGCCCCGTGACGATGCGGAATCCCATGCCCGGCTCAAGGCCTTCGGTACGGTGTTTGGAGCCCGAGATGATGAGTGCCTCGTTCGGCTCCGCGACCCGCCACATCGACTTGAACAGACCGATAAGTACGAGAACGGCGACAACCGCCACCCCCGCAACGACGCCGACAACCATCGGCAACGCCCCCTTTTGATGGTGCACTTGAAGCACCGAACGAAGGGAGTGTGCGCCTGTCCCGCGCAAGGGAGAAGACGACGGCCTTTCCTTGTTGCCATCTTGACGCGTAACGCTCTCACCTGGGGCGGAGCACGCTCAACTGTCGTACGCGGCTGTTACGTAGACCGTCCTGGGCGGCAGATGCTCGACGACCATGACGACCGTGCCCTGCTCGATCCGGTCGGTCCCCGTGGCGGCGTACGCGAGGAAGTGCTCGGCCCCGCCGCGCACCCGGACGATCACCTCGCCGACGAGCCCGGGGCCCACCGTCCCGGTGACCCGCCCCATGAGCCCGACCAACGACACATCGTCCATGGTCACAGGGTACGGGCAGGCCACGGGGGACGGACCCGGCCACACGGAACGGCCCCAACTCGCCTATACGGCAGGGGAGTCCGTGTGCGCCTCCTGCGGCGGCCACGCCTCGTGCCAGCGCAGCTCCGCCTCCAGTTGCGCGGCGAGCGAGATCAGCAGCGGCTCGGAACCCGCCGGTCCGAGCAACTGCGCGCCGACGGGCAGCCCGCCCTCGACGAACCCGGCCGGGACGTTGACCCCGGGCCAGCCCAGCACGTTCCACGGCCACGCGTAGGGACAGGCGGCGACCATCGCGCGGTCCGTCGCGAATCCGCTCAGCGGCAGCATCGCGCCGACGCGCGGTGGGGGAGCTGCCGTGGTCGGCGCGAGGATCACGTCGTACGACCCGAAGAACCCGCCGATACGGCGGTGCTGGACCGTCTCCGCGCGCCGGGCCGCCCGCAGTGGCGCTCCGCCGAGCAGTCGGCCCAGCCGGGCGGCGTCGCGGGTGCGGCGGTCCAGGAGCGCGGGGTGCGGCGCCTCGCGGACGCGTTCGGCGAGGCCGACGGTGGCGCGGGGGAGGAAGGCGAGCCCGATCTGGCCGTACGGGGGGTCGGCCTCCTCGACGATGTGCCCCAACGCGCTGATGCGCTCGGCGAGTTGGAGCACCCGGGCGCGTACCTCCGGTCGGAGGCGGGCGGGCAGGGCGGTGAAGGGCGGTTTGAGGGAGAGGGCGATGCGCAGCCGCCCGGGTTCGCGTGCCGCGGCCTCGGAGGCGTTGATGGTCTCCGGCCGGTGCGGGTCGCGCGCGTGGTTGCCGCTCGCCGCGTCGAGCAGCAGGGCCGCGTCGGCGACCGTGCGGGCGAGTGTGCCGTTGACGGTGATGCCCTGGAAGGACTCGCCGCGCGGCCAGGTGGAGATGCGGCCGCGCTGTGGCTTGATGCCGACGAGGTGGGTCCAGGAGGCGGGGATCCGTACCGATCCGGCGCCGTCCGAGCCGAGCGCGGCGGGCACGAGACCGGCGGCGACGGCGGCGGCCGACCCGCCCGAGGAGCCGCCGGGGGAGTGCTCCGGGTGCCAGGGGTTGCGGGTCGCGCCGAACGCGGGCCCCTCGGTGAAGGGCCACTGGCCCAGCTCGCAGGTGTTGGTCTTGCCGATGACGACGGCGCCGGCCGCCCGCAACCGCCGTACGGCTTCGCCGTCTTGAGCGGCCGGTGGGAATTCGCCCGCGCAGCCGAACGCGGTCGGCTCGCCGGCCACGTCCGTGTCGTCCTTGACGGCCACCGGCACACCGAGCAGCGGCTTGCGCACCCCGGCGGCCAACTCCTTGTCGGCGGCGTCGGCTTCGGCGAGCGCGGCCGAACTCCGCACGATTCGGAAGGCGTTGAGAGTCGGCTGCGTGGCCTCGATCCGGGCCAGCGCCTGCTCGACCAGCGTCCGGGCGGTCACCTCCCCGGCGGCCAGCGCACGGGCGGACTCGGCGAGGCCTGCGGAACGGTCGGGCGTCATGGGGGCACCTCCGGAAGCGCGGCGCGGTCTACCGAACAGTAACGTCCGATGCGGCGGGGTGGTGCGAGTTGCGGTACGGGATGTCGAACGTCCTCTGTGTCGCGCGGAGTTGAAGGTGCAACACAGGATTCACACAGACGACATCCAGCCATGCTCAATCCATTGACGTGCACCTGCCCCACCCTTACCTTCTGACCGACTTACCGAACTGTGTTCGAAATAGCGGACATAATGGAGCCGTCCATGTCGCACAGCCCCGCCACTCCCTCCCGCCGCACCCTGCTGCGCGCGATGGCCGCCCTGCCCGCCTCGGCGCTGGTCCTGGGCGAAGTCCCCGGTCTGCTCGGCACGGCCCTGGCCGCCGCCCCGGCGAGCGGCTCCGCGACGCGGTACACCATCGTGCCGTTCCTGAACAGCAACGACGGGACGGTGAACGTCTACCAGTCCGACGACGCCACCGACTTCCGGCTCCTGAAGGCCTCCGCCTACACGCCGCCCAGCAACAGGATCCGCGACGCGAGCGTCTTCAAGCACACCGACGGCTACTACTACGTCACCTACACCACGCACACCTGGCAGGACGTCTCCACCACCATCGGCTTCGCACGCAGCGCCGACCGGGCCAACTGGACGTTCCTGTACGACTACACGGTCCCGATCAGCGGCCTGTCCCGGGCGTGGGCGCCGGAGTGGTTCGTCGACAGCGACGGCAGCGTGAACGTCATCGTGTCCTGCTCGCTCACCAGCGACGAGTGGATCTTCACGCCGTACCGGCTCAGGGCCACCAACTCGGCGCTCACGGCCTGGAGTTCACCGGTCGCCCTGTCCGGCATCGGCGCCAACCACATCGACACGTACATCGTGAAGGTCGGCTCGACCTACCACGCCTTCACCAAGAACGAGACGGCGAAGTACATCGAGTACGGCACGGCCTCCAGCCTCAACGGCCCCTACACGATCTCGAGGACCGGCGACTGGGCCGGCTGGGGCAGCTACCGCGAGGGCCCGTCGGTCGTCCAACTCGACAACGGCGCCTGGCGGATCTTCTTCGACGGGTACGGCGACGGCACGTACTACTACAGCGACAGCTACGACACGTTCGCCACGTGGTCCGCCCCGAAGGCCCTTCCGTCCGTGTCCGGCACGGCCCGCCACTTCACGGTCATCAAGGAGACGGTCTCGGGCGGCCCGACCCTCGCCACGAACGTCTCCCGCTCCCTCCGGTCCGCCAACTACACCACCCGCTACTGGCAGGAACAGTCCGCCCTGCTCAACCTCCCCGTGGTCACCGCCGCCGGCACCACCGCCGAAAAGCAGGCATCCACCTTCACGGTCGTCCCCGGCCTGACGGACTCCAACGCCTTCTCCTTCCGCGACTCCGCCGGCAACTACCTCCGCCACTACGACTTCCGCGCCCGCTTCGACGCCAACGACGGCACATCGACGTTCGCCAAGGACGCCACGTTCACAGCCCGCACGGGCACGACATCGACCGCCGTCCGCTTCGAGTCGTACAACTACCCCGGGTACTACCTGCGGCACTACAACTACCAACTACGCGTGGAACTGACGGACGGAACAGACTTGTTCAGGTCGGACAGCTCGTTCGTACCGGTGACCGCCTGGGCGTGACCTGCACCCTTGTGGACCGAGCCCGATGATGTGGGCCGTTAATGGATCACTGGCCAGGGGTAGGGCATCGATACTCTGCGCCGGGGGGCCAAGTGACCACCATTTTCGGGTTCATCGCGTCCATCGGTGTGGTGGTGTCCTTGCTCGTCGCGGCGTGGCAGACCCGGGAACTCACGCGTCAGACGGCCGTCAACAACGGCATCGCCGCTGCGACGGCCATCTACAACGGAATGGAGCGGATCCAGGACTTCGAGAAGTGCATCGCCGCGGACTATTGGCTGCATGCCCACTTCTACGAGAACGCCGATGTCCCGTCGGACGAATATCGGCGCGTCCATGTGCTCTGCCTCGCGCGAATGCTCGCGGACGTCCTGTCCTACGGCCTGGTGGTCTCGCTGCGCAATCCCGAGATGCGCGGCTACGGCGGTTGGGACAACTACGCGCTGGCGATGCGGGGTACATGTCCCGCGCTGGTCGAGGTCGTGAGCGAACACCCGGATTGGTGGCCGGCGCTCGTCGAGCATTGGGCGGCGAGCCCTGACTCCGGAAACTGAATCAGCCGAATGACCGCGTGCGCCGGCGGCCCCCGGCGAGATCGTGGACCTTTTCGTCAATCTGGCCGACGCACGCGCCGTGTGCCGCTCCCGCATCACCCGTCAGCTCGCTCTCGCTCCCGACGCCGCCTCTGGAAGTCCGGCGGGATCACTCGGTGACGGTGAGCGAGCGAAGGTCGGCGTCCAGTGCGCGGATCAACTCCCCCACCCGTCCGCCCCCGTCGGGCGCCGCCGGGAAGCGGTTGAGTACGTCGACGACGACCGGTGTCGCACGGCGTACCGCCTGATCGAGGAACTCTGCGCCGGCCCGTTGGTCGTCACCGGCGACGAGTTCGGCCGCTCTGGCCGCGTAGGCGCCGGCCCCGAGGATGTGTTTGACCTGGGTGGCCTTGGCCAGGGGATGCAGGTATGCGGCGCCCGCCGCGGACATGGCCGCCCATGCCGCCTCGCGGGCTGCCGCGGTCTGCGCGCTCTTGGCCGCCTTGAGGGCCGCCGACGCCGTGTCCCGCAGGGACTTGCCGCGTTCGCCGCCCCGAGCGAACTCCCACGCGGCACGGACAGCCTCTCGCGGGCGCGGGTCGTCCGGCTGATCGGCCTCGAAGACCTCGAGCACCGACTCCGCACACGCCGCGGCGAACCCGGCGACCTCACGGAGATCCTGTCTGCTCAGAACGATCTCGCTCGTATCCCCTGCCATCGCTCCCTCTTCCATCCGGTCATTGTCGCCGAGCGGTCGCCGCATCGAGGATCGCGGTCGTCGGAATCGCGCACCGCCGCCGCTCGTCCCACAGGTCCCTTCCGTGCACGGTCGAGGGCGCTGATCGGTGGATTCCCGCACCACCGAGCGTCTGCGCGGCCGCATCGGGGGCACACGCGGGTTCATCGGGTGCGGACGGCACCCGCCGAGGACCGCCGCGAGGCGCAGACCCGTGGGAGCCCCGATGCCGATCGCCACACCGGGAAGAGCCGCAGGAGCGACCGGGGACGGGGCCGGAGCGGTCCGGTCGGGCCGGTCTCCCGTCCTGCCCCGTGGCACCGGCATCACCGCGGCCCGGATCGGGTCGCTGACCGTCTGTCAGGCGGTTCTGGTCGTGGGGGTGGGGCTCCTGATCACGGGCCCCGCCCGGCACGTGTGGCCGCTGACGGTCGAGGACCACGTCAACGAGGGGTTCGAGAGGATCCGTACGGGGCCGCTCACCTCGCTGTCGTACGTCGGCTCGGAGGCGGGCAACACCCTCACGGTCATCGCCGTCACCCTGGTCACCTGCGTGGCCCTGCTGCTCGTACCCCGGCTGCCGAGGTGGCGGCAGGCGGTCTTCCTCGCCGTCGCCGTCTCGCTCCAGGCGCTGGTGTTCCTGGTCGTCACCGAGTCGGTGGACCGCACCCGCCCGGACGTGGACCGCCTCGACGCCTCACCGCCCACGTCCAGTTACACCTCCGGCCACACCGGCGCGGCCACCGCGCTCTACGCCGGACTCGGGGTCCTCGTCCTGTCCCGGGTCCGCAGGCCGTGGCGGTGGCCGCTGGCCGGGCTGCTGTTCCTGGTGCCGCTGATCGTCGGCGTCTCCCGGCTCTACCGTGGCATGCACCACCCCACGGACGTGATCGGCGGCATGGCCAACGGCGCCCTGTCCCTGGCGATCGTCTGGCGGGCCCTGTTCACCGACGGGTCCGTGGCCGCCGTACCCTCGCCGCGCAGCGGGCACGCCGAGGCCGCCGCCGCCGTAGAGGAGCGCGCGCCCGGCAGTACCGCCGTGATCTTCAACCCGACGGTGACCGGCGAGGCCGATCGCGAGAAGCTGCGGCGGATCCTCGAACAACACGGCCACCGCGCACCGGAGTTCATCGAGACCACCGCCGACGACCCCGGGACGGGACAGGCGGCCGGCGCCGTCCGTGACGGGGCGGCACTGGTCGTGGTGTGCGGCGGTGACGGCACCATCAGGGCCGCCGCCGACGCCCTGGCCGGCACCGGCGTCCCGCTCGTCGTGGTGCCCTGCGGTACCGGCAACCTGCTGGCCCGCAACCTCGGCCTGCCGCTCACCCCCGCGACCGCCCTCGACGCGGCGCTGTCCGGCACCCCGCACCGCCTCGACCTCGGCCGCATCGAGGGCGACGGACTCGCTCCCACCCACTTCGCTGCGATGTCCGGCGCCGGGCTCGACGCCGCGATGCTGGAACACACCGACGACCGCGCCAAGTCCGCCGTCGGCTGGCCCGCCTACGTGCTCGCCACCATCGGCACCCTGCGCACACCCCGGATGCGGCTGACGGTCCGGCTCGACGACGGGCCCGTCCTGCACCGCACGGCCCGGATGGTGCTCCTCGCCAACGTCGGCACCGTACAAGGCGGTTTGACCCTCGTCCCGGCGGCCCGCCCCGACGACGGACTGCTCGATCTGCTGATCCTCGACCCGCGCGGACCCGGCGGCTGGATGCGCGCCGTCGGCATCCTGATGCGCGGGCACAGGCACACCCCAAGGCCCACGACCGTGGACACGCCCGCCCCCGACGGCACCGGCAAGAAGGGCGTACCGGTGGAGTTCTTCACCTTCCGCCGCGCCGAACTCGCCTTCGCCGCACCGCAGTCGAGAGAACTCGACGGCGACCCGGTCTCCCACGGCCGGCGTCTGGCCGCCGAGGTCAGGCCCGGCGCGCTCACCGTCCTGCTGCCCACCCGGGAGAAGTGAATGGGCACCGCCACCAAGGTCCCCGAGACCCGCGACATGAGCGGCGACGACCTCTCCGCCGACGAGGCGCTGACCTCGCTGCGCCGCTACGGCCGCTGGCCGCTGCTGCGCGACTCCTTCGTGCGGTTCCGCTACGCCGACGGCTTCAGCCACTCCCGGGCGCTCGCCCTGCAGACCGTGCTGTCGGTGATCCCGCTGGCCATCGCCTTCGTCGGGCTGTCCACCGCGCTGCACACGGAGAACATCGGCCGACTCGCCGAACTGACCATCCACCGGCTCGCGCAGGGACCCAGCGCCGACGTCGTCGACGACGCACTGGACCGCAGCCGGCACAGCGCGGGCGACGGCGACGAGATCGCCCTCTGGTTCGGCCTGCTCTTCTCCCTGGTCAACGTCACCACCGCGATGTGCCAGATCGAACGCGGCGCCAACCGGATCTACGGAAACGAACGCGACCGCCCCTTCCACCAGAAGTACCTGCGCGGCCTCGTGATGTCCCTCAGCGCCGGGATCCCGCTCGGCCTCGGGTTCATCGTGATGGTGGCAGGCGGTGACATCGCCGCCGCGGCGGTGACGGTGTATCACCTCGACGGCGGCGCGCGGACCCTCTGCGAGATCCTGCGCTGGCCCTTCGGTTTCCTGCTCGCCCTCTTCTCGGCCAGCGCGATCTTCCGCCGGTCCCCGCGGCGCAAACAGCCCGGCTACACCTGGCTGGCCTTCGGCGCCGCCGTGTACCTCGTGCTGTGGATGGTTCTGACCTGGCTGCTGAGCCTGTACCTGGACATCAGCGGATCGTTCGACACGATCTACGGGCCGCTCAGCGCCTTCATGTCGCTGTTGCTGTGGGCCTACCTGACCTCCATCGCCCTCTTCCTGGGGCTGTCGTTCGCCGCGCAGCTGGAGGCCTCGCGGGCGCGGCGGCCCGGTCCGATCTCGGCCGACCCGGGGGTGTGAGGGATGGTCCGCGCCACGGCCCGGCGCCTTCGTGACCTCCGTCGCCGCACGGCCGACCGGAGATTCGGCATCCATCTGCTCGGTTCGACCGCGGTCGCCGCCGTAGCGGCCGTTCCCTTCGGCCTGCTGCTCGTCCTCGTGGAGGGGCACTGGCAGCCGTTGCGCCGTCTCGACGCGGGCGCGGCACGGCGGTTGAACGAGACCGCCCTCCAGCACCCCGAGTGGACCGACACCCTGCGGTTCCTGTCCGACCGGGTGTGGGACCCGCTCACCCTGCGGGCGGTCGTCGCGCTGCTGACCGGGTGGCTGCTCTACCGCCGGGCCTGGCGCCTGGCCGCCTGGTCCGCGGTGACGGCCGTGGCCGGCGGACTGATCGGACTGCTGGTCAAAACGGTGGTCGAACGGGCCAGACCGTCCCTGGAGGACCCGGTCGCGCGCGCTCCGGGGTTCTCCTTCCCCTCGGGGCACGCGATGACCGCGACCACCTCGTTCGCGATCCTGCTGCTGGTCCTGCTGCCGCTGGTGCCGCGTGCGCTGCGGCCGCTGTGCTGGTGCGTCGCGGTCGGGTCCGTGCTCGGCGTCGGCTTCACCCGGATCGCGCTCGGCGTGCACTGGTTCAGCGACGTCGTGGGCGGCTGGCTCCTCGGTCTCGCCGTCGTCGCCCTCACCACCTGGGCCTTCGAGGCCTGGCGCACCGACGCGGGGCGCGGACCTGCCGGGTTGACGGAGGGACTGGAGCCCGAACTCACAGACGCCCACCCCGAATAGGGTCCCGATGCGTCCGCCGCACGGTGAGCACGGCGAAGTCGTCGTGCTGGGCCCCGTTGTCGGTGAACGCGCGGGCGTCCTCGTAGAGCGCCTGGGGCAGTTCGGTGGGGGAGAGGGCGAGGCGGCTCGTCACGCGCTCGTCGGCCGGGTAGAACGCGCCGTCGTGGTCGCGGGTCTCGGTGAGGCCGTCGGTGGTCAGCAGCAGGGTCGAGCCGGCCGGGAAGTCGAACCAGTGCACGGTGGTGGGTTCGACGGACAGCTCGGCGAGACCGAGCGGGACACCGGGGTCCGTGTGCGGTGTGGAGACACCGCCGTCGTGCACCAACCAGGGAGGAACATGGCCGCAGTTGACGACCTGCGCCTCCGTCTCCGCGTCGACGCCGATGATGAGCGCGGTCACGAACCGTTCGTCGTCGCCGGTCTGTTCGGCGTACGTGTTGTGCCGGACGACCGCCGCGTCCAGGGCGTCGACGAGCGCGGTGAGCGTCGGCTCGCGGTAGGCCGCCTCGCGGAAGGCCCCGATCACGGCGAACGCGGCGCCCACCGCGGCCAGTCCCTTGCCCTGCACGTCCCCGATCAGCACCCGCGTGCCCCACGGCGAGGCGACGACGTCGTAGATGTCGCCGCCGACGAGCCGGTCCTCCTGCACGGGTTCGTAGACGCCGTTGACCAGGACCTCGTCGGTGACGAGCGGAAGGGGGTGCAGGATGTGCCGCTGCATCGCCGCGGCGGTGGTGCGCAGGCGGAGCATCTCGTGCTCGCGCTTGATGCGCCGGTGGCAGGCGTAGACGGAGATCGCCCCCAGCGCGATGGTGAACAGCACCAGCAGGATCCCGTCCAGCCACCGTCCCCCGTTCTCGCGCCGCACCACCGTGGTGAGGGTGATGACGAGCGTGGTCCACGCGGCCACGAACTTCGTCTGCGCGACGGTGCACAGCGCCGACGCCGTGCTCGGCAGGAAGATCAGCAGACCGAGATGCCACACCGGGGAGCCGGACACCACACCGAGGAACTCCACCAGCAGCGTCACCGTCACCACGCCGACGAGCATCTCGACGTTGTCCGGGGCCTCGATGGCGTCGAGGGCTCCGTCGGATCTCTTTCGGCTTCGGCGGATTCCGGTCATGGGCGCTCCCGAGCAGATGGTGATCTCTCGGTACGTTCTACAGGCCAGGGATGGTGTACGGGCCACGGGGCGGCCCGGCACGTTCGTGTCGCCCGTCCCACGGGGCGTCGATCCGGCGGGCCTGCGCGGGCCGCGGCCCACAGATCACCGTTCGGGCAAGCCTAAGCCGTACGACGGTCGGCGGCGGACGACGGTCGGGCCCGCACCGGCGCCCGCTCGTCCAACAGGCCCGCACCGCGCAGGTCGTCCCAGACCTGGTCCGGGATCTCCGCGCCGAACGCCGCCACGTTGCGGTGCACCTCGTCGGCGCTGCGCATGCCGACCACGATGCCCGCGACGGCCGGGTGCCGGAGCGGAAAGGCCATCGCCAGCTCCGGGAGCGTGACGCCGTGTGCTTCGCAGACGTCGGCGATACGGTGCGCGCGCTCCAGCAGGTGCGGCGCGGCGGGCGCGTAGTCGAAGGTGGCGCCCTCTGGAGGCCGGGCCGTGGCGAGCAGCCCGGAGTTGAAGATCGAGGCCGCGACGACCGAGACCTCGCGGGCCGTGCAGGCGGGCAGGAGCGTGTCGAGGGCGCTCTGGTCCAGGAGCGTGTAGCGGCCGGACAGCATGACGACGTCGACGTCCGACTCCTCGACCAGCCGGGTCAGCCGACCGGGGTCGTACATCCCCGCGCCGATCGCGCCCACCACGCCCTGGGCCCGCAGTTCGGTGAGCGCCGGAAGGCCCTCGCGCAAGGCGTCCTCGAAGTGCTGCTCCGCGTCGTGCAGGAACAGCACGTCGATACGGTCGACGCCCATCCGCTGAAGCGAGTCCTCCACGCTGCGCAGCACACCGTCCCGCGTGAAGTCCCACACGCGACGGTGGGTGGCGGGCACCGCGAAGCTCTCGTCCATGCGGCCTTCCGGGTCCTGCGGGACCAGCAGCCGGCCGACCTTCGTCGACAGCGTCACCTCGGCACGCGGCTTGGTGCGCAGCAGATCTCCGGTGCGGCGCTCGGAGTGTCCGATGCCGTAGTGCGGGGACGTGTCGTAGTAGCGGATCCCGCTGTCCCAGGCGGCATCGAGGGCGCCCGCGGCGGTCTCGTCGTCCAGCGGCGCGAAGAGCCCGCCGAGCGGTCCGCCACCGAAGCCAAGCTCCGTGATCCGCACCTTGGTCTGCCCGAGCCGGTTCCGCCGCATGCCCACCGTTCCCCCTGGACGCCTGGTGACGCGCCCATCCTGCCGTGGCCCGTACCGCCTCTCCAAGGGGATTTCCGTGCCGGGTGGATCCCCCGTCAGGCCGGTGGCGGATCGACGTGGATTCTCGGTCGCGGGTCCACGTGGATCTTCGGTCCCGGTCCGGCGCCGGCCGGCCGCTCTCCGGCGAGGACGGGCCCGGCCTGGTCCAGGGCGACGGTCGCGGCGACCAGTGGGCGCGGGTCGACGGATCCGTCGGCGTAGGCCCGGATGGTGTCGGCGAGGCCGGGGGAGCCGGACAGGACGCCCGTCGCGGTCACGTCCTTGAGGGCGAGTGTCCGGGTGTCGATCCGGCTGGGCTCACCGGCCAGTCCCACGTACACGACCCGACCGGCAGGCTCGACCAACTCCAGTGCCAGGGCAGGCAGGTGGACGGCGTTCGAGGCGTCCACGACCGCGTCGAAGGGCAGGTCCGGGACCGATTGCTCCGTCCACACGTGCTCGAAGCCCAGAGCGCGGGCGAAGGTCATGGAGTCCTCGGTGCGGCCCATCAGGTGCACCTCCGCGCCGACGGCCCGCAGGAACATCGCGACCAACAGCCCTATGGTTCCCGGGCCCAGGACCAGGGTCCGGTCACCGGGGCGCGGTGCGGCGGCCCGTGCCGCACGCAGGGCGTTGCCGCCCGGCTCGACCAGCGCGCCCAGTTCGGCGTCGACCGGGTCCGGCAGGACGTGCAACGAGGAGACGGGCACCGCGAGTTGCTCCGCCAGGGCGCCGTCCCGCGCCCCGCGGATGCCGACCTCCTGCCGCTTCTCGCACACATGCTGATGTCCCCGGCGGCAGCGACGGCAGACACCGCACCCGAGCATGGTGTCGCCCATGACCCGCCGGCCCACCCACACCGGATCGACCCCCGCGCCGACCGCCGCGACCCGGCCGGCCCACTCGTGGCCCAGCCGCAACGGGTAGGCGCAGTGCCCCTGATGGAGGTAGGCCATCGCCCCCGTGAAGAACTCGACGTCCGTACCGCACACGCCGACCCGCTCGACGTCGACGACGGCCTCGCCGGGAGCCGCCACCGGCGCCGGGACCTCCTGGACCGCGTACTCCCCGGGGGCCGTCAGCACGAACGCCCGCATCGCGCGGCCGCTCACCGCGGCCCGAGGAGGCACCGGCGCGGCACGAGTTTCGAGATGCCCGGCTCCAGCGTCTGCGTATGCTCCATGGCGTTCCAAAAATTAGACCACCGTGTCGATTATTGGAAGGAGTCCGCCGATGAAGCACCCCGGCACGACGACGCTCCGCAGCGGGCAGTGGTACGCGGGACAGGACCGCAACGCCTACATCCACCGGGCCTGGATGCGGCGCGGCGCACCGGGGGACGCCTTCACCGGCCGCCCGCAGATCGCCATCGCCAACACCGCCTCGGACCTCACCCCGTGCAACGCGCACCTGAACGAGGTGGCCGCCTCGGTGCGCAACGGCGTGTACGAGGCGGGCGGCATCCCGCTGGACCTGCCCGTGGTGTCCCTGGGGGAGACGCAGGTGCGGCCCACGGCCATGCTCTGGCGGAACATGGCCGCGATGGCGACCGAGGAGATGCTCCGGGCCAACCCCATCGACGGCGTCGTCCTGTTGGGCGGCTGCGACAAGACGATCCCGTCCCTGCTCATGGCCGCCGCCTCGGTGGACCTGCCCGCCGTGGTGGTGCCCGGCGGGCCCATGCTGAACGGGACCTTCCGCGGTACGCCGCTGGGCTGCGGCACCGACGTGTGGCGGCTGTCGGAGGAGGTCCGGGCCGGCACGCTCTCCCAGGAGGACTTCACCCGCTCCGAGTCGTCGATGATCCGCAGCCGCGGGCACTGCAACACCATGGGCACCGCCTCGACGATGGCCGTGGTTGCGGAGGCCCTGGGCACGGTCGTCCCCGGCGTCGCCGGCACCCCCGCCCCCGACAGCCGCCTGCTGGAGGCCGCGCACGGCACCGGCCGCCTGGTGGTGGACATGGTCGCCGCGGACCGGCGCCCGGCCACCTTCCTGACCAAGGCGTCCTTCCACAACGCGATCGTGGCGCTGGCCGCCGTCGGCGGATCGACCAACGCGGTCGTCCACCTCCTGGCGATCGCCGGCCGCCTCGGTGTCGACCTGACCCTCGACGACTTCGACCGCATCGGCTCCCGCGTGCCGGTCCTCGTCGACCTCCAGCCGGCCGGCCGCTTCCTCATGGAGGACCTCCACCGCGCCGGCGGCCTCCTCGCCGTCCTGCGCGAGGTCCGCGACCTGCTCGACCCCGACGCCCTGACCGTCACCGGCACACCGCTGGTCGACCACCTCGACGACGCCCCGATCTGGGACCCCGAGGTCATCCGCACCCGCGCCGAACCGCTCGTCGCCGAGGGCGGCATCGCCGTCCTGCGCGGCAACCTCGCACCCGACGGAGCACTGATCAAGCCCGCGGCGGCCTCCGCGCACCTCCTCCAACACCGGGGCAGGGCCGTCGTGTTCGACAGCATCGAGGACTTCCACGCCCGTATCGACGACCCGGACCTCGACGTCGACGCCGACTCCGTTCTCGTCCTGCGCGGTTGCGGCCCCAAGGGCTATCCCGGCATGCCGGAGGTGTCGAACATGCCGCTGCCGAAGAAGCTCCTCGAACAGGGCGTCCGGGACATGGTCCGCGTCTGCGACGGCCGCATGAGCGGCACGGCCTACGGCACCGTCGTCCTGCACGTGGCCCCGGAGGCCGCGGCCGGCGGCCCGCTCGCCCTCGTGCGCACCGGGGACTTCATCGCCCTCGACGTCCGGGGCCGCCGCATCGACATCGACGTACCGGTCGACGAACTCGCCCGCAGAACCCCCGACAAGGCCACGGTCGACGGCTTCGCCACCCCGCGACGCGGCTGGGAACGCCTCTACGTCGACCACGTCCTCCAGGCCGACACCGGCGCCGACCTCGACTTCCTCGTCGGCTCCAGCGGCTCCGAGGTGAGCCGGGAGTCCCACTGAGCGGCGGCAACGCACGCGCAGGGCCGCGGAGTTCAGGTGTGCGCAGATGTGGGGCGGATGACGTGATCGGAAACGTATCCTGACGGCGTTCGATTGGTCCGGACCGCGTGCCCACCTTCTCGGGTGGCCGCGCCATGTGCTGAAAGGTGGTCTGCGCCCAACGTGAGCAGTCGTCGCCCGCAGAGCCAGAGCACCAGGCCGACGATGCGCGATGTCGCCGAGCGGGCCGGGGTCGCCCTGGTCACCGTGTCCCGGGTCGTCAACGGCATCGGGGCGGTCCGCGAGGAGACGGCCGACCGGGTGCACGCGGCGATCAGCGAGATCGGGTACCGGCGCAACGAGATCGCGCGCTCCCTGCGGCCCGGGCAGAACTCGCTGACCATCGGCCTGCTCCTCGGCGACCTGACCAACCCGTTCTACGCTTCCCTCGCGAAGGCGGCGGTCGAGGTGATGTCCGACGCCGGGTACGCCGTGCTGCTCAGCACCGCCGACGAGGACCCGGAGGTCGAACGCCGGGCCGTGGGCGAGCTGATCGGGCGACGCGTGGCCGGGCTCATCATCGTGCCCGACCAGGGCGACCACGCGTTTCTGCGCGAGGTCAACGGTCACGACCAGGTGCCCGTCGTCTTCGTGGACCGGCCCGCCACCGGAGCCGAGGCCGACGTCGTCCTCGTCGACAACGAGGGCGGCGGACGCACCGCTACCCAGCACCTGATCGACCACGGCCACCGCCGGATCGCGATCCTCGTCGCCCCCTCGTACTACACCACCGGCCGCCGACTGCGCGGATACCGCAAGGCCCTGCGGCACAGCGGCATCGACGCCGACGAGACCCTGGTGGTCGCCCTCCCGCGCGGCACCATGGAGGAGGCCTCCGCCGCCACCCACACCCTGCTCACCTCGCCGAACCCGCCGACGGCGATCTTCTCGACCACGAGCTTCCTCACCGAAGGCGTCCTGCGGATCAGCCGCCGACTGGGCGCCCGTATCGCCGTGGTGGGATTCGACGACTTCAAACTGGCCGACATGCTCCCGACCCCGGTCACGGTGGTCACCTCGGACACCGAGGAACTCGGCCGCCGAGCCGCGCACTTGCTGATCGACCGCATCGAGGGCGGGGCCGGCCCCTTCCAACGGATCGTGCTGCCTTCGGAGTTGATAGCTCGCGGCACGGGCGAGACGGCTCCGCTCTAGCCCAACAGCCTTTCTGGTGCGGACCATTGACCGTCCCTCAGAGAGGTGCCACCTTCATCATGGATACGTTTCCATAGCTCCGGACGCACGAGCCTCTCTGCCCGTCCCCGCCCCTGTCCGCCCCCACAGCGCAGCAGGAGACACAGACATGACCGTCCCCCTGATCCGGCTGAGACCCCTCAGAGCGGCGCTCGCGATGGTGCTGTTCCTCGTGCTCGCTCCACCCCTGCTCCTCATGAAGGCGGCCCCGGACGCCCACGCGCTGGAGAACGGTCTGGCCCGCACGCCCCCGATGGGCTGGAACGACTGGAACGCCTTCGGCTGCAACGTCACCGAGCAGCTGGTCAAGCAGACGGCCGACCAATTGGTCTCCTCGGGTCTGAAGGACGCGGGCTACCAGTACGTCAACATCGACGACTGCTGGATGACCTCGGCCCGCAACTCCGCCGGTCAACTGGTCCCGGACCCGGTCAAGTTCCCCAGCGGCATCAGCGGCACCGCCGCCTACGTGCACTCCAAGGGCCTCAAGCTCGGCATCTACGAGAGCGCCGGCACCGCCACCTGCGCCGGCTACCCGGGCAGCCTCGGCCATGAGCAGACGGACGCGAACAGCTTCGCCGCCTGGGGCGTCGACTACCTGAAGTACGACAACTGCAACCACCAGAACGTGCCCGACCAGCAGCGCTACACCGCCATGCGCGACGCCCTGGCCAACACCGGCCGCCCGATCGTCTACAGCCTCTGCAACTGGGGCCTGGCGGACGTGTGGACCTGGGGCGCGGGCGTCGGCAACAGCTGGCGCACCACCGGCGACATCAACGTCAACTTCTCGACGGTGGTGTCGATCTACAAGGCCAACGTCAAGCTCGCCGCGTACGCCAAGCCCGGTGCCTGGAACGACCCGGACATGCTGGAGGTCGGCAACGGCCTGTCGTTCACCGAGGACCGCTCCCACTTCAGCCTCTGGGCCGAGATGGCCGCGCCGCTGATCGCCGGGAACGACATGCGCAGCGCCACGCCGGCCACCCTCTCGCTCTACGGCAACAAGGACGTCATCGCCGTGGACCAGGATTCCCTCGGCAAGCAGGGCACCGAGATCTCCTCGTCGGGCGGGCTGCACGTGTTGACCAAGCCCCTGGCCAACGGTGATGTGTCCGTGGTCCTGTTCAACGAGAACTCGAGCGCGGCCACCATCACCACCTCGGCCGCCGCGGCGGGCCTCCCGGCCGCCTCGTCGTACCGGCTGGACAACCTCTGGTCCCACCAGATCAGCAGCACGACCGGCAGCATCGCGGCGAGCGTCCCCGGCCACGGCTCGGTCATGTACCGCGTGTCCGTCGGCAGCGGCACCAGCGTCGGGACGACCCACCCGCTGATCGGAGCCTCCTCCAACCGCTGCCTCGACGCCTACAACGGCGGGACCACCCCCGGCACCAAGATCGAGACCTGGGACTGCGGCGGCGGCACCAACCAGGCCGTCACCCTCACCGCGGCCGGTGAACTCCGGCTCTACGGCGGCACCCAGTGCCTGGACGCGTACAACAACCAGACCTCCGCCGGCACCAAGGTGCAGCTCTACACCTGCAACGGCGGCGCCAACCAGAAGTGGAGCCTCAACCCCAACGGCACGATCACCGGCACCCAGTCCGGGCTCTGCCTCGACGTCACCGGAGGCGACAAGCCCGCCGGGAACGTCAACGGCACCCAGATCGAGCTGTGGACGTGCAACGGCGGCGCCAACCAGCAGTGGCGCCTGGGCTGACGGTCCTTCATCGGGCCGACGGCCCTTCATCGGGCTGACGGCGCCCACCATCCCCCACGCCGATGGAGCTGACATGACCTCAACCGCACGACGCGTCCGCAGAGTGGTGACCGGCCTGATCGCCGCCCTGGCCCTGCTCACCCCGGTCACCAGCGGTGTCGCGAGCGCCGCCCCCGAGGCCACGATCTGCAACAAGTACTGCGACGCCCGCGACCCGGCCCAGTCCCCGGGCGACCGCCAGCCGGTCACCGCGACCATCTACTCGCGCACCCTCGCCCTGCACTTCGACGACACCGACGCGATGGGCTGGGCCTCGATCACCAACGGCAGCCCGGGCGACGAGACATGGCTCGACCGCTCCTTCGACGGCGGCCGCACCTGGAGCTCGGGCAGCAAGCTGGGCGACACCACCGTCCCCGCGGGGCAACGGGGTTGGCGCACGCTGATGTACAACGTCGACGACTGGAACAACAACGGTGTCGGCGCGCTGCGGGCCTGCGGCAAGGCGGGGGACCGCCCCGAGATCGCCTGCACTGCGTGGGCCCGCACCACCTGGAACGCGTACAGCCGCCCCACCGCGGCGGCCACCGCGCTGATGCAGTCGTACAACAACTCCACCGGACTGTTCGACACCACCGGCTGGTGGAACTCCGCCAACGCCCTGACCGCGATCATCGACAACATCCGGGTCACGGGCATGCCCAGCTACAAGTACGCCGTCGCGAACACCTACGACCGTCAACTGGGCGCTCAGGGCGGCCAGTTCCGGAACGACTACATCGACGACACCGGGTGGTGGGGGCTCGCCTGGGTCGCCGCGTACGACCTGACCGGGGACAGCCGCTATCTCAACACCGCCCGTGCCGACGCCGACTACATGGCGCGGTACTGGGACTCGACGTGCGGTGGCGGGGTGTGGTGGAGCACGGCGAAGACGTACAAGAACGCGATCGCCAACTCCCTCTACCTGGAGCTGAATGCGGCCCTGCACAACCGGATCGCCGGCGACACGGTCTATCTCGGCCGCGCCAACGCCGACTGGGCGTGGTTCAAGGGCACCGGCATGATCAACGGTTCGCATCTGGTCAACGACGGCATCGACCTGTCGACCTGCCGCAACAACGGGTCCACGGCATGGACGTACAACCAGGGCGTACTCCTCGGCGGCCTCGCCGAGTTGTACCGCGCGACGGGCGACTCGACCCTGCTGACCACCGGCCGGCAGATCGGTGACGCCTCGACCACCTCCACCGCGCTCAACTCCGCCGGCATCCTGCGCGAGCCGTGCGAGACGAACGGCTGCGGGGCCGACGGACCCTCCTTCAAGGGCGCCTACGTCCGCGGCCTGAACGCCTTCAACTCCCAACTGTCCGACCGCCCTTACACGTCCTACCTCACCCGCCAGGCCAACTCCGCCTACGCCAACGACCGCACCGCCCTCGACGCGTACGGACTGCACTGGGCAGGGCCCGTCGACTCCACGGACGCGGCCCGGCAGCAGAGCGCGCTGGATCTGATGAACGCGGCGAACTGACGGCGGAGTCAAAGGACCGCCCCCATCCGCCAGGGGACGATCTCCTCCGCCCCGAACCCGAGCGCCTCGGACTTGCTCTCGGCGCCGGAGGCCAGGTCCACGAGAGCCTCGAACAGGGCGAGGCCGTATGTGAGTTGAACGGTGTGGCTCATGGCGGGGCCGGCGTCGAAGTCGATGTCGCCGCGCATCCGCTCGTACAACCCGGTGGTGGTGCTGATCTTCAGGCAAGGGACCGGACGGGAGCCGAACAGCGAACCCCGTCCGGTCGTGAAGGCGAGGAGGTTGGCGCCGCCGGCGACCATGCCGGTGGCCGACACGGGGTCGCAGCCGGGCGTGTCCATGAAGGTGAGGCCCGGCGCGGTGACCGGCTCCCCGTAGCCGATGACGTCGTTGAGGGGGCTGGTCCCGGACTTGAGTACCGCGCCCAGGGATTTCTCCCAGATGGTGGTGATCCCGCCGGCCCGGTTGCCCCGGGACGGGTTGTTGTCGAGGGTCGCGCCGTTGCCGGCCGTGTATTTCTGCCACCAGACGATGAGTTCGTCGATACGGGCCGCCGTCTCGGGGGTCGACGCCCGGTCGCGCAGGAGGTGGTGGGCGCCGTAGATCTCGGGGGTCTCGCCGAGCACGACCTTCCCGCCCGCGGCGACGAGCAGGTCGGCCGCGACGCCGATCCCGGTGCCGTCGCACCGGCCCCGACCGGACGCTCTGAACTGCCAAGTTTGTCCAGGGAGTTGACAAACTCCTGACGGATCGCCAGCATGCAATTCGCCTGCAGAAGCAAGAAATCGGACAACCAGATCTCGCAAATACTCTGCAGCAGAGCACCGCTGATGCACGCGGCAAGCGCGGCCGGCGCGCGCCTTGCCTGACTCCCCACCGTCAGGAAGGAAGCTCTGTCATGTCTCAGCGCCCCCGCTCGGGGCTCAGATGGCTCACCGCCCTCGCACTCCTCCTCCCAGCAGTCGTCGCGGTGTCGCTCACGGGTGCGGCCGCCGCGCCCCAGGACATCCCGCCCGGCGACTACCAACACGTCCAACTCGCGGGCGGCGCGGCCGAACTGGGGGAACCCATGTCCCTGGCCGTCCTGCCGGACCGTTCGACCCTGCACACCGCGCGGGACGGCACGATCCGCCTGACCGACGCCGTCGGCAACACCAAGGTGGCCGCCAAACTCGACGTCTACACCCATGACGAAGAGGGCCTCCAGGGCATCGCCGTCGACCCCGCCTTCACGACCAACCGGTACGTCTACGCCTACTACTCGCCGAAACTCAACACTCCGGCAGGAGACGCTCCGACCACCGGAAGCGCCGCGGACTTCGAGCCCTGGAAAGGACACCTGAACCTCTCGCGCTTCGTCCTGAAGAGCGACGGCACCCTGGACCTGGCGAGCGAGAAGGTCGTGCTGGAGGTCGCCAACGACCGCGGCCAGTGCTGCCACGTCGGCGGGGACATCGACTTCGACGCGGCCGGCAACCTCTATCTGACCACCGGCGACGACACCAACCCCTTCGACTCCGCCGGATACACGCCCATCGACGAACGCGCGGACCGCAACCCCCAGTTCGACGCCCAGCGCAGCTCCGGCAACACCAACGACCTGCGCGGCAAGGTCCTCCGTATCAAGCCCACCGCCGCCGGCGGCTACACCGTCCCGGTCGGCAACCTGTTCGCGCCCGGCACCTCGGGCACCCGGCCCGAGATCTACGCCATGGGCTTCCGCAACCCGTTCCGCATGTCCGTCGACCGGGCCACCGGAATCGTCTACCTCGGCGACTACGGTCCCGACGCGGGCGGCGCCGACGCCAACCGCGGTCCCGGCGGCCAGGTCGAGTTCGACCGCATCACCGCGCCGGGCAACTACGGCTGGCCCTACTGCACGGGCACCAACACCACCGCAGAGACGTACAACGAGTACACGTTCCCGAGCGGACCCTCCGCCGCCAAGTACGACTGCGCGGGCGGCCCGACGAACAACTCCGCCCGCAACACCGGACAGTCGAAACTGCCACCCGCCAAGGCGAGTTGGATCAGATACGGCGGGGACGGATCACCGCCCGAGTTCGGCGGCGGCTCGGAGTCCCCGATGGGCGGCGAGGTCTACCGGTACGACCCGAACCTCAACTCCTCCGTCAAGTTCCCCCAGTCCCTGGACGGTCGCTACCTCGCCGCCGAGTACGGACGGCAGTGGATCAAGTCGATCGAGGTCAAGAGCGACGGCACGTACGGGACCATCGAGGACTTCCCCTGGAACGGCACCCAGGTGATCGACACGGACTTCGGACCCGACGGCGCGCTGTACGTCCTGGACTACGGAACCGGCAACAACAACCAGGCCCTGTACCGGATCGAGTACATCGGAGGCAGCAACCGCAATCCGGTGGCCAAGGCGGCCGCGGACAAGACCTCCGGAGCCCTGCCGCTGACGGTGCAGTTCTCCTCCCAGGGCAGCAGCGACCCCGAGGGCAGACCCCTCACCTACTCGTGGGACTTCGGTGACGGAGCCACCTCCAGCCAGGCCAGTCCGAGCCACACCTACACCACCGGCGGAACCTTCCGTCCCACCCTCACGGTGAAGGACCCCGAAGGCCTCGCCGGCACGGCCAGTCTCGTCATCACCGCCGGCAACACCGCCCCGACCGTCACGCTACAGACCCCCGCCGACGGGCAGTTGTTCTCCTTCGGCGACAGCGTGCCCTTCCGCGTCCAGGCCACCGACCCCGAGGACGGCAGCATCGACTGCGCCAAGGTCAAGGTCACCTACCTCCTGGGCCACGACAGCCACACCCACTCCATCACCTCCGCGAACGGCTGCTCCGGCACCCTCAACATCCCCCAGGACGGCGAGCACGACAGCGCCGCCAACCTCTACGGCGTGTTCGACGCCGAGTACACCGACAACGGCGGTCTCACCGGGCACTCCCTGCGCACGCTGCAACCCCGTCACCGGCAGGCGGAGCACTTCACCGCCCAGTCCGGCATCGAGGCCGCGACACACGGTCCCGCGGAGGGAGGCCGAACCGTCGGGTTCACCGACAACGGCGACTGGATCTCCTTCAGGCCGTACGCCCTCACCGGCGCCAACCGGTTCACCGCCCGCGTCTCCTCGGCCGGCGCCGGAGGCACCATCGAGATCCGCGCGGGTTCCGCCACCGGCACCCTGCTGGGCACCACCACCGTTCCGGTGACCGGCAGTTGGGAGACCTTCACCGACGTCTCCACGGCCCTGTCCAACATCCCCGCCGGCAGCACCGAGCTGTTCCTGGTCTTCCGCGGACCGACCGGCCAGGGCAACCTCTTCGACCTCGACGCGTTCACGTTCGGCACCACCGCCACCGGCACCGCGCGGGAGGCGGAGGCGTTCACCTCGGGTTCCGGTGTCCAGGCCGCCGCACACACAGCGGCCAGCGGTGGGCAGACCCTCGGCTACATCGACAACGGCGACTGGGCGGGCTACGCGAGCGTCTCCACCGCCGGAGCCTCCGGCTTCTCCGCCAAGGTCTCCTCGGCCGGGGCCGGCGGCACCGTACAGATCCGCTCCGGCTCGGCGACCGGACCCCTGCTCGGCTCGGTCACCGTCCCGGTGACCGGCGGCTGGGAGACCTTCACCACCGTCAGCACCTCACTCGGCGCCGGCGGATCGGGCCCTCTCTTCCTGTCCTTCACCGGCGGCAGCGGATCGCTCTTCGACATCGACACCTTCACCCTGACCGCCTCGGCACGAAAGGGGAGTTGACCATGATCAGACGCACCTGGCGCACCGCCCGGCGGCTGGCGGCTCTCGCCCTGGCCACGGCCTGCACCCTGTCCCTGCCCGCGGTGACGGCACACGCGGGCCCCGCTAAGGCGGACGCCGCCTTCGACATCCTGGTCTTCTCCAAGACCGCCGGATTCCGGCACGACGCCATCCCCGCCGGCATCGACGCCCTGCGCACGCTGGGCACGCAGAACAACTTCTCCGTCACGGCGACCGAGGACGCCGGCGCCTTCACCCCCGCGAACCTGGCCTCGTACGAGGCGGTCGTCTTCCTCAGCACCACCGGCGACGTCCTCAACGACACCCAGCAGAACGCCCTTCAGTCCTACGTCGACAACGGCGGCGGCTACCTGGGCGTGCACGCGGCGGCCGACACCGAGTACGACTGGCCCTACTACAACCAGCTGGTGGGCGCCTACTTCAAGAGCCATCCCGCCATCCAGCAGGCCACGGTGAAGAACGAGGACCGCACCCACCCGGCCACCGCGCATCTCGCCCCGACCTGGACGCGCACCGACGAGTGGTACAACTACCGCACCAATCCCCGGTCCGGCGTGCACGTCCTGCAGACCCTCGACGAAAGCACCTACAGCGGCGGCGAGATGGGCGCCGACCACCCGATCACCTGGTGCCACCCGCAGGGCAACGGCCGCTCCTTCTACACGGGACTCGGCCACACCATCGAGTCCTACAGCGACACCGCCTTCCGAAGTCTGCTGCTCGGTGCGGTGCGGTACACGGCGGGCGCGGCACCGGGCAACTGCTCGCCGCCGTCCGGCACTCGGACCGTCGAGGGAGAGGCGTTCACTTCCGGTTCCGGTGTCCAGGTCGCCGCTCACGCGGGAGCGAGCGGCGGGCAGACCCTCGGCTACATCGAGAACGGCGACTGGGCGGGCTACGCGAGCGTCTCCACCGCCGGTGCCTCGACCTTCACCGCCAAGGTGTCCTCGGCGGGCGCCGGTGGCACGGTCGAGGTCCGTTCCGGCTCGGCCACCGGCACACTGCTCGGGTCGGTTCGGGTACCGGTGACCGGGAGTTGGGACACCTTCACCACCGTCTCGACCACACTGACGTCCTCCGCGTCGGGCCCCCTCTTCCTGAGATTCACCGGCGGCAGCGGATCGCTCTTCGACATCGACACCTTCACCCTGGGAGGCACCCCGGTCACCAAGGCGCTCAACCAGAACGTGCATCTCTTCTACTACCCCTGGTACGGCAGCCCGGTGGTGAACGGGGACTGGCGGCACTGGCAGCAGGGCGGCCACACCCCGCCGGACGACATCGGCGCCGACCTGTACCCGGCGCTCGGCCCGTACGACTCCGCCGACTACGCAGGTGCAGTGGCGCAGCACATGAAGTGGATCGCCCGCTCCGGCGCCGGTGTCCTGGTCTACAGCTGGTGGGGCCAGGGCAGTTACGAGGACCGGATCGCCCGGGGTGTCCTCGACGCGGCACAGAAGGAGGGCATCAAGGTGGCCTGGCATCTGGAGCCGTACGCCGGCCGCACCGGTGCCTCGACCGCCGACGACATCCGGTACATCAACACCACGTACGGCGGCCACCCCGCCTTCTACCGTTCCGCGGACCACGGCAACAAGGGCGCCTTCTACGTCTTCAGCAGCCTCGATGTCACCGACTGGACGGCGCTCGACCAGGTCACCGGCAACAGCATCGTGCTCGCCCAGACCACCGACACCAGCAAGATCCAGCACTTCTCCGGGCTGTACACCTACGACGGCATCGCCGGTGCCAGCGCCCCGGGCTGGAAGCAGGCCGGGGACTACGCCCGCGCCAACAACCTCATCTGGTCCCCGTCGGTCGCACCCGGGTACATCGACGACCGAGCCGTACCAGGCAACACGACCCCCACCGTGAACCGCGCCGCCGGCGCGGCCTACGACCGGCAGTGGGGCAACGCCCTCGCACCCGAGACCGGCGGCCCGCCGACCTGGGTGTCGGTGACGTCCTTCAACGAATGGCACGAAGGCAGTTCGATCGAACCGGCCGACGGCACTCCGCCCGCCGGCCACAACTACCAGACGTACGACGGAGCGTACGGACTGACCGGACCGGCGGCCGAGACGGCCTACCTGGACCGCACCGCCTACTGGGCGGACCGGTTCCTGAACGCGAGCAACTGACCCTTTGCACACCGGAGCCGTGGGCCGATACATCGCATCGGCCCACGGCCAGGAGGTTGTTCACGGCGAGGAGGCTCGCTGCCAGGGCTTTCGCGGACGGCCGCACCTTGAGGTTCTTTGCTTGAGCACGCTAACCTGCGGAGATGACCGCCGAAGATCCCCTCGCCGCCCAGGAAGAGCGCTTCTGGCGGGCGCTGATGCGCGTCATCGTCGCGCTGCCCCGCTCGCTGGACGACGATCTGCTGCGGTCGACCGGACTGACGCTCACCGAGTACGTCGTACTGATGAACCTCTCCGAGGCCGAGAACCAGTCGCTCCGCATGACGGATCTCGCCTCGGCGACCGCGCTGTCGGCGAGCCGCATCACCCGTGTCGTGGACGCGCTGCAGAGCCGCGGCCAGGTCGTCAAGCGGCGCTTCGAGGGGGACGCGCGCGGGAATGTCACGACCATCACCCCGGAAGGGATGAAGCGGCTGGAGGCGGCCTATCCGGTCCATCTGGCGAGCGCCCGCAAGCGGGTCATGGACCATATCGACGGCCGCTCGCTGCCGGCCATGGTGAGGCAGTTCGAGGCGCTGGTCGAGGAACTCGGCTGAGTCCTGGCCCGGGAACCTCTCAGGGCGTGGACGGGCGCGTCTCGGTCCAGTCGACCATCAGGCGGCGCTCGGCGAAGTACCAGTCGCCGTCCTGTTTGGTGAACTCGTCGAGGTAGCGGATCGACGCGATCATCAGGGTGCGGTGCCCGGACTCGTCGACCGAGACGTGGTGGGCCAGGCAGTAGCTCTCGCCCGTGGCCCGGCTGCCGTCGAGGGTGATCGTGCTCTGGCCGTTGAAGTGCGTGGTCGCCCGGTAGACGTTGAGGTTGTCGAACACCGGGGCGAGGGACTCGCGGCCGTGCAACTCCTGCGTCGGCTCCGCCGCCTTGGCGTCCATGAACACCAGGAAGCGGGTGTCCTCGGTGAACAGGGCCATCTGCCCCTTGGCGTCCCGCCGGTCCGCGCAGTGCGCGTAGGCGTCCACCAGCTCACGGATGGCCAACCGGTCGGCGGCTTCCTGGGGTGAGACCGCGGTGTGCGAGGCCATGACGGTTCCTTTCGCCGCACTATTTGACACATGTATAAAATCACTCCGCATGGCAGGCTGCAACGTGACCCCGAGGAGGGCAGAGCGCTGAACGAGCGGATCGATCCCCGCATCACCCGCACGACCCAGGCCTTCGAGGAGGCCATCGTCGACCTCGCCGCGCGGCGGCCCGTCTCGCGGATCTCCGTCGCCGAGCTGGCCGGCCGTGCCGGGGTCACCCGTGCGACGTTCTACAACCGCTACGGCTCCCCGCTGGACCTGCTCATCCAGGTGCTCCAGGCCGACCTGGAGCGCGGGCACCGGCTGGAGGACGAGTGGCGGGCCCAAGGCGTGTACGCGGCCCGCGAGTTGTTGCGCATGGCCGTCACCGAGGTGGCCGATCACGTCGAGCGCTTCGCCGAGGTGTACCGGCACACCCTCGCCGACCCGGCGGACAGCGGGGTGTACGAGGCACTCGTGCGCCACTTCAGCGACTATGCGCTGGCGTTCATGGCCCGGGGCCCCCACCCGGGGCTGCCCGAGGCCAACCGCCAGGTCATCGCGCAGTTCATGGCCCACGGCTTCGCCGGCGCCATCAGGGCGTGGCTCGACGACCCGGCGGTCACCAAGGAGGACCTGGTCGAGGCGTCCGTGGCATGCGCTCCCGCCTGGTGGACGGTCGACGTCGATGCGGAGGACGCGTCCGATCGACCGTAGGGCCGGCGCCAGCGCAAGCGCGGACGCGGATGCGTGATGTGGCCTGCTGTGCAGTCGGACGACTGATGACGCGACGTTCCTGCTCGACGAGGCTGGCTCCTCGACCGGACCGCTTGACGACGCAAATATCTCCTCAAGGCGAGCGGCTGTCTCTGGGGGTGGCAGCCTCCTCGAAGTGGGCGGCAAGGCAGGTGGCCTGCGTACTGGATAAAATCGGCGCATGACCAGTGATCCGAAGCCCGAGGCCGAGGCCGCCGCCGAGCTGATGAAGGCGATGACCCGGCTGCGTGCGCGGTTGCGCACCGAGTCGGCGCCGGACGACATGCAGTGGACCTGGTCGCAACTGACCACGCTGGCCCGCATCGTCGAGGACGGCTCGGTCACGGCCAGCGAACTGGCGCAGGCCGAGCACGTTCGCCGGCAGTCGATGGCCGAGACACTCGCCGCACTGCGTACCGGCGGCCTGATCACCACGGCCAAGGACCCCGGCGACGGCCGCAAGACGCTCATCGAGGCGACCCCCGAGGGACGGGCGCTGATCGCCACGATCCCGGCCGCCCGGGTGAGTTGGCTCGGTGGAGCCATCGAGGCGCACCTGCGGGCGGACGAGCGCGAGACCCTGCTGAAGGCCGCGGCCATCATGAACCGGATCGCGGACAGCGGGAGTTGACGGTCGCGGGGGAACGGTGGGATCACACCGCCTTGGTCAGCGCCCCGAGTTCCTCGGTGTCGATGACGTACGCCTGGTTCGGGAAGACCTTGTCGGTCAGGACGCGGTGGACCTCGGGGTCGGGGTCGCCGGTCGCGTCCTTGAGGACGTAGAGCTGGAAGTCGTCGTCCGCGGCCTGCCGAAGGGTCGTCAACACCACTCCGCCGGTGGACAGTCCGGCCAGGACGAGCGTGTCGATGCCCCGCTCGCGCAGGGTGGCCCGCAGGTCGGGGGTGCCGGCGAAGGCGCTGATACGTATCTTGCGCACGGTGATGTCCTGCTCGCGCACGTCGAACGAGTCGTGCAGCGCGGCCTCGGGGCTGCCGTCGGCGAGGAAGTCGATCTGGGCGACGGCGGTGAAGGACTTGTTGCGCGCCGGGACAAGGGCGAAGTCCTGGTCGGTGAAGGCGACCCGGACATGGGCGACTTGGACGTCGTTCGACCGGGCCCACGACAGGGCCGCGTGGGCGCGGGAGAGGGCCTGCTCCCCGTCGGGGACCGCGGCCAGGATGGCCGGCTGGAAGTCCATGAGGAGCAGGGCGGTACGGGCGGGGTCGAGGTGCGGGGCGACGGTGGTCATTGCCTGAACTGTCCGTTCGTATAGGGGAGTTGGAGGGATCCGGAGATCGGGGGGGGCGTCAGTGGGCGGACCGGCGGTCGGTGGTCCTCAGGTGCCGGTCGAGGACCGTCATGGCGAGGACGACGACGGCGATGCCGACCAGCGCCCAGGAGATGTGCCGGAGGCCGGTGTCGTCGACGTGGGTGCGGAAGGCGGTGCCGGTGATGGCCGCCGACGCGATGGAGCCGATGTAGCCGAAGGTGCGCAGCAGTCCCGACGCGGTGCCTACGCTCCTGGCGGGCGCTTCCTTGTACAGGACCGCCTGGTTGGCCACGGTGCTGGCCCCGGAGGTGAGCCCGAACAGGGCCGTGATCGCGATCACCGCGATCACCGGCGAGCCGCTGTCCAGGAACAGGGTGGCGACGGCTCCCGCGAGCAGGAGCAGCGCCGACGCGATCAGCGGTGCCCGGACACCGGTGCGGCGCGAGGCGACCCGGGCGGAGACCGCCGACAGGGCGCCCATGGGGATGAGAATCAGCCCCGCCTGGTAGGCGGAGAGTCCGCGGGCGGCTTCGAGCCACTGGGTGAGCCCGTAGAGGATCACGTAAGTGCCCAGGAGCGTAAGGCCGTTGCGCAGATAGGTGCGGGTGAGCGCGAGGTTCGAGGCGAGCAGCCGGACGTCCAGGAAGGGGTTGGCGGCGCGCAGTTCCCAGGCGACGAGGGCGGCGGCGATCACGACGGAGACGCCCAGGGCCGGCCAGTCGGGGTCCGGCAGCGAGGACAGGAACACCAGCAACGCGGTGAGCGTCCCGCCGAAGGCCACGATGCCCGGCAGATCGATGCGGGAGGCGAGGGCGCGCGGTGAACGGCCGCGCACGCGGTCGGGGTCCTTCGGGATCCAGACCGCCGCCATCACGAAGGCCGCGACCGCGAAGGGGACGTTGACCCAGAAGGCCGTCTGCCAGCCCAGCCAGCCGACGAGCAGTCCGCCGATCGCGGGGCCGATGGCGAGGGTGGCCGCGCCGGCGATGGCCAGGCCGCCCAGGACACTGCCGGGTGGCTCCTGCAACCCCGTCGCCTGGGCCCGGCGGCGGATCAGCAGCATCGCGGACGGATATCCGGCGGAGGTGCCCGCGCCGATGAGGACGCGGGCCGTGACCAGGACCGACATGTCACGGGCGGCCGCGCCGAGAACGCCTCCCGCGAGGACGAGGAAGATGCCGACGAAGAAGACCCGCCGGGGCCCGAACTCCTCGGCCAGCCGCCCGGCCGCGGGCTGCGCTATCGCGCTCGTCAGATAGAGGCTGGAGATCAGGATCGCCGTGCCGCCGACGGACGTGTGCATCGCGGCCGCGATGGCCACCAGGGCGGGCGCGATCACCGAGCTGTTGATCGGGTTGAGCACGGCGCCCATGTAGAGCGGGGTCACGAACGTCGGCCCGAAGGCCCTCTCCGACGGAGTCCCCTCCTGTCGTACGGAGGGTGCCTTTTCGGTGACTCCCAAGGCGCTGCTCCTCTCTTCCCGCTCGCGCTGTCCGGTGGCAGTCGCGGGAGCGGTCGACAGAATTACGCAGGCTGCCTGACAAACTATAGCAGGCAGCCTGCCTACCTCGTCGGTCGTGACGCAGGGAAGGTGGCGCGATGAAGGGGAGGGGGTGGCGGGGCTCGGTGGTGCTCAGGGCGCGGTCAGTGCCTCCAGTTCGCTCGCGAACAGCAGCTCCGGGTCGAACCCCATCCCGTTGAAATGGCCGGCGAGTTCGAGCGAGAGGAGCCCGTGCAACCGGGTCCAGACGGTCAGCGCCCGGTGCAGCGTCTCGGGCGGGGCCGAGTGGCCCCGGGCCCAGTGCCGGTGGTCCCGCAGGTGCTCGGCGAACGGCGTTCCGGGGTGCTCGGACGCCGGCGGTACGGGGATCTCGGCGCACGCGTCGAGCAGGACCGTCATGATCTCCGCGCTGATCGCAGTGGTGGCGTCGGGGGCGTGGTAGCCCGGGATCGGTGTGCCGTAGAGCAGGAAGTACCGATGCGGGTCCGCCAGGGCCCAACCGCGCATGGCGTGGGCCAGTCCGGTCAGGTCGGCGCCGGAATCGGCGGACGTGTGCAGGGTGTCGGCGAGGCTGCGGTACGCGTCCTTGATCAGCTCGGTGATCAGCTCGTCGCGGTTGGCGAAGTACCGGTAGAGCGCCGGTCCGCTCATCCCCATCCGCTTGGCGATCGCGTTGAGCGACAGGCCGGAGGCGCCCGCCGTGGCGTTCTGCTCCCAGGCGTGGTCCTTGACCTCCGCCCGGATCTGGGCGCGATAGCGCTCGCGCGGGGTCTCCGTCCTCGTGCTCGCCACGGCCGCCTCCGTCCATGCCCCTGAGGGCACCCTGTGCGATTTAGTTAGAGGCTATCACGTTGGCTATTGACTCTTCCTTGCGATCGTTATAGCTTCTAACTCAAGCGACAGGCGCTAGCGACATGGAGGTCATCATGAACACCGAAGGACGCGAAGGACTCGTCGAGGTCGTCCTGCCGGGCAAGGTGGAGCCGGAGGGGCTGGAGATCCGCTCCGGCGGAACCGTCCCTACCGCGGGACCGGGGCAGGTCGTGATCCGCATGCAGGCGACCGGCGTCTCCTTCGCCGAGCAGCAGATGCGCCGCGGCCGGTACTACGACCAGCCCGCCTTCCCCTTCGTCCCCGGCTACGACCTCGTGGGCACGGTGATCGCGGCCGGCGAGGGCGTCGGACCCGAGCTGATCGGCACCCGGGTGGCCGCGCTCCTCAAGGTCGGCGGCTGGGCCAGCCACGTGGTCGTCGACGCGGCGGACACCGTGGAGGTCCCCGCCGGGATCGGCGCGGCGGAGGCCGAGACCGTGGTCCTGAACGGCATCACCGCCTGGCAGATGCTCCACCGCAAGGCACGCGTGCGTGCGGGCCAGACCGTCGTGGTGCTCGGCGCCAACGGCGGCGTCGGCTCCGTCCTGGTCCAACTCGCCCGCGCCGCCGGCGTGAAGGTCATCGGCACCGCGTCCGTACGCCACCACGACGCCCTGCGCGAGCAGGGAGTGGTCCCGGTCGACTACCGCGCCGGTGACGTCGCCGCGCACATCCGCGCCCTCGCCCCCTACGGAGTGGCCGCCGTCTTCGACCACGTCGGCGGCCACGGCATCGTCGACTCCTGGCGTCTGCTCGCCCCCGGCGGCACGCTCGTCTCCTACGGCAGCGCCGCCACCAGGGACGACCAGGGCTCCAAGCAGTGGCCCGTGTTCAAGCTGCTCGGCCGCGTCTGGCTGTGGAACGCGCTGCCCAACGGCCGGCACGCCTACTTCTACAACGTCTGGGCGGGCCGGGCCCTGGGCAGGAACGCGTTCCGGAACCGGCTGCGCGCCGACCTCACCCAGGTCTTCGCGGCCCTGGAGCGCGGCGAGGTCACCGCCCGCATCGCCGCCGAACTCCCGCTCGCCCGCACCGCCGAGGCCATGCGGCTCGCCGAGTCCGGGACCGTCGCCGGCAAGATCGTACTGACCCCGTGACGCCGTCGGTCCCGGTCGCCCCTCTCCCGCACGGGTGCGTGTCCGATGTCTTGCCAGCGCTCGTGGACGCGCTGGATGATCAGGAGCGCTGCCGCAGGAGAGGTCCGCGACCGGACCCCGGGCGCCGTGCCCGCAGCGCATCGACGTCGGCGAGTCGCAGGTGGGGCAGGCATCGGGTGACCACTCAGGGCAAGACACACCTCGATGCCCAGTACGGCCTGCTGACGAGCATCGCCACCGAGGCGGGCGTGTCGCTGAGCACCGTGTCGAAGGTCGTCCACCGGCGCCGTGACGTCGGGGCGGCCACACGGGCCCGGGTCGAGGAGCTGCTCGCGCGGTCCGGATACGTCCGCCCCTGGGAACGGGAGACCGACGGGCCGCGGCAGATCATCGCCGTGTTCCGCGACCTCTCCGGCCCGTACACCCTGGAGGTCGTCCGCGGCATCGTGGACGCGGCCGGCGAACTCGGCATCGACGTGGTGACCGGGACGACCAGCCGGCGCTCCATCTCCCAGTGGCTGGAGGAGTGCGTGGCGCTGGGCGCGGCCGGGCTCATCATCGTGATCTCGATGCTCGCCGACGAGGACCAGCGCCGCATCGTCGACCAGCAACTGCCCGTCGTACTGATCGATCCGCTCAGCGCGCCGTCCGGCGACATCCCCAGCATCGGCGTGACGAACTGGAGCGGCGCCCGCGAGGCCGTCCAGCATCTGCTGGAGCTCGGGCACACCCGCATCGGCATGGTCGCGGGCCGCTCGCACTCCCTGGCCGGCGCGGCCCGCGTGCACGGCTACCGGGCCGCGCTGGAGGAAGCCGGGATCGCCTACGACCCCGGGATCGTCCGCTCCACCGACTTCGACTACGCCGAGGCGCTCGTCGCCGGGCTCCAGATCCTCCGGACCGACGATCCGCCGACGGCCGTGTTCGCGGCGAGCGACGCCCAGGCGCTCGGCGTCCTGGAGGCCGCACGCCAGCAGGGGCTCGCCGTGCCGGCGGACCTGTCGGTCATGTCCTTCGACGACACCCTGGTCGCGGCCATGGCCTCGCCGCCGCTGAGCGCGGTGCGCCAGCCCTTCGAGGAGTTGGGGCACGAGGCGACCCGGGTGCTCATGCAGTTCGCCGAGGGCCGCCCACCCGCGTCGCCGCGCATCGAGTTGGCGACGGAACTGGTGCTGCGCACCTCGACGTCCGCCCCGCGCGCCGTCAATACCGCGTAACTCACCACCTGGCGAAACACTTTCGCAATGCTCCGGTGACATCACCGTCAGGCGTACGAATACTGGCTTCCTGCTCCGCACCCTCATTCCCTTTTCAGCGCTGAGTGGTGCGCGATTCCCCCCGAGTCGCCTCGGGCGAAAGGAATGCCGATGTCCAGAGGATTGACAAGACCGTTGGCGCGCAAGGTGCTCGCCGCCGTGACCGCCGCCGGTATCGGTGTGGCCCTCGCCATCGGCTCGGCGGGAAACGCGACCGCCTATCAGCCGAGCCCGGCGAATCTGTATACGGCGACCAACCCCGCCGCGTGCAACAAGAATCCGTGCGTTCTGTACCCGAAGTCGGCCCAATTGGCGGACGGCCGGATCGTCGCCACCTTCGAGAACAGCCAGACCGCCCCGGTCGGCCAGACACTGCCCATCTACAAGAGCGACGACGACGGCACGACCTGGTCCAAGCTGAGCGACGTCAAGGCCCCGGCCTATCTCTCCGGCGACTCGCAGTACGCGAAGTACACGAGCAACTGGACCAACCCGTATCTCTACGTGCTCCCGCAGAACGTCGGAAACCTCAGCGCCGGCACCCTGCTGCTCGCGAGCATCGTCTCGGGCGACGACTACTACTACCAGGAACAGAAGGCCGCCAACTCCAGCTGGACACCGACCGGCGACGGCGACCGCAAAGACATAGCGCTGGCCCTGTATTCGAGTGTGGATGACGGGGTTAGCTGGAACTTCCAGAACATCATCGCCGCCGGCGGCTGGCAGGGCGGCAGCGCGGGCAGCATCGGCCGGGTCTCGACCGCCAACACCTACGCCCAGGTCGACCCCATCTGGGAACCGCACCTGCTCGCCCACAACGGACAGCTCATCGCCTACTACTCCGACGAGGACGACTACACCGGCTACAACACCACCACCGGCGCCCCGACCCTCGACCCGGCCAACGACACCGCGACCGACTCCGGCGGCCAGGTCCTCCTCCACCGCACCTGGAACGGTTCCGGCTCAACCGCCTGGAGTTCCCCGGTGGTTGACGTCCCCGGCAACACGGTGAGCATGGGCGGCGGCAAGACCGAGATCGGCGGCGGCCGTCCGGGCATGACGACCATCGCCCCGACCACCGACGGCAAGTGGCTGCTGACGTACGAGTACTGGGGCGGCGGTACGAACATCCGCTACCGGATCTCGGACGACCCGACGAAGTTCTTCGCCGCCACCGACGCCGCGATCACCTCGCTGCCCGTGCCCTCGGGCGGGGCCGCCCTCTCCACCGGCGGCAGCCCGGTCCTGCTCCCGATGCCGGACGGACGGATCGTCTACAACGCCTCCGGCAGCGGCGACGTCTGGGTGAACGAGTCCGGGCTGTCCACCGGCACGTGGAAGGAGTACAAGACGTCGATCGCCGCCGGGTACAGCCGCATGCTCCAGTACGTCGACGGCACCGGCCGCGTCCTCGTCCTCCAGGCGTCCTGGAGCGGCAGCAGCGTCGGACCGGTGAAGTACGCCGAGGTCGACCTCGGCCGCTCCGACGGCGCCTACTACCGCCTGGTCAACCGGCTCACCGGCCAGGTCCTCAGCACCGCCTCCGGCAGGACCCAGGACGCGAACCTCACCGGGAACACCCCTGACCTCGTCCTGGCCGCCGACTCCGCGGCCACCACCCAGCGTTGGCACCTGACCGCCAAGGGCGGCAACGTCACCCTGCTCAACAAGGCGGGGGGCCGCTCGGTCGCCATCTGGACCGGCACCGCGACGGCCGGGCAGAAGCTCGCCCAGTGGGTCGACGACGGAGCCACCGACAAGCAGTGGACCCAGGTCGCGTCGTCCACGAGCGGCTACTACAAGCTCCGCTCGGTCCTCAACACCGGCCTCTACATGACCGGTTCGACGTCCGGCGGCTCGGTCACCGTGGCGGCGGCGACGACCGACGGCTCCCAGGACTGGCAGTTGGTCCAGGACCCGCTCCCCACCGCCTCGACCTTCACCCTCAAGGGCGCCAACTCCGGCCGCTGCCTCGACGTCCCGAACGGCGCGACGGGCGTCCAGGTCCAGATCTACGACTGCTCCGGCAACGCCAACCAGACCATCACGCAGACCACGGCCGGTGAACTCCGCGTCAACGGCAACTGCCTGGCCGCGAACGGTGACGGCACCACCGCCGGCACCACGCTCATCCTCTGGGCCTGCAACGGCAGGTCCAGCCAGAAGTGGGCGTTCCGCGTGGACGGCACCATCGTCAACCGCTCCAACGGCCTGGTCATCGACGTCACCAACTGGGGGACGGCCAACGGCTCGAAGGTCGCGCTGTGGACCGGTCTTGGTGCCGCGAACCAGCAGTGGACCCGCAGCTAGCCCGAGAGCGGAAGCGGCGCCACCGACAGAAGCGGCGCCACCGTCGGACACGGTGGCGCCGCTCTTCATGGGTGTCCCTGTCGCCTACTCCCGCTCGACACTCACCGGCACCGCGTGCCGCCGCAGCACCGTCGCGTCCCGCTCCTCGCCGACGAGTCGGACCGTCTCCCGCACCGGCGTGTCCAGACTGGAGGAGCCGACCTGGAGCAGGATCTCGCCGGGCTCGACGATCCGCCGCCCCGCCAGACCGGTGAACGCCAGCCGGTCGGTGTGCACGTGGAAGCGGACCGTCGCCCGCTCACCGGGTTCGAGGGCCACCTTGGCGAAGCCGAGCAGGGACCGCACCGGCCGGGTCACCTGGGCGACCGGGTCGATCGCGTACAGCTGCACGGTCTCGGCACCCGTGACCGCCCCCGTGTTCCACACCCGCGCTCCGACCGTGAACTCGCCGTCCACCGGGACCGGTTCACGGTCCACGCCGAGCCCGTCGATCTCGAAGGTCGTGTACGACAGGCCGTGCCCGAAGGGGAACGCCGGGGTCGGATCGAGGTTGGACAGCCAGCTCTGCCGGTCGCCGAGCGGCGGATGGAGGTAGGTGTAGGGCTGACCCCCGGGCGCGGTCGGGATCTGCACGGGCAGCTTGCCGCTGAAGTTCGCCTTCCCGGACAGGAGCCGGGCCACCGCACGGCCGCCCTCCTCGCCGGGCAGGAAGACCTGCACCATGGCCGCCGCGGCGGACGCGAACCGGCCCACCGCGTAGGGCCGGCCACTGCTGACGACCAGGACGACCGGCCGCCCGGTCGCCAACACCGCCTCGACCAGCTCCTCCTGCACGCCCGGCAGCCGTAGATCCTCCACGTCACAGCCCTCGCCCGAGGTGCCGATCCCGAACATGCCCGCCTTGTCACCGACGACCAGCACGGTGACGTCGGCCCCGGCGGCCGCCTCCACCGCGGCCGCGATCCCGGAACGGTCCGTCTCGCGGATCGGACAGCCCGGCTCGAACTCCCACTCCACAGCGGGCAGTTCGGCCGCCAGGGCATGGCGCAGGGAGACCGCCTCGACACCGTTGCCGAGGTCGTCGCGTTCGGCGAGGACATGGTTGGGGAAGCTGTAGCAGCCGAACATGGTGCGTACGTCGTCGGCGCACGGGCCGATCAGCGCGATGCGGCCGGTGGCCGGGAGGGGCAGGGTCCCGTCGTTCGACAGCAGGACGGCACTCGACTGGGCCACGGCGTGCGCGAGTTGGCGGCTCGTCGGCTTGTCGAGGTCCAGTTCACCCGCGATCAGAGCAGGCGGGCGCGGGTCCCAGTCGGCGTCGAGCAGTCCGAGTTCGGCCTTCTGTCGCAGCACTCGCCGCACTGCCCGGTCGACCGACTCCTCGTCCACCAGGCCCTGTTCCACCGCGCGCACGAGCGCGGTGCCGAAGCCTCGCTGGTCGGGCAGTTCGACGTCCAGCCCGGCGCGCAGGGCGAGCGCGCCGGCGTCCGCCAGATCGGCGGCGACCCGGTGGTCGTTGACCAGGAAGGGCAGGGACCAGTAGTCGGAGACGACGGTTCCCTCGAAACCCCATGCGTCGCGCAGGACTTCGGTCAGCAGCCAGTGGCTCGCGGCCGGCGCCTCGCCGTCGATCTCGGCGTACGAGTTCATCACCGACCGCACGCCCGCGGCGACGAGCCGCTCGAAGGGCGGCAGGACGACGTCGAAGAGTTCACGGCGGCCGATCCCGACGGGCGCGTGGTTGCGGCCGCCCGTCGACGCGGAGTACCCGGCGAAGTGCTTGAGGGTGGCATACACCCCGGCGCCCTGTAGACCCGTGACATACGCCTCGGCCAACTCGCCGACCAGGTACGGGTCTTCGCCGAAGGTCTCCTCGCAGCGGCCCCAGCGGTAGTCGCGGATGACGTCGACGACGGGGGACAGGCCCTGGTGCACGCCCGCCTCGGCCATGTCGGAGCCGATGGCCTCGCCCACCCTGCGGATCAGCGCGGGGTCGAAGGTGGCCGCCATGCCGAGCGAGGTGGGGTAGATGGTGGCGCCGTAGGCGGTGAAGCCGGTCAGGCACTCGTCGTGGGCCATGGCCGGGATGCCGAATCTGCTCTGCGCCACCACCTGCCGCTGGTGCTCGGCCAGCAGGCGGGCGTGCTCCAACGCGGGCCGGGGCAGGGTGCCGTAGGGGCGGGTGAGCTGGCCCAGGCCGTGCCGGGCGGTCTCGTCGAGGTCGCCGACGCGGCCGAAGTGGTTGCTGCCCGGGGCCACTTCGGGACCGTCGGCCTCGATGTCCTCCCAGGTGCTGCTCAACTGTGCGACCTTCTCGGCCGGGGTGAGCCGGGCGAGCAGTGCCTCGACGCGGTCCGCGGTGGGCAGGGCGGGGTCGGTCCAGGGGCGGTCGTCCTCCCGGTGGGGGAGGCCGCTGTGGTCGGGCATGGTGGTCGTCATTCACGACTCCTCGGTGTTGCGCGGGCACGCCGACGGGGCCGGGCGCGGGGCCCGGCCGTCGTGCGGAGCGAACTGCCCGGTGGTGGGGGCTACTTGGAGAAACCGGCGGTGAGACCGGCGACGAGCTGGCGGCGGGCGAGTACGAAGACCACCAGCATCGGCAGGGTGGAGAGCACCACCGCGGCCATCGTGGCCGGGATGTTGATGCCGAACTGCCCCTTGTAGAGCGTCAGCGCCAGCGGAAGCACCGCCTTGTCGCCGCTCTGGGTGAGGATCAGCGGGAAGAGGAACCCGTTCCACACCTGGAGGCCGTCGTACACGGCGACCGTCACCAGCGCCGGGCGGGCCAGCGGCGCCGCCAGCGACCACAGCATCCGCCAGTCGCTCGCCCCGTCCACGACCATCGCCTCGAACAGCGAACGCGGTACGTCCCGCAGGAAGCTCACCATGATCATCACGGTGATCGGCAGCGCGAACGCCACCGAGGGCAGCACGATCGCGAACAGGCTGTCGTACAACTGCAGACGGATGATCAGCAGGTACACGGGGATGATCACCGCCTGCAGCGGGATGGCCAGGCCGAGCAGGAACAGCCGGAAGGTGACACGGGACCAGCGGCTGTCGCCGTGCCGGACGATCGCGAACGAGGCCATCAGCGCGGCGACGACGGTGAGCGCGACCGTGGCCACGGTCACGACGACGCTGTTGAGCAGATAGGTCGTGAAGTCGCCGGCCAGCACGGACCGGTAGTTCGCCAGCGTCGGCTGCCCGGGCGGCGCCAGCGGACTCGCGGAGGTGAAGTCCGTACGGCCGCGCAGGCTGGTCACGACCAGCCAGTAGATCGGTACGACGACCAGCGCGGTCCACAGGAGCGTGGCACCGCCGCTCACCAGGCGACGCACGACGGCGACGGGCGAGCGCGGCCGGGCGGTCACCGGCGGTGGCGCCGCCGGGCGTCGGACGGCGGCGTCGCGGCCGACGCGCGCACGGGTCTTGGTCACGGTGGTGCTCACATGCCCTCCTGCTGACTGTCCATCTTCGTGAAGCCCGACAGGCGGGTGGTGAGCAGCGAGAGCCCCAGACCCGTCACCACCAGAAGCGTGGCGACGGCGCTGGCCCGGCCCATGTCGTGCGCCTGGAAGCCGGTGATGTACATGGCCAGCGGCAGCACCCGGGTGGCGGTGCCGGGGCCGCCCGTGCCGCCGGACAGCACGAAGATCAGGTCGAAGTAGGTCAGGGAGCCGACGAGCATGAGCGTGCTGGAGGTGACGAAGGTGTACTTCAGCTGCGGCAGTGTGATGCGCAGGAAGCGGACCCGGGGCCCGGCCCCGTCGATGGCCGCGGCCTCGTACAGCGAGACGGGGATCTGGCGCAGCCCGGCCTGGTAGAGCAGCGCGTGGAACGGCACGAACTGCCAGGCGATCACGAAGATCACCGTGTACAGGGCGAGGTCGGGCGAGCCGAGGAACGGCTCGGCCAGCCAGTGCAGTCCGGGGGTGGCGCCGATGCCGAAGGTCGGGTCGAGCAGCGCCTGCCAGGTCAGGCCGATCGCCACGGCGGACAGCAGCAACGGCAGGAACCACAGCACGGCGAACAGCGACCGCAGCCGGCCCGGCGGCGCCTGGAAGACACCGAGCGCCAGCGCGACGGGCGTCTGGACCAGCCAGCTGATCACCATCACCTTGACGGTGAGCCACACCGCCTGCCAGGTGGCGCCGTCGGTGAGCACGGCACTCCAGTTGGCTCCGCCGGCCCAGCCGATCGAACCCAGCCCGTCCCAGTCGGCGAGGCTCAGACCCAGCACGCCGACCAGCGGGACGAGACCGAAGAGGCCGAAGATCACCAGTGCCGGGGCGGCCATCAGGGCACCGCTCCAGCGGCGCCCCACCCGGGCCCTGCCCGACCGCGCCCTCTCGGGCGCGACCGGACCGGGCGTACGGACAACGGCTGTCATCACTGCGCCGCCTTGCTCATGTCCTCGCCGAACTGCTCGGGCTTGATCTCCCGCAGGAACGACTTGTCGACGTTGGTCAGCAGCGCGTCGGACTGGTCCGACGGCAGGGCCTGGTCCCAGGACAACTGGAAGCTCGGTGACTTCTGCACCAGGTCGTACACGAACCGCAGCCACTTCTTGTCGGCCGAAGTGGTCGCGGCCAGCTTCGACTCGAGGCCGTTGACCGGCGGCACGCTGCCCGCCGCCAGGTAGGCGTCGACCTGGGAGTCGTCGAGGACGTAGTCCTTGAGGTAGTCGAGCGCCTCCGACTTGTGCTTGCTCGCCGCGTTCAGGGACAGGAAGTTGGAGGGGTTGCCGACGATGCCGGCCGGGTCGCCCTTGCCGTCGGGCACGGTCGGGAACGTGGTGAAGCCGAGGTCGTTCTTCGCGAAGTCCGGCGCGGCCTTGACGAAGTTGGCGTACTCCCAGGTGCCCATCACCTCCATGGCCGCCTTGCCCGAGTAGACGAGCGCGGTGGAGGCCCCCTGGTCGTAGTTGACGGACGAGGCGTTGGCACCGAAGGCACCCGCCTCGGCCAGGTCCTGGAGGTACTGGTTGGCCTTGGTGACCGACGCGTCCTGCCACGCCGAGGCATCACCGCCGGCGATCTTCGAGAACACCCCGGAGCCACCGGTCCGGTCGAGCAGGTACTCCGTGTACATCAGCGTCGGCCACTTGGAGTTGGCCGCGAGGGACATCGGGATGACGTTCTTGGCCTTCAGCTTCTTCACGGCCGCGAGCAGGTCGTCGTACGTCTTCGGGGGCTGGACGCCCGCGTCGGCGAGCACCTTCTTGTTGTAGTAGAGGACCACCGGCGCCAGGCCGTTGGCGGGCACGCCGTAGACCTTGCCGTCGAAGGTGGCGCTCTGCATCACGCTCGGCGTGAACCGGTCCGTCTCGACCTGGGACGCGGACAGGGCGTCGACCTTGCCCGCCTTGACGTAGTCGTTCAGGGCGCCGCCGCCCCAGCTGAAGAAGATGTCCGGTGCCTGGTTCGCGCCGAAGGCCACGCGCAGCTTCTGCTTGTAGTCGTCGTTGGCGAACAGCCGCAGCGTGATCTTCCCGTCCGGGTGCTTCTTGTTGTAGGCGTCGACCGACTCCTTGAGGATCGTCTGGTCGTTGAGCGCCCACATCGTCAGGCCCTTCGAGGACGACGTCGTGGACGGCCCCGACGTCCCGCAGGAGGCGATGGCCACGGCGGCCGACACGGTGGTCAGGGATACGACTATGCGCCGAGCTCTCGATCTCGAAGTCCCGTGCATGCTCTGCCTCTTTCTCTCGCAATGCCATGGGGTGCGCAAGGCAGATACGGAAAGCAGCGCGAAAGGCTTTCGTGCGCACCGCCGCAGCGGCCTGCCTGCTGGACCGGGACACTGACATGCGCGTCACCTCCGGGACAAGGAGGAGAAAAGCCCCGGTTACGAAAGACTTTCGAGGGTGAGCGAAGCGAACGACCATGCTCGGCGCGCCGAGCGCACGCAATGCTTGCGCGTCCGGAGCCACCCGCCCGCAGGGTCGGTCCTGTTAGCTTTCACTAGAACGATTTAGCTGCCCTCACCGGGACGGACAGCGACACGAAGGAGCCGCCATGGCAACCCCCTCCCTCCAGGACGGCATCGACTCGGCCGGCTCGCCGGTCAGGCTGCTGTGGCGACCGGGCGCCGAGCCGTGGACCCCCGAGGTCGTCGCGCGCGAGTACGCGGGCTGGCGGCAGGAGCAGAACGCCTGGCACGAGGGCGTGGCCCTGCTCGACCTCTCGCACCACATGTACGACCTGACGATCGAAGGCCCCGACGCCACCCGGGTGTTGGCCGATCACGGCGTCAACAACTTCGCCAGGTTCGCGATCGGACAGGCCAAGCAGTACGTGCCGGTCACCCGACAAGGCCACATCGTCACCGACGGGATCCTCGCCCGGGAGGCCGAGAACCGGTACCTGCTCAGCGGCATCCCCGCCGCCCAGCACTGGGTGCAGTACCACGCGGAAAAGGGCGGCTACGACGTCGGTTTCGCCACCGACCCCTCCTCCGCCTTCCGGCCCGGCGGGGGTGACCCGAAGCTGTTCCGCTACCAGATCCAGGGGCCGCTGGCCGTGGAGCTGGCCGAGCGGGCCTTCGGCGGCCCACTGCCGGAGACGAAGTTCTTCCACTCCAGCCCGGTCGTCCTCGACGGGCGCCCGCTGCGCGCCCTGCGGCACGGCATGGCGGGCCAGGCCGGCTTCGAGTTCATCGGCCCCTGGGAGCACGCGGCCCACGTGCACGAGAGGTTCCTGAAGGTCGGCGAACCGCTCGGCCTGATCCAGGTCGGCGCCCTCGCGTACACGACCCCCAGCGTCGAGAGCGGCTGGATACCGTCCCCGGTGCCCGCCATCTACACCGACCCCGAACTGCTGGAATACCGCAGGCAACTGCCTTTGTTCGGAATCGAGGGCAAGCGCCCGCTGAACGGCAGTTACTTCTCGGAGGACATCGAGGACTACTACGTGTCGCCGTACGAACTCGGCTACGGCAAGATGATCTCCTTCCGGCACGACTTCGTGGGCCGGGACGCCCTGGAGAAGGCCAAGGACGAGGTGCGGCGCACCAAGGTCACCCTCGTCCTCGACCCCGCCGACGTGCGCGCGGCGATCGGCGAGGGCCAGGACTCCGGGTTCGTGCTCTCGTACGCACGCCACCGGGTGGAGTCCGCCGACGGTCTGGTCGGCGTCACCATGCAGAGCGCGTCGATCGACCCCGTGGGCGCGGTCCTCGCCCAGACCCTGATCGACGCCGAGCACGCCGTGCCCGGCACCGAGGTGAGCGTGGTCTGGGGCGAGCACCCCGGTCCCGGCACCGATCCCGAGGCCGACCTCGGCTTCCCCCGCATCCGTGCCACCGTGCGGCCGTCGCCGTTCGACGAGCACGCGCGCACCCTCTACCGCCGCGACCGCTGACGCGGGCCCAGAGAGCGAGACCCACGACGATGAACCCCGCGAGCACGACAGGAACAGCGGTCGGCACCGCGCTGCTCGAGGACTTCTCCCTGGAGATGACCGGCAAGGACGTCCCCGGACTGGAAGAGGCCCGCGACCGCATCCCCCAGGGCACCCGCATCAACATCACCTTCCTCGGCAACGAGGACCTCCCGATGCGTCTGGACGCGGCCCGGGCGGTCAAGCGGCTCGGCTTCGTCCCCGTACCGCACATATCCGCCCGCCGCCTCGGCTCCCGCGGCGACTTCGAGCGGTTCCTCGCGGGCCTGCGCGCCGACGGCACGTCCGACAACGTGTTCCTCGTCGGCGGCGATCCGGCACACCCCGAGGGCCCCTACGCGGACTCGCTGTCCCTCATCGACACAGGACTGCTGGGGGAGTACGGCGTGCGGCACGTGGGCATCACCGGATACCCCGAGGGCCATCCGTCGATCGACGACCTGACGCTGTGGTCCGCGCTGCGGAACAAGCACGAGGCCCTCGCCGCACACCCCCTGGACGGCGAGATCATCACGCAGTTCGGCTTCGACGTCGACCCGGTGCTCGCCTGGGTGGAGGAGGTCCGCAGCCGAGGCATCGACCTCCCGATCAGGATCGGCGTCCCCGGACCCGCCGGAGCGCGCCGACTCCTGTCCTACGCGGCCCGTTTCGGCGTGGGCACCAGCGCCTCCGTCGTCAAGAAGTACGGGTTCTCCCTGACCAACCTCATGGGCACCGCCGGCCCCGACCGCTTCCTGCGCGACCTCGCCGCGGCCCACGACCCCGCCCGGCACGGCGAGTTGAAGATCCACTTCTATACGTTCGGCGGGATCGCGGCCACCTCCGACTGGGCCGCCCGCTTCCGGAAGGACAGCACGGCATGACCCTCACGCAGGACGCCCCGGCCCGCGCCGGCACGGCGGAAAACCCCGCGCAGCAGGCCTCGTTGATCGTGCAGGGCGCGGACGCCACCGGCATCGTCGCGGCCGTGACGTCGGTCCTCAGCGGGCACGGCGCCAACATCGTCGCCCTCGACCAGTACTCCGACAACCCGCAGGGCGGCGCCTTCTTCCAGCGCACGGTGTTCGGCCTCGACGGCCTCCGGGCCGCGCTGCCCGCCCTGCGGACGGACCTCGACGAACACCTCGTGGAACGGTTCGGTCTGACGTACACGCTGCGCGACCTGTCGGTCCCCAAGCGGGTCGCGATCTTCGCGTCGAAGTCCGACCACTGCCTGCTCGACCTGCTCTGGCGCCATCGGCAGGGCCAACTGCCCCTCACCGTCTCGATGGTGATCTCCAACCACCCCGATGTGGCCGAGGAGGTACGCGCCTTCGGCATCCCGTTCTTCCACGTGCCCTCCCAGGGGCCGGACAAGTCCGCCGCCGAGACGGAACACCTGCGGCTGCTCAAGGGCAACGTCGACTTCGTCGTCCTCGCCCGCTACATGCAGATCCTCAGCGGCGACCTCATCGAACGGCTCGGCGTCCCGATCATCAACATCCACCACTCCTTCCTGCCCGCCTTCATCGGCGCCGGGCCCTACGCCAAGGCCAAGGAACGCGGCGTGAAGCTCGTCGGCGCCACCGCCCACTACGTGACCGAGGACCTCGACGAGGGCCCGATCATCGAGCAGGACGTCGTCCGCGTCACCCACGCCCACACCGCCACGGACCTGACCCGCCGGGGCGCCGACGTGGAACGCGCGGTCCTCTCCCGGGCGGTGCTGTGGCACGCCGAGGACCGGGTCGTCAGGAACGGCAACCACACCATCGTGTTCGCCTAGGCTGAGTGCCGGCGCTTAATCGTTCCAGAGGCGGGAGTGTGCCGGCATGGGCCGTTCCGGCCGGGTGACGCTGAGCGACGTGGCCGAGGCGTCCGGAGTCTCCCGGGCGACCGTGAGCTTCGTACTGAACGACGACCCCCGGCAGACCATCTCCGGGGCGACCAGACAACGGGTCCTGGCCGCCGCGCACAAGTTGGGGTACGTCCCGCACGGCATCGCCCGGGCACTGCGCGAGGGGTCCTCGCGCATCGTCGTCCTCAATGTCGACGAGGGTCTGGAGGGCAACTTCTCCCGGAGCTATGTCCGGGGCCTGGACGAGGAGTTGGCGGCCCACGACCACGTCCTGCTCGTGCGGCACGGGCACACCGCGCCCGAGGCCACGCAGAAGATCCTCGACACCGTCGTGCCGCGGGCCGTGCTGCGACTCGGCGAGGTCTACATGCGCGAGCACGGTCCCATCGAGGAGGACTGGGAGAACGGGTTCGCCGCCAACGCCGCCCTGCAGATCGGCCATCTCGCCGAGCGGGGGCACACCCGGATCACCATGGCCATGCCCGACCACGACTTCCCGCTCACCGAGGCCCGCCTCGGGTTCGCCCGCGAGGCCGCCCGGCGCCTGGGCCTGCCACCCCTGGAGCGCCTCGTCGTCCCCCGCCCGCGAGAAGCCGGCGCGGTCGCCGTCGGGGCGTTCCGCGCGGCCCATCCGGACGTGACCGCCGTGGCCGCCTTCGACGACGACATCGCGCTGCGTACCCTGACCGCCCTGCGCGACCTCGGACTTCGGGTGCCCGAGGAGATGGCCGTGATCGGCTTCGACGAGACCGAGCACGGCTCCCTGACCACGCCCGCGCTCACCACCGTCCACATCGACGCCGAAGCCCTCGGCCGGCTCGCCGCCCGGGCCGCCCTCGGCATCGACTCGGAGGGCCTGACGCCGGTGCGGGGCCGGATCGTGGTCCGCGCCTCGGTGTGACCGGCGCGCGGGACCGCCGGGCGTACGGCGCCCGAACCGGCGTATCCACGCGGTGATTTGACGGCCCAGGCCGATGATCCTCGTCACTCGGCGGGCGAGACCGGCATCACCCCAGGTAGCGCGGTATTGGCCATGTTCGCGACACACGGTACGGTCACTCTGATATCGACGACACCAAAACGGAAGCCGGTGGGAGTCCGGCACGGTCGCGCCACTGTGTGCCACCCCTTTAACGGAGGGGGGCGAGTCAGACCCGTAGCCGTCGTCCTGTGCACCACCGAGATGGGACGCGAACTCCCAGAGGAGGCCCTGCCATGGCGCAGCATGTCGCTCAGCCGACAGCCACCACCCCCGTTCTCCCCGCCAAGCTGCCGATCGGCGCGATCGTCCCCTGGGCGGTCTTCTTCGGCATCCTGATGCTGGTCCTGCTGTACTTCGTCGGCGCCGAACAGGGCGCCACCTCCCTCGTGTCCGGTTCGGACGTCCACGAGTGGGTGCACGACGCCCGTCACCTGCTCGGCTTCCCCTGCCACTGACCCGAGGGAAACCAGCACTCACATGAACTCCGCAACGGTGCGAAACCTTCTTGTGCGGGGCATGCTCGCCGGCCTCGCCGCCGGCGTGCTCGCCCTCGTCGTCGCCTACTTCCTGGGTGAACCGAACGTCGACAAGGCGATCGCCTTCGAGGACGCGCACGCCCACGAGCACGAGATGGAGATCGTCTCCCGCTCCCTGCAGTCCACCGCCGGCCTGGCCACCGGTGTCCTGATCTACGGCGTCGCGTTCGGCGGCATCGCCGCCCTCGGATTCTGCTTCGCGCTCGGCCGCGTCGGCCGGTTCAGCCCGCGCGCGACCGCGCTGCTGCTCTCCGGCTGCGCGCTGCTGGCCGTCTACGTCGTGCCGTTCCTGAAGTACCCGGCCAACCCGCCGGCGGTCGGCGACCCCGACACCATCGGCAAGCGGACCACCCTGTACTTCCTGATGATGGTGCTCAGCGTGCTCCTCGCGGTCGCCGCGACCATCCTCGGCAAGCGGCTCGCACCGAGTCTGGGCACCTGGTACGCGACCGTCGTCGCGCTCGCCGCGTTCGCTGTGGTGATCGGGCTGGCGTACGCGTTCCTGCCGGTCATCAACGAGGTCCCCGCGGACTTCCCGGCCACCGTGCTGTGGCGCTTCAGGCTCTCCGCGCTGGCCATGCAGATCACCCTGTGGGGCGGATTCGGCCTGGCCTTCGGCGAGTTGGCCGAACGGCTGCTGAACCCGAAGCCCGCCCGGGTCCCGGCGCCTACGGCGGTGCCCGCAGCCCACTGACACGACCGACCTGACGAGAGGGCCCCGCGGAACCGTCCGGGGCCCTCTCGCGTTCTTCCGTCAGTCACGCCGGCACCGGGACGCGGCCTCATGAACCGCCGGCCGACGGGACTTGAGCCGCCTCGGCGGTATCCAGCGGCTGTCCGATCCGCACGTTCCAGCGGCCGGCCCGCCCACTGAGCGCGGTGGCGGTCAGCGGCAGCACGTCCAGCCGCCAGAAGGCCGCCGCGGGCGCGCCCAACGCGTGCACCACCACGGCCCGTACGACGTCCGGTTCGACCACGGCGAGCGTACGGCCGTCCGTGGCGAGGGACGCCTCCAGCCACCGTGCCACCCGCGCGCACAACTCCTCGACGGACTCCCCGCCGTGCGGAGCGGACGCCGGGTCCGCCAGCCACCGAGCCACCGCCTCGGGCTCACCGGCGCCGACCTCGGCGAGGGTGAGCCCTCGCCAACGCCCCACGTCCAACCCCGCCAACTCCGCCGCTTCCTCGGACCCGTCGAGGCCCAGCGCGGTCGCCGTCTGACGGCAGCGCGCACTGGGGCCTACGACGACCCGCGCACCCGAGGGCAGGGTTCCGGCCGCGGCACGGGCCCGCGCCTCTCCGCTGGCCTCGATCGAACCCCCGTCGTCGAAGCGCGCCTGGCGCAATGAGGTGCTCATCGCGGGCGAGATGAAGGTGACACGGCTGGTCACGGGCGGCTCCTCCTGATGCGGTTCACGGTGTACGGGTCCGGTGTACGGGTCTCCATTGGACACGGCCCGTACGCGCGCCGACCGGGGAGGGCTCTCCAACTGCCCTCCCCGGTCGACGGATCCCGGCATCAGGCCCCGGACAGTTCCTCACGGACCGTGCGGGCGGCGGCGACCAGGTTCTCCAACGAGGCCCGGGTCTCGGGCCAACCGCGGGTCTTCAGGCCGCAGTCGGGGTTGACCCACAGCCGCTCGACGGGGATGGCCTTGAGCCCGGTGCGGAGCAGGTCGGCGGCCTCCTCCGTGCTCGGGACGCGCGGCGAGTGGATGTCGTACACGCCAGGTCCCGCCTCGCGCGGATAGCCGTGGGCGGCGAGTTCGCGCGCTACCTGCATGTGCGAGCGGGCGGCCTCCAGGCTGATGACGTCCGCGTCGAGATCGTCGATGGCCTGGACGATGTCCCCGAACTCGGCGTAGCACATGTGCGTGTGGATCTGCGTGTCCGGCCGCACCCCGCCCGTGCTGAGCCGGAACGCCTCGGTCGCCCACGCCAGATACGCGGCACGATCGGCGGTGCGCAGCGGGAGCGTCTCGCGCAGCGCGGGCTCGTCTACCTGGATCACCGAAGTTCCGGCCGTCTCAAGGTCGTCGACCTCCTTGCGCAGGGCGAGGGCGACCTGCCGGGCGGTGTCGCCGAGCGGCTGGTCGTCCCGGACGAAGGACCAGGCGAGCATGGTGACAGGGCCGGTGAGCATGCCCTTGACCGGGCGCGAGGTGAGGGACTGGGCGTACGTCGTCCAGCGCACGGTCATCGGCTCGGGGCGGGAGATGTCGCCGGCCAGGATCGGCGGCCGGACGTAACGGGTGCCGTAGGACTGCACCCAGCCGTGCTGCGTGGCCAGATACCCCGTCAGCTGCTCGGCGAAGTACTGGACCATGTCGTTGCGTTCGGCCTCGCCGTGCACCAGGACGTCCAGACCGGTCTTCTCCTGGAAGGAGATCACCTCCTGGATCTCGGCCCTGATGCGCTCCTCGTAGCCGGCCGTGTCGATCCGGCCCGCCCGCAAGTCGGCGCGGGCGGTGCGCAGTTCACCGGTCTGCGGGAAGGAGCCGATCGTGGTGGTCGGCAGCAGCGGCAGCCCGAGGTGGGCACGCTGGGCCGCGGCGCGCTCGGCGTACGGCTGCGAACGGCGGGCGTCGGCGTCCGTGACGGCGGCGGCGCGGGCCCGTACCGCCGGATCGTGTGTGATCGGCGAGCCCGCACGCGAGGCCAGGTTGGCACGGTTGACGGCGAGTTCGGCGGCGATCGTGTCGGTGCCCTGGGCGAGGCCCTTGGCGAGGGTGACGATCTCGGCCGTCTTCTGCTTCGCGAACGCGAGCCAGCGCAGGATCTGCGGCTCGATGTCGCGCTCCCGGGCGGAGTCGAGCGGTACGTGGAGCAGCGAGCAGGAGGCCGACACGTCGACCCGGTCGGCGAGGCCGAGCAGGGTGCCGAGGGTGGAGAGGGACGCCGACAGGTCGTTGCCCCAGATGTTGCGGCCGTTGACCACACCGGCGACCAGTCGCTTGCCGGGCAGCCCGCCCACGGCGGCCAGCGCGTCGAGGTTGGCCGCGGCGGCCTCGGTGAAGTCCAGGGCGAGCCCCTCGACCGGCGCCTTGGCCAGCACCGGCAGCGCGTCGCCGAGCCGGTCGAAGTACGAGGCGACCAGGAGCTTCGGCCGGTCGGTTTGGCCACCGAGGTCACGGTAGGCGCGCGTGGCGGCGTTCAGCTCGGCCGGGGTGCGGTCCTGGACCAGGGCGGGCTCGTCCAGCTGCACCCAGTCGGCGCCCGCCGCCCGCAGGTCGGCGAGGACCTCGGCGTACACCGGCAGCAGTCGGTCGAGCAGGGTGAGCGGGTCGAAGTCGGCCGGTACGCCCGGGGCGGGCTTGGCCAGCAGGAGGTACGTGATCGGGCCGACCAGCACCGGACGGGCGGTCAGCCCGAGGGTCAGCGCCTCCGCCAACTCCGCGACCTGCTTGGTCGAGTCGGCGGCGAAGACCGTGTCCGGGCCCAACTCGGGCACCAGATAGTGGTAGTTGGTGTCGAACCACTTCGTCATCTCCAGCGGCGCCACGTCCTGGGTGCCGCGCGCCATGGCGAAGTACCCGTCCAGGGCGTCCGCTTCGACGGCCGCGCGGTGACGGGCGGGGACGGCGCCGACCATGACGGTGGTGTCGAGGACGTGGTCGTAGTACGAGAAGTCGCCGGTCGGCACCTCGTCGACGCCGGCCTTCGCCAGCTCCCGCCAGTTGGTGCCACGCAGCTCTGCGGCCGTGGCGCGCAGGGCGTCGGCGGTGACGCGGCCCTTCCAGTAGCCCTCGATGGCCTTCTTCAGTTCCCGGTCCGGGCCCTGGCGGGGGTAGCCGTACACGGTGGCCCGCGCTGCCGCGGCTGCGGTCTTGGTGGTCACGGAGATCTCCTTCGCGAGATGGATCCCTGAGATCCCGGCGACGGGACGCGAGCGCGAAGGGTGACGAAACCGGGCGGGCCCGACCCCGTGCGGCAGTGGAACTGCGCGGTCGTCCGCCTGGTATGTACGCCGACCCGCCCACGAGGTCACCGGGATGTCCGCGCACGATTCGGCCGTACGCGGGCAGTTGGCAGGTCTTCGGACTCGCGGGCACGTCCTCCGGTCTCCCGGCGGACTCCTACTGGCCGTCGCTTCCCAAGCCCTCCGTGGGCCCAGTGCGTATGACGGCGGTCGTTCCCGCTAACCGCTGCGGGGCAGTCCCGGATTCCCACCGGGTTCCCTCTTGCGACGCATCCCGCCTGGCGGACGGGGCGAACCAGCTGCACGGGCCAGCCTACGGGGTGGCGCGGCGGACCGAAGCGCCGCGTCCACCGTCCGGAGGGTGATCCGGCCCACCCGGGACCGGATCAGCCCTGGTCGTGGGCGGGGTTGTCAGCTGGTGAGGACGACGAGTTGCTGGGTCGCCCGGGTCATCGCCACATAGTGGTCGACCGCTCCTTCGATGCCCTCGCCGAACTTCTCGGGGTCGACGAGGACGACCAGGTCGAACTCGAGCCCCTTCGACAACTCGGGAGTCAGTGAGCGGACGCGGGACGTCGCCCGGAACGTGGGATCGCCGATGACGCAGGCGATCCCGTCGTCGTGTGCCGCGAGCCAGGTGTCGAGGACCGAGGGCAGATCCGAGGCGGAGCCGTGGACGACGGGGATACCGCTGCTGCGGATGGAGGTCGGCACGTTGGCGTCCGGGAGCGCGGCCCGGATGACCGGCTCGGCCTCCGCCATGACCTCTTCCGGCGTGCGGTAGTTGATGCTCAGCGAGGCCACGTCGATCCGGTTGAGCCCGACGCGTTCGAGCCGTTCCTGCCACGACTCCGTGAACCCGTGCCGGGCCTGGGCGCGGTCGCCGACGATGGTGAAGCTCCGGGACGGACACCGCAGCAGCAGCATCTGCCACTGCGCGTCGGTCAGTTCCTGCGCCTCGTCCACGACGACGTGCGCGAACGGTCCGGCCAGCAGGTCCGGGTCGACGGTGGTCAGTTCGGCCTCGTCGACCAGGCTGACCTGGGCGTCCTCCCCGCGCAGCATCTTCACCAGGCCGATGCCCTCGTCACCGTCGTCGCCCGAGGTGGACACCGCTTCGATCAGGTTGTCGACGACCTGGGTCATGCGCTCGCGCTGCGCGGCGAGGACGGCCTTGTGCCGACGCTCGCGCCGCGCCGCCTCCGGGTCGCCGAGCCGCTGCCGTGCCGCGTCCAGGAAGGGGAGGTCGGACACCGTCCAGGCCTGGGCCTCCGCGCGCTGCAGCTTCTGCACGTCGTCGCGGTCCAGCCAGGGAGCGCACATCCGCAGATAGGCGGGGACCGTCCACAGATCGCCGACCAGGTCGTCCGCTTCGAGCAGCGGCCACGCGCGGTTGAAGGCGGTCAGCAGCGCTCGGTTCTGCAGCAGCGACTTGCGCAGCAGGGTGGTCGGGGCGTCGCCCTCGTGCTTCTCCATCAGGAGGGTGAGCAGCTCCTCCCAGACCTGCTCGCGCGCCTCGTTGTGCGGGGTGCCGGGTTCCGCCGCGTCGAACGCCACGGCCCAGTCGTCGGCGCTCAGCGGGATGTCCGACCAGTGGGTGGTGACCGTCATCCCCTTGGCGGGCGGCTCCTCGTAGAACCTGACGGCCCTCTCGATCGCCTTCACCAGGTCCGCGGACGACTTGAGGGCGGCCACCTCCGGGTCGCTCTCCTCCTTCGCGGCCGCTCCCTCGGCGACGAGGTCCCGCAGGATGCAGGTCTGCACGCCCTCCTCGCCGAGGCTGGGCAGGACGTCGGAGACGTAGTCCAGGTAGGGCCGGTGCGGACCCACGAACAGGACGCCGCCCCTGCGGTGCCCGAGACGGGGGTCGGAGTAGAGGAGGTAGGCGGACCGGTGCAGGGCGACGACGGTCTTGCCCGTACCCGGACCGCCGTCCACGACGAGCGTGCCGCGGGATCCCGCGCGGATGATCGCGTCCTGGTCGGCCTGGATGGTGCCGAGCACGTCCCGCATCCGCGCCGACCGGTTGCTGCCGAGACTGGCGATGAACGCGGACTGGTCGTCGAGAGCGGCATGCCCGGCGAATCCGTCCGCGGTGAACACCTCGTCCCAGTAGTCGCCGATCCGGCCCTCCGTCCAGCGATACCTGCGGCGGCTCGCCAGACCCATCGGGTTGGCGTGGGTGGCGCCGAAGAACGGCTCGGCCGCGGGGGAGCGCCAGTCGAGCAGCAGCCGACGGCCCGTGCTGTCCGTGAGGCCGAGGCGTCCGACGTACACGGGCTCGGAGCCGTCCGCGAGGACCATGTGCCCCAGGCACAGATCCAGGCCGAAGCGGCGCAGGGTGCGCAGGCGGGCGGTCACCTGGTGGACCTCGGTGTCCCGGTCCATGGCCTCCCGGCCGAGGCCGCCGGGTGCCTTGCGCGCGGTGTCGAGGCGCTCGGTCAGCTCCGCGATCGACTCCTCCAGGCACTCCGCGATGGCCACGAAATGCTTCTCGTCGCCGGAGATCAGGGCCGGGTCGGCTTTCGCGGAGAGGCGGTCGGGAAGGTCGAACGCGCTGGTGGTGAGGGGGTTCACGTCGTTGGCTCCGAGGCTCCGAATGCGGGGTGTGGCTGGGCGTCGGCTCGACGGGCCCATGCGGTTCACGCGGCTATGGGCACCTTTTGGCCCAGGTCGGTGATTGTGCGCCACGAAGGGGGCCTTGCCGCAAGGCCCCCCGTGCGCTATAGCTTGTTAGTGGCAGGGAGTGCTGGGACCTCCCTGCCTTTGTGTTGTCCGTCTCCGCGTACGGTGTCCAGAAGATCGTCCGTGACCTGCGGGTCCAGCGGCTTCTGGAAGGAACCAAGGAGACCATGCGCGAATCCGTGCTGTTGACCACCGCCGGCCGGGCCGCCCACATCACCCTCAACCGCCCGAGGGCCATCAACGCCCTGGATCACGCGATGGTCCGCCGCATCGACGAGGCCCTGACCACCTGGGAGTCCGACCCCTCCGTCGAGACCGTCGTCATCACGGGTGCGGGCGAGCGAGGCCTGTGCGCGGGCGGTGACATCCGGGTCGTCCACGACGACGCCCGCGACGGCGACGGTACCGCGTCGGCCGCCTTCTGGCGGGACGAGTACCACCTGAACGCCCGTATCGCGCGTTACCCGAAGCCGTACGTCGCTGTCATGGACGGCATCGTGATGGGCGGCGGGGTCGGTGTCTCAGCACACGGGAGTGTCCGCGTCGTCACCGAGCGCTCACGGGTGGCCATGCCGGAGACGGGCATCGGGTTCGTGCCGGACGTGGGCGGCACGTATCTCCTCTCCCGTGTCCCGGGAGAGCTGGGCACCCACTTGGCCTTGACGGGCGCGCAAGTCGGGGCAGGGGACGCCCTGTTGTGCGGGCTGGCGGATCATTACCTGCCCTCCGACTCACTCCCGGGCTTCGTCGGGGATCTCGCCGACCTGCCCGTCCGTGAAGCGCTGGACCGGCATGTACTTCCGTCCCCGGAAGGGGAGTTGGCGGGTCGCCGGGAGTGGATCGACTCCTGCTACGCCGCCGACACGGTGGAGGAGATCATCGACCGGCTCCTCGCGCACGGCGACCCGGCCGCGAAGGAGACGGCGGAGACCCTGCTCACCAAGTCGCCCACCGCCCTCAAGGTCACCCTCGCCGCCATGCGCCGAGCCCGGCGACTCGACTCCCTGGAGCGGGTGTTGGACCAGGAGTACCGCGTCTCCTGCGCGGCCCTCACCGCCCCCGACCTGGTGGAGGGCATCAGGGCCCAGGTCATCGACAAGGACCGCAACCCGCACTGGTCCCCGGCCACCCTCGCCGAGGTGAGCGACGCCGACGTGGAGCGCTTCTTCGAGGCGCTGGGCGACCGGGAACTGGGGCTGGCCTAGCCGCGTACCGGACGCGTCCCGGGGAGGCACAGGCGGCCTGGACCGCACCGGCTACCGGCGGACCACCGCGACCGGGCACATCGTGTCGCGCAGCAGCGCCCTGATCACGTCCCCCCACTCGCCGCCCGCCCCCACCACGACCAGCGCCGCGTTCGTCGAGTGGTGGAGCATGGCTTCGGCGGGCGGAAACAGGACGACGTCCTCGAGTACGGGAACGTCCGGGTACTTGCTCCGCCAGGGGCGCAACGCGTCGGTCAGGAGCTGGACTTCGTGGTCCTCCCACGTGGCGCGGTCCTGTTCCGGAACGGCGAACGGGAACTCGGCCGCGCTCGGGGGGAGTTGCCAGGCGTGGACGGCATGCAGGCGCGTGCCGCGCAGCCGTGCGCTGTCGAAGGCGAAGTCGATCGCCGCGCTCGCGGGGTCGTGGGCGTCGATCCCGAGGACGACGCCCGACGGGCGGCCGAAGGTCTGGCCGTCGTCCTCCGGTACCAGGACCACCGGAGTGATCGAAGTGCGGACGCTCGCCGGAAGAGGCGATTGCGAGACTGCCCGGGGCATGCCGAGCACGACCAACTTGGCCTCGGCCGGGTCCGGTTGGGGATCGTGCAGCACGCACAGGGGCAGGCCGCGCAGCAGTGCCTCACGGCTGGCCCATTCGACCGCGTCCCGGCTGCCCGTCGATCGGTCGGTACGCGCGACGATCACTTGCTCCATGGCCGTTCGCCTCTCTGGCACAGACTGGCGCACAAGGGGGATGTCGCATCCCCTGTGCACCAGCCTGCCTCGCCTTCCTCCTCGCGGACAGAGGCCGAACGGTCAACGTCCGTGTCTCACTCCGACCCGACCGAGCTCCGATACGGTCGCGCGCCGGACCCCGGCCGCGCGGTCACGTCCCTCGGCGTGAGCGGGACATGCTCGTCGGCGCACTCGACGACGACGCGTACCGGCCCCCCGCAGTCGGTGTGCCGCATGTCCAGGACGGGACCCGCGGGGTCCGGGTCGTAGGTGTCGCCCCACTGGCGCAGGGCGACCAGGACCGGCCAGAGGTCCCAGCCCTTGCGGGTCAGCCGGTACTCGTTGCGGGCCCGGCTGCCCGGCTCCTGATAGGGGACGGTCCGCAGGATCCCGGCTGCGGTGAGCTTGCGCAGCCGGTCGCTGAGGACCGCCTCCGACAACCCCATGTGCCGCCGGAACTCCTCGAACCTGCGGACGCCGATCGCCGCGTCGCGCAGCACGAGCAGCGTCCATTTCTCGCCGACCAGGTCGAGCGTGCGCTGGACGGGACAGTTCTCGGTACTGACGTCGAGCCACTCCATTCCGCCATCGTAGATGCCTGGCTTCGACATTGACAGTCAGCTGACGATCCCGCTAGCTTCGAATGACGAAGTCAGCTGGGAGGCGGCACGACATGGGACGTACACGTACGTACGAGTGGGAGGACCCCGCGATCACGGCGGCGGCGGTCGGGCACGGTTCCGGCCTGGACCTCCTGCGTGCCGTGCAGGAGGGCCGGCTGCCGGCGCCGCCCGTCTCGGCGACGCTGGACTTCACGCTCGACGAGGTGGCCGAGGGCCGGGCCGTGTTCTCGCTGCTGCCGGGGGAGGAGCACTACAATCCCATCGGCAGCGTGCACGGCGGTGTCTACGCCACCCTCCTCGACTCCGCCGCGGGCTGTGCCGTGCAGTCCACGCTCCCCGTCGGCATGGGGTACACCTCGCTGGATCTGACCGTGAAGTTCCTGCGCCGGATCACCGTGGACACGGGCCGGGTGCGGGCCGTCGGCACGATCGTCAACCGGGGGCGCCAGACCGCGCTGGCCGAGGCGACCCTGCTCGATGCCAAGGACCGCCTGCTGGCTCACGCGACCAGCAGCTGCCTGCTGTTCCCGGTGCCGGTCGGGGAGGCCCGCGGCGGGGCGTGACGTGACGGGCTGATTCGGCTGTACGTTCCGGTGCGGCCGTACGTCTCACTTCACCCGCACGTTCCGCTTCAGCGCGGCTCGCCGCGATACGTGCCGAAGTACCAACGGTTGCCCTCGGGGTCGCGTGCGGCGAAGTCGCGGGAGCCGTAGTCGGTGACCTGGAGTTCCGTGGTGATCTCGGCGCCGGCCGCCTTTGCCCGGGCATGGACGGCGTCCGGGTCGGCGGTGACGACGTAGGCGCTGAACGCGCCCGGCGGAGTAGGGCAGTTGGCGGGATCCTGGTCCTCGCGGACCGAACCCAGCATGATGCCGCCGCCCTCGGGCCAGGCGAGTTCGGCGTGCTGGACCAGGTCGCCGTCGCCGTGGACCACGGTCTCCTCGAAGCCGAAGGCGTCGACCAGGAAGCGGATCAGCGCGCGGGCGTCCTGGGCACGCAGACTCGGCCAGACCTGCGGGGCGGGCGGCTGCTTGCCGGAATCGGGGCCGGTCGAAGTGGTGGGCGTGCGTGCGGAGTTGGGCGTGTGTGCGGTATCGGGAGTGCCGGGCATGGTGAGCCGCCTTTCGCTGCGACGCCGTGAGGCGCGGATCCGTGGAACACCCCCAGCGTCACGCGGGCGGATGGTGCCCGGATTGGATGTTTCGGAACTCCTGCGCCAACCAGACGCTCGGCGAGCAGGAGGCCAGCGCCGCGAACTCGCGGTCGAGGTGCGACTGGTCCGCGTACCCGCAGTCGGCGGCCAGCCCCGCGAGGTCGGTGCGGCCGGGGCGGTCGGCCAGTCGGCGTCGGGCCCGGTCGAAGCGGATGACCCGGGCGGCCGCCTTGGGCGTGAGGCCGATCTCGGCGCGGAAGCGGGTGCGCAGATGGCGGTCGCTGTAGCCGGTCTCGGCGGCCAGCTCGTCGACGCGCAGCCGGCCGCCGGTGGACAGGAGCAGCCGCCAGGCGCCGGCGACTGTCGAGGTGCGGGCGAGCGGATCGCTCTCGTGGTGGAACAGTCGACTCAGCAGCCAGCCGTCCACCACACGGAAGCGGGCGGGCCAGTCCGTGGCCTCGCGCAGCCGGTCGTGGGTCTCGCGGACGTCCGCGCCCAGGACCTCGTCGGCGTGGACGTCGATCCCGGTGAGTTCCCCGGAGGGCAGCCCCAGCAGCACCCGGGCGCCCAGGGGGCTGATCCCGATCTGGACGCCGGACTGGCGTCCCGGGATGTCGATGAGCGCGGGCGTCAGATGCAGACCGCCCAGCAGCGTGGCGAAGTCGCCGGGAGCGGCGGCGGGGTCCGGGTGGGCGGCCATGCTCAGCGGGTCGTCGAGGGTGAGGATCAACGTCAGCCAGGGCGAGGGCAGCCCGCGGTGCCGGGTCGGCGGGACCCCGCGCTGGCGGTAGCCCGCGTACCAGCCGACCAGCCCGCGCAGCGCCGGCGACGGAGCCGCCCGTACGGCCTCGTCCAGGACCTCGTCCACGATCTCGGCACCCACGGGGCCATTGTCCCGCGCGGGCCCGCACCGCGCAGGAGCATGTCGGCCCGCTGCCGCTGCCGCTGCCGCTGCGGGCGGCAGCACCTCTAGTGCCGCTACGGCTTGCGGGCGACGCCCCCGAAGTCGTCGACCTCCAGGACCACCGCGTCCGGGGACGTCGGACGCCAGCGGGAGACCGAGACCACACCGGGGTCGAGCAGTTCCAGGCCGTCGAAGAAGCGGGCGAGCTGCTCCGGGCTGCGGTTGACCCGCGGATTGTCGCCCGCCTCGTTCCACTGCTCGATCATGGTGCGCATGCCCTCGGGGTCGAGGACCTCGGTGTCGTCGCACAGCACCAGGAAACTCCCGGACGGCAGCGCCGCGACCAGGCGCCCGACCAGCTCGTACGCGGAGTCGTCGACCACGTGGGCCGTGATCCCCAGCAGCACGAGCGCGACGGGGCGCGTGAAGTCCAGCGTCTTGGCCGCGCCCTGGAGGATGGTCTCCGGATCGTGCAGATCGGCGTCTATGTAGTCCGTCCTGCCCTCGGGCGAGCTGGTGAGCAGCGCCTCGGCGTGGGCCAGCACGATCGGGTCGTTGTCGACGTAGACGATCCGGGTCTCCGGCGCGATCCCCTGCGCCACCTCGTGCGTGTTGTTCGCGGTGGGCAGGCCCGTGCCGACGTCGAGGAACTGGCGGATACCGGCCTCGCGCACGAGGTACTCCACCGTGCGGACGAGGAACGCCCGTTGGGCCCGGGCGATGTCGAGGATCTGCGGGTTCGCCTCGACGATCTGGTCACCGACCTGGCGGTCGATCTCGTAGCAGTCCTTGCCGCCCAGCCAGTAGTTCCATATCCGGGCGGAGTGCGGGACGCCGTTGTTGAAGAGCGCGGTGTCAAGTGGCATGAGAACTCCTGCAGTTGGCCTGTTGCCACCTCATCGTCCACGGCATGATCAGTCAAGCCGGACGGGCACCACCGCGCGCCGCGCGTCCACGGGCGAGCCGCTGAACCATGGCAAAATGTGCAGGTCCCGCAGCCGCCGTCGCAGGGTCACGTCCCTCCCGGCGTGCCCCGCACCGACCCACCGAGGTTCCTCCGTGTCCAAGCCCGCCGCCCGTGAACCACAGCGCCGCAACTCGCGGTCCAACCGGGCGCGCATCCTGGCCACGGCCCGCCAGGAGCTCGGGCGGAATCCGGACATCACCCTGGAGGAACTGGCGCGCGCCTCCGGTGTCGTACGGCGCACGCTGTTCGGTCACTTCCCGGGCCGCGCGGTCCTGCTGGAGGCGCTCGCCGAGGAGGGTTCCGAGGTGCTGCGGGAGGCCCTGGAACGCGGGGCGCGGCCCGCGGAACCGGCCGAGCGGGCGTTCGCGTACTTCATGTTCTCCCTCTGGCCGGTCGGCGACCGCTACCGGATGCTGCTCGGCCTGACCCGGCGCGACCTGGGCCCCGAGCGCGTGACCGAGATCCTCGCGCCCGCCCGGGCCGCGGCCACCGACATCCTGGAGCGCGGGCAGCGCGAGGGCGTGTTCCACACCCGGCTGCCGGCCGCCGCGCTGAGCGCCGGCCTCGAGGCGCTGACGGTGGCACTGCTGGAGTCGGTCAACTCCGGCACGCTGGAGGACGACGGGACCCGGACCGCGATCGCCGCCCTCATCGCGGCGGGTGTTCCCGAGGAGCGGGCGGCCGTCGTGGTCGGGGAGGTCGCGGCGAGCCTGCCGCCGGTGGCGGACTGAACGTGCGGCGATTTCGCCCTCGTATCGCCTGACGAGACCGGCTGACCGGCTGATGAGACTGGCGGACCGGCCGATGGGACCGGCTGACTGGCCGATGGGATCGGCCGATGTCCGGTGCTGCGTTCGTCCTCAGGCGGCCCGGTCCGCGGATCCTTCCGCGGACCCCTCGTCCGAACCCCCGTCCGGACGGAAGGTGACCGACTCGCCCGAGAAGTGGGCGGTGAGGCCCGTGGCCGTCGTGCTGACCGAGCGCAGGTGCAGGCCCTCCGGGATGTTGCGGAGTTGGATCGGCTCCGCGAAGACCCGGTCGAGCAGGGTGCGGCCGATGGCGGGGAGCGTGCCGCCGGTGACCTGGAAGTCGTGGAACGAGATGCGGTTGCCGGAGGCCGCCGAGACAGCCGTGGTGACGTTGACCTTGGAGTCCAGGGGCAGCAGGACCGTCGCGGTGATCCGGCCGGGCTGTGCGGCCTGGCCGATCTCTATGCCGAGCGCGTTCGAGATGTCCTCGTAGGAGAGGTAGGCGGTCGCCTCGGCCTTGCGCGCCCGTGCCTCCTTGTCGTCGTCCGACTTGCTCACCCCGTGCAGGTCGAGGGCGAGTTCGGTCACCGGCAGCGGGCGCTCGGACCCGTCGGCGGGGATGTCGTGCGCCGTGATGTCGACGTGCCGCAGGGTCCCGGAGGCCACCTGGGTCAGCACGGGGACACCGCGCACATGGACCTGGGGCGGCAGAGGCGTGCCCATGCCCTCCTGGAAGGCCTTGGCCGTACGGGACTCGACGCGCGCCGCCACGAACCGGTCGACCGCCACGGGGACGAGGACGAGCGCGAGCAGGGCGGCGAGGGCGATGAGGAACGGTCGGGAGTTGGTCCGCATGGGCCTTCCTTCGGCGAGAGCCTTCGAGGCTGGGGGCGTTCGACATGGGTGGGAGCCCGCAGGGGGTGTCCGAGGCAGGCGAGTGACCTGCGGGTGGTCGCCATATTTGCACATCGGTGAGCAATAAACTAGCCTGCACATCGATGGGCAATTAACTCGTCCCTAGGAGCCCCCCAATGCCCTTCCTCACCGTCACCCCCGTGGAGAAGATGTCCGCGCCCTACCCCCGCCGCTGGTGGGCCCTGATCGTGCTCTGTCTGAGCCTGCTGATCGTGGTCATGGCGAACACGTCACTGATCGTGGCGGCGCCGGACATGAGCCAGGAACTGGGTCTGAGCAGCAGCGACCTGCAGTGGGTCATCGACGGCTACACCGTTCCGTATGCGGCGCTGATGCTCGTCCTGGGCTCGATCGGCGACAAGTACAGCCGTCGCGGCGCGCTCGTCACGGGTCTGCTGGTGTTCGCCGCCGGTTCGGTGATGGGCAGCCTGGTCGACCGGACCGAGCTGGTGATCACCGCCCGCGCGATCATGGGTGTCGGCGCCGCCGTGGTCATGCCGGCCACGTTGTCCCTGCTGGTCGCGATCTTCCCGAAGGGGGAGCGGGCCCGCGCCATCACGGCCTGGACCGCGACCTCCGGTCTGGCCATCGCGGTCGGCCCGCTGGTGGCCGGCTGGCTGCTGCGGGACCACGCCTGGGGCTCGACCTTCCTGATCAACGTCCCCATCGCGCTCGTCGGCGTCGTCGGCGCCCTGGCCCTGGTCCCGCCGTCGAAGGCCGCGCAGATGGGCCGGATCGACTACGTCGGCGGCCTGCTGTCGATCGTCTCGGTGGGCTCCCTGGTCTACGCGACCATCGAGGGCCCGCACTTCGGCTGGGGCGCGGGACCGGTCACCGCGGCCGTGGTCGCCGGCGTCGGTCTGCTCGCCTTCGTGCTGTGGGAGCTGCGCCACCCGCACCCCATGCTGAACGTGCGCATGTTCCGGCTGCGTCCCTTCAGTGGCTCGATGCTCGCGGTGCTGTTCTTCTTCTTCGGCACCTTCGGCGCCATCTACTACGCCACGCAGTTCCTGCAGTTCGTCCTGAACTACGACCCGCTGGAGACCGGCGTACGACTGCTGCCGCTGGCCGGTGCCGTGTTCGTCGGCGCCGCGCTCACCGGGCGGCTGACCCCGAAGCTGGGCATGAAGCCGATGGTGGTGGCCGGCATGGCGATCGGCACCGCCGCCGTCCTCCTGCTGACGCGGATCGACGCGGGCTCGACGTACACCGACTTCCTGGCTCCCGTGATGATGCTGGGCTTCGCGGTCGGCCTGAGCGTCTCCCCGGCCACCGACACGATCATGGGTTCCTTCCCCGAGAACGAGCTGGGCGTCGGCGGCGGTGCCAACGACACCGCGCTGGAACTGGGCGGCTCCCTCGGCATCGCGGTCCTCGGCTCGCTGCTGGGCACGGCCTACCGGGACAAGCTGGGCGACCTGGTCGACGGCCGGCTCCCGGCCGCCGCGCTGGACACCGCCAAGGACTCGGTCGGCGGCGGCCTCGCGGTCGCCGAGCAGGTCGCGAAGAACCCCTCCGCCGGCGGCCCCCAGCAGGCGCAGGCCCTGGTCGACGCCGTCCACGAGTCCTTCGCCCACGGTGTCGCCCAGACCAGCCTGATCGGCGGGATCATCATGGCCGCCGGCACGCTGATCGTCCTCGCGGTGCTGCCCGGATTCCGGATCGGCGGAAAGGGCCGGCCGGAGCAGGAGACCGTCGGTTCGACGGAACCCGTGTCCTCACCGGACGAGGTCCACACGGACTCCGCGCGGTAGGTCCGTCGTGGCCCCGCGGCCCGGGCCGCGGGGCCGACTCGACTGTCAGTGGCGGCCCGTATCCTCCGCCGGATGACTCCCCGCCCCCTCGATCGACGCACCCTGGACGCCGCGCTCTCCGACGTCCGGCAGGCCCTGGCCGTGTACGACGACGCCCTGGACTGGCTGCTCAGCCCCGACTCGGCGCTGAAAGGGCCGTTGGGCGCCGAGGTGTGGGTCTTCGACCCGGCCCTGACCCACGTGTTGCTGGTACGGCACCCGTGGCGGGGCTGGGTCCCGCCCGGCGGCAAGGTGGATCCCGGCGAGACGCCCCGCGAGGCGGCCCGCCGGGAACTCTTCGAGGAGACCGGGGTCCGCGCCGCACTCCTTCCGCCACCCGCGACCGCCACCGTCCGCTCCTACAAGCCGGCCTGGCCCGCCGTCCTGGGCGTGTCGTACCTCGCGGTCGTGGATCGCGGGACGAGGCTGCCCCCCGAGGACGGTCAGCCCGTCGACTGGCTGCCCCTGGACGAGCCGTGGCAGGGCTGGTTCAGCGAGGACCGGACGCGGATGAGACGGTGCGCGAAGCTGATCGGCGACGGTGAGCGCAGTGGCGAGAGGGCGTGGCGTGGTGAGCGGGAAGGGCGCGGTGAGTGACGCCGAGGAGCCCGCGGACGTGGCCGCGCGGCTCACCGGACTCGCGGTGACCGGCGCGCGCCGGATGGCCGGGGCGCTCACCGAAGTCGCCCTGGACGGCGGGCGGTTGGTGGTCGTCAAGCGCGGAGACGGGCCGGGCGAGGTACGGGCCGAGGCCGCGGGCCTGCGCTGGCTGGCCGACGCCGGTACGGTCCGGATCCCGCGTGTGTACGGGGACGACTCGCGCTGGCTGGTGACGGACCGGGTCCCACAGGGCCGTCCCACGGCCGAGGCGGCACTGCGGTTCGGGCGCCAACTGGCCGCCCTGCACGCCTCGGGCGCCCCCGCGTTCGGCGCCCCACCGCCCGGCGGTCCCGTGGCCGCGTACATCGGACTCGCTCCCATGCGCAACGAACCCGGCACCGACTGGCCCCACTGGTACGCCGAGCACCGCGTGCTGCCGTATCTGCGCGACGCGGTGGACGCGGGCACCGTCCGCTCCGCCGAGGCGGCCCTCGTCGAGCGCGTCTGCGAGCGGCTGCCAGAACTCGCGGGACCGGCCGAGCCACCCGCGCGTCTGCACGGCGACCTGTGGAACGGCAACGTGCTGTGGGGAGTCGACGGGCACGTCTGGCTGATCGACCCGGCCGCGCACGGCGGACACCGGGAGACCGACCTCGCGATGCTCGACCTCTTCGGCTGCCCGCACCTCGACCAGGTGCTCGACGGATACGTCGAGGCGGCGCCGCTGGCGGAGGGGTGGCGGGAGCGGGTCGGACTGCACCAGCTCTTCCCGCTGCTCGTGCACGCGGTGCTGTTCGGGCGGGGGTACGCCGAGCAGGCACTGGCGGTGGCGCGGGCGGTTGTCGCCGGGTGAGAACGGCGGGCCCGGGAAGGGCTTATGAGAGGGCTCGGGTGACAACGACGAAGGGGCGCCGCACAGGTGAGATGTGCGGCGCCCCTTGACGTGATGTCGGCGGCGAGGAAAGCGAAGGGACTAGTTTCAGAAGGAGTTGAGAAGGAAGTCCGTTCATGGCCTCGCCTGCGGCAACTCTAACAGTCAGGCCGGGACCAAGTCGCGCAGATTTTCCGGGGTGATGATCACCGAGTCCGGGTGCAGTCCGTCGGGGCGCTCCAGGCCGATGTAGGTGACGGGCGCCGACGGGACCGTCCCGCCGTCCCACACCGTCACCTCCGTCCCGCGAGCGGCCAGCAGATCGGCGATGTACCGGACGTCGATGTGCTCGCGCTCGACGATGCCGCGCAGGAGCGTCGAGATCGTCACGCGGTTGCCCTCGACCCGGTTGCCCGACTGGATGCCCTTCAGATACAGGTGCAGCCACTTGGCCGTCCAACTGCCGTCCCGCGCACGCCGGAACGCCAGCGGCAGCGCGACCCGGCCGGGCCCGCGCAGCTCCGACTTCATCCGTACCGTACGCGCCTCGAACGGCTGCCCCTTCTGCTCGCCCTCGCGCAGCATGAAGCCGAAGAAGGACTCGTCGACCTCCTCGAAGCCCTCGCCCGCGAAGATGTTGACCTGCGGCACGATGAACGTGCTGCGCACGGCGCCGAGCCGCAGGTTGATGAACTCCGAGGCCCCGTCAGGCGCTTCGGTGATGTCACCGGAGTGCTCGCCCTCGACCTGGGTGAGGGAGGTGTACGCCAGCCAGGACACCGTCCGGTACTTGGCGTCCAGCATCACCGCCGACAGGTCGAAGTCCGTCCGCTGCTCGGCCTCCTTCCAGTAGACGAAGAACCGCAGCAGTTCGCCGGCGACCGGGGTGACCGAGCCGCGGGGCAGCACGCCGAGGCCCGCAGCGGTCGCCCGCCCGGACAGCGGGAGCGCCACGGAGAGGACGTCCGGATCGACCAACAGGCGCTCCGGAGCAGGGAGCCGGCGGCCGATCTCCGCGTCGAGCGCGGTGATCAGGCGCTTGCGCTCGGCCGGAAGGACGGGCGGCCGCTGGTCCTCGGCGATCCAGGCACGGCCGAGCCGGTTGACGAAGACGCGTCGCTCGCCGGTGTCCCCGGCCCGGTTGTGGAGGTGCTCGCGCACCGCCAGCACGACCCGGCCGGACACGTCGGTGACGACCTGCTCGGCGGCGGCCACCACGGCCTCGCGCTCCTCCTCGTCGATCGCCGTGCGCAGCAGCCGGTCCAGGGAGCGGAACAGCTTGCCCGGCGCGGACTTGAGCAGCTCGGCCGCGCCGAGGACGTCCTGCATACCGAGCAGTTCCTCGACCCGGCTGTCGAAGGAGCGGGCCTCCTGCTCGCCCCGGGCCACGGCGAACACCTGGGCGGCGTACGGCCATTGGGGGTACTCGTGCGGGTGCAGCCGCTCGCCGAGCCGCTTCCACTGCTCGCGATGGGCGTGTACGTCGGCGAGCTTGGCCGGAGCGGCCGAGACGACCGAGTCCAGCCCGGCGAGCAGCGCGCGCCGGACCGGTCGCGGCACCGTCCGGAACCTGGTGGACTCCTGGAGGGTCACGTCACCGCCGGACAGGGCGCAGGCCAGCCGCAGCACGTCCGTGACGGTGTCCAGGAGCGGCTCCGAACCCGCCGTCAGCCGGGCCTCGTTGACCACGGCACGGTTCTCCCGGACGGGGATCTCCTCCGGCTGCGGGCCGTCCACGCAACGCGCGGCGAGCAGCTTGAGGTCGTCGAGGTCGTCGTCGTTCAGCGGAGTGCTGCTGCCCGCCAGCGCCAGATACAGGGCGGTGACCTCGTCGTCCGCCGTGCCACCCAGGTGCAGGACGGTCAGACGGTCGCCGGCCGCGGCGATCAACTCGTCGTGGTGGCCGAGCATTTCGGCGTACGTGTGCTGGTAGGTGCCGTAGGAGGGGAGCGTGAGCAGGTTCACCACACCGCTCTCCAACTGGGCGAGCGTACGGTCGCGGGACGCGTCGTCCGCCAGCGCCTCGGTGATGCAGCGCATCCAGAAGTCGAAGGTGTCGGGCACGTTGGCCGGGAAGTCGATGAAGTAGGCGTTGTGCGAGACGTGGTCGCCCACCATCTCGCGGACCGTGCGCAGCGTGCGCACGGCGGTGTCGACGACCGTGCCTTCGGAGCGCCCCGACAGGTGTGCCAGCAGGTCGGCCGAGAGCTTGAAGCCCACGGACATCAGGACGGCGTCGAACTGCCGCGCGGCGACGTCCCCTTGACCGGCCGGGCCGGTGGACAGGGGGAGTCGGTGAGCATGCCGGATGACCAGCGGTTCCAGAAGGTGGGGCATTCCGGCATGGTCGCAGAGACGTTCGAACGGGCGCATGTGGTTTTCCGTCGAGTGTTCTGCCATCGGGCAGCGTCCTCTATAGTCAACAACGCGAATAGGTGGTGAATTGGCTATCCGGTCGTCGCGATGCGCTCCGACGACGGCGGAAGGGGGTCTCGTGCCGATGGTGGACGGATATCTGCGGTACGTGGCGCTCGGCGACAGTCAGACCGAGGGGCTCGGCGACGGCGACGACGTACAGGGCCTGCGCGGCTGCGCCGACCGGTTCGCGGAGCTGCTCGTGGCGGGCAATCCCGAGGTGCGGTACGCCAACCTCGCGGTGCGCGGGAGCCTCGCCGGGCAGGTGCGCGCCCAGCAGCTCGCGCCCGCGCTCGCGATGAAACCCGACCTCGCGACCGTCGTCGCCGGTGTCAACGATCTGCTGCGGCCCGGCTTCGACGCCGACGAGGTGGCCGGCCACCTGGAGGCGATGTTCGCCGCGCTCACCGGGCAGGGTGCCCGGGTCGCGACGGTCACCTTCCCCGACATCGCCCGCATCACCCCGCTGGCCCGCCCGCTCGCACCCCGCATCACCGCCCTCAACGACCGCATCCGGACGGCGGCCCACCGCCACGGCGTGGCGCTCGCCGAGACCGGCCTGCACCCGGTGCTGACCGACCCGCGCCTGTGGAGCCCCGACCGGCTGCACGCCAGCCCCCTCGGCCACGCCCGCATCGCCGCGGCGGTCGCCGACGCGCTCGGCCTGCCGGGCAGCGACGACCGGTGGACCCACCCCCTGCCCGCCGACCCGAACACCCCCACCCGCCTGCGAGCCGTCGGCGTCGAGCTGCGCTGGGTCGGCTCCTTCCTGGGCCCCTGGCTCGCGCGCCGGATCCGCGGCCGGTCCTCCGGGGACGGCCGAGTGGCCAAACGCCCCGAACTGCTCCCGGCCGGGCCGCTGGTCGCGGGACGCCTGAGGGAGCCCGGGTCCATGGAGAGATCCGGTCTGATGGATGAGTCCGGATCCATGGAGAGGCCCGGATCCGCGGAGGCGCGATAGCCATCCCCTTGACTAATCAACGCGGTGTTAATTTGGGGCAATGGCTCTGCGCAACGCGGTGATGGCCGCTCTTCTGGAGGGCGAGGCGTCCGGGTACGACCTCGCGAAGGGCTTCGAGGCCTCGGTCGCCAACTTCTGGATGGCCACCCCCCAGCAGCTCTACCGCGAGCTGGAGCGCATGGAGAGCGACGGCCTCGTCTCCGCACGGGTCGTCCAGCAGGAGCGCCGCCCGAACAAGCGCCTGTTCTCCCTCACCGAGGCCGGCCTCGACGTACTCCGCGCATACGTCGCCGAGACCCCGGCCAAGCCCATGGCCATCAGGGACGAACTGATGGTCAAGGTCCAGTGCATCGACATCGGCGACACCGAGGCCGTACGCGCCGGCATCGTCCAGCGCATGGAACGCTCCACCACCAAACTCGCCCGCTACGAACGCCTGCGCGAACGCCTCCTGGACGGACGCGACGAGGACGAGTACCTGGCCAAGACCGACCGCATCGGCCCGTACCTCACCCTCCTCGGCGGCATCGGCCTGGAACAGGGCAACCTCCGGTGGGGGGAGACGGTCCTGCGAAAGCTGGACCAGCGGGCGGCGGCGAGGTCCTCGGAGAACGACTAGCCGCGCCGCTCATGCTGCTGGAACCCCGGCCCCAGTGCCCGCAACGCCTCGTCGAGGAAGGTGGACAGGTCGGAGCCGTCCTGGCGTAGCCACTGTTCGTAGGCGGCGACGGCCGCGCCCAGGCAGGTGTAGGCGATGACCTGGGGGAGGAGGGCGTCCGGGGGCTGGGCGACGCGCGTGGCCGCGAACTCCGCCACTACGGCGCGCCATTCGGCGTAGCGGAGGGTGGAGTGCGCCTGGAGCGCGGGTACTTCGAGGATCAGGCGCATGCGGAGGCGGTGCCAGGGGATCTGGGCCGCGTCCAGGCGGTTGAAGTCGACGATCGCCTCGCGCAGTGCGTCCATCATCGGGGTTTCGGGTGGGAAGCCGGCGAGGGTGGCCCGCAGCCGGCGCAACTCGCCCTCGAAATCGCCCCAGACGACATCGTTCTTGGACTGGTAGTAGCGGAAGAAGGTACGACGGCCGATCCCCGTCGCGCCCGCGATGTCCTCGACCGTCACCGCGTCGAAGCCGCGTGCGGAGAACAGTCGCAACGCGTGCGTCTCCAACTCGGCGCGGGACGTCGACGGGCGGCGCCCGACCCGGGTGGCCCGGTCGGCGGCGGGTGAACTCGACGATTCCGGCACGCGCTCTTCCTTTCGGCACCGGGTGCAATTATCGTCCCGGAATTAGAGAACGGAAGTATTCAGACGAGAGAGGGATCTTCTCATGGCTGATGCGATCCAGAGCCCGGAGCGCGCGGATGAAGCCGTGGCTCCCCGCGAGGAGGAGCCGGAGTCGCTGGTGGAGGAGGAGCTCCTGGTCGAGGAGGTCTCCATCGACGGCATGTGCGGCGTGTACTGAACCGGCCGCTCTCGATGTCGACCCTCCCGTCCTTCGACATGGCCGGAGCCTGGGCCCTGCACCCGCAGGTCGCGGTGCGACCGGAGCCCTTCGGGGCCCTGCTCTACCACTTCGGCACCCGGCGCCTGTCGTTCCTCAAGGACCGCCGACTCCTCGACGCCGTACGGCTGTTGGCCGACCGGCCGAGCGCCACGGCGGCCTGCCGCACCGCCGGCATCCGTGACGAGGAACTGGCGCGCTACCGGGCCGCCCTGGGGACGCTGGCGACGTCCCACATGATCGTGCGGCGCACGAACTCCCCCGAAGGAGAGGCGTCTTGACCTCCCCCGCACCCCCGAGCCCGACCCGTCTGGTCGACCACTTCCAGTACGGCCTCGACGCCCCGATCTGCCTCACCTGGGAACTGACCTACGCCTGCAACCTGTCCTGCGTCCACTGCCTCTCCAGCTCCGGCCGCCGCGACCCACGCGAACTGACCACCGACGAGTGCCGGTCGGTCATCGACGAGCTCGAACGCATGCAGGTCTTCTACGTCAATATCGGCGGCGGCGAGCCCACCGTCCGCCCCGACTTCTGGGAACTCGTCGACTACGCCACCGCCCACAAGGTCGGCGTGAAGTTCTCCACCAACGGCGTCCGCATCACCCCGGACACGGCCCGCCGACTCGCCGCCTCCGACTACGTCGACGTCCAGCTCTCCCTCGACGGCGCCACCGCCGACGTCAACGACGCCGTACGCGGCCCCGGTTCGTACGACACCGCCCTGCGCGCCATGGGCCACCTCCGGGCGGCCGGCTTCCGCGGCTTCAAGATCTCGGTGGTGGCGACCCGGCACAACATCGGCCAACTCGACGCCTTCAAGCACCTCGCCGACGAATACGGTGCCCAGCTCCGCCTCACCCGACTGCGCCCCTCCGGCCGGGGCGCCGACGTCTGGGACGAACTCCATCCGACCGTGCGACAGCAACGGCAGCTCTACGACTGGCTGTTGGAGCACGGCGAAGATGTCCTCACCGGGGACTCCTTCTTCCATCTGGCGGGCTATGGCGAGGCTGCGCTGCCTGGGCTGAGCCTCTGCGGGGCCGGGCGCGTGGTGTGTCTGATCGACCCGGTGGGGGACGTCTACGCCTGCCCGTTCGCCATCCACGACACCTTCAAGGCCGGGAACGTACGGGCCGAGGGCGGCTTCACCCGCGTATGGCGCGAGTCCTCGCTCTTCGCCGACCTGCGGCACCCACAGACCGGCGGCGCGTGCACCAGTTGCTCGGCCTTCGACTCCTGTCGGGGCGGCTGCATGGCGGCGAAGTTCTTCACCGGGCTGCCGCTGGACGGCCCGGACCCGGAGTGCGTGCGGGGGCACGGCGAAACGGGATTGGCGGATCCGGCACGTACGGTTCCCGTCCAGGGGCAGGACCACTCCCACCGACGTAAGCCGGAGGCCAAGCCAGCGGCGGTCTTCGTGACGATCGGGAAGCGCCCCGACGACTCCCGCACTCCTCTCGCCTCCGACACCCTTCCCATCTCCCGCACTCCTCCCGTCTCTCCGTGCGCCGAACACCCCTTGGCCGGGTTTCGGCCCGCCGAAGGCCAGTCCGTCGAACTCCCGTAATCCGTCGCGCGAGCGATAGCGAGAGGCAGCCACTCATGCGCAACCGCTGGTTCGAGACCGTCGCGCACGCCCAGCGGCGGGCGAAGAGACGGCTTCCCAAGTCCGTGTACAGCGCGCTGCTCGCCGGTTCCGAGGCCGGAGTCTCCTACCGGGACAACACCGCCGCCTTCCAGGAGTTGGGCCTCGCGCCGCACGTGGCCGACCTCGCTGTCGAACGCGACACGGCGACGACGGTCATGGGCCAGGAGATCGCGCTGCCTGTGATCATCTCGCCCACCGGAGTCCAAGCCGTGCATCCCGACGGGGAGTTGGCGGTCGCCCGGGCGGCCGCCGCGCGCGGCACGGCGATGGGGCTCAGCTCCTTCGCGAGCAAACCGGTCGAGGAGGTCGTCGCCGCCAACCCGCGCACGTTCTTCCAGATGTACTGGATGGGTTCGAAGGACTCGATGATCCGCACCATGGACCGGGCCCGCACCGCCGGCGCGGCCGGTCTGATCGTCACCCTCGACTGGTCCTTCTCGCACGGCCGCGACTGGGGCAGCCCCTGGATCCCGGAGCGCCTGGACCTCAAGGCGCTCACCAAATTGGCCCCGCAGGGCCTGTCCCGCCCGGGTTGGCTTCTCGACTACGCCCGCTCCGGCAGCCTCCCCGACCTCACCACCCCCAACCTGACGGACGAGAACGGTACTTCCCCCGCCTTCTTCGGCGCGTACGGGCAGTGGATGGGCACCCCGCCGCCCACCTGGGACGACATCCGATGGATGCGGGACGAATGGCAGGGCCCCTTCCTGCTCAAGGGCATCTCGCGGATCGACGACGCCCGCCGGGCCGTCGACATCGGCGTCACCGCCCTCTCGGTCTCCAACCACGGCGGCAACAACCTCGACACCACCCCCGCGCCCATCCGCCTGCTGCCCGGCGTGGCCCAGGCCGTCGGCCACGAGGTCGAGGTACTGCTCGACGGTGGCGTCCGGCGCGGCAGTGACGTAGTGAAGGCACTGGCACTCGGCGCCCGCGCGGTCCTGATCGGCCGCGCCTACCTGTGGGGCCTCGCCGCCGCCGGACAGGCCGGAGTCGAGAACGTGCTCGACATCATGGCCGGCGGCATCGACTCGACCCTGCGCGGACTCGGCCGCTCTTCGATCCACGAACTCGGCCCGGACGACGTGCTGTTGCCCCCGGGCTTCACCCGCACCGCGGGTGCCACGGAGCACCGATGACCGAACTGGCACACCTCAGCTGGACGGACCTGCCGGACCGGCCGCCGGTGCTGGTGCCGCTCGGCTCCATCGAACAGCACGGTCCCCATCTGCCGTTGGACACCGACACCCGGATCGCCGACGCCGTCGCACGCGCGGTGGCGCGGAGACGGGAGGAACGGCGGCCGGGGGAGCGGTGGTTGGTGGCTCCGCCGGTCGTCTATGCGGCCAGCGGCGAGCACCAGGGCTTCCCCGGCACGATGTCCATCGGCAACGAAGCGCTGGGCCTTCTGCTCGTGGAGCTGGTCCGCTCGCTCACGCTCTGGTCCGGCCGCGTCGTGATCGTCAACGCCCACGGTGGGAACGTCGGTTGCCTGACGTCGGTGGTCGCCCGCCTCGCGAAGGAGGGACGGGAGGTGGCCTGGATTCCGTGCTTCCCCGAGCGCGGCGACGCGCATGCCGGCCACACCGAGACCTCCCTGATACTCCATCTCGCCCCCGAACTGGTCGACTTGAAGCGGGTCGAAGTCGGGAACACGGCTCCGCTAAAGGAGTTGATGCCCGCACTCCGAGCCTCCGGCGTCCGCGCGGTATCCCCCTCCGGTGTGCTCGGCGATCCGACGACCGCCACGGCCACCGAGGGTGCGCGGCTCTTCGCCGAACTCCTGGACCGAGCAGAAGAAGCACTTCCATGACCGACGAGAAGGGCTCACCGACGTGACCGAAGAGAAGGGGTGCTCCGACGTGACCGGAGAGAGAAGGGTCGCCCTCGTCACCGGCGCCGCCCGCGGAATCGGCGCGGCCACGGTACGCGCCCTGTGCGCCGAGGGGTACGGCGTGCTCGCGCTGGACAGTTGCGAGGGCGCCGGCGACGACCTGCCGTACGCCCTCGCGAACCGCGAGGACCTGGAGAAACTCGGCGCCGAACACCCCGACCAGGTACTCACCGAAGTCGCCGACGTCCGCGACCGGCACGCCGTCGACGCGGCAGCCGCCAAGGCCGTCGCACACTTCGGCCGCCTCGACGCGGCCGTCACCGCGGCCGCCGTCATCCGGGGCGGACAACCCCTCTGGGAGACCCCGGAAGCCGACCTGCGGACCCTGTGGGAGGTCGACGTCATGGGCGTATGGAACACGGCGGCGGCCTGCATACCGCGCTTCCTCGCCCAACCCGCCCCGAGCGGCTGCCGTTTCGTCGCCATCGCCTCGGCCGCCGGCACCCGCGGCCTGTTCCACCTGGGCGGTTACGGCGCCGCCAAGCACGCCGTCGTCGGCCTGGTGCGCGGCCTCGCCGCCGACCTCGTCAACACCGGCGTGACCGCCGTCGCCGTGTCGCCGGGTTCGACCCGCACCGCCATGTTGGCGGCGGCGACCGGGTTCTACGGGCTCGACGGCGTCGAGGCCTTCGCCGAGTCCCAGCTCCAGGGACGCCTCATCGAGCCGGAGGAGGTCGCCGGACTGGTCGCGTACTGCTGCTCGCCGGGCGGCGGTGTCGCCAACGGAGCGGTGATGAGCGCGGAAGGCGGTTTCCGGGGATGAGCGCGGGGGCGGACTCGCCGGGGAGGAGTGGCGGAGCGAGGCCGTCCTGGGAGAGAGCCGGTTCGTCCTGGGGGAGCGGGGGAGGAGGAGCGGGCCTGCCGTTCGGCGCGGTGCTCCAACTCGGACCCCACGTCAGGCAGTACGACAACGGCCAGGTCCTCGTCGGCGGCACGCCACCCCGGCTCATACGACTCGCGCCCCGCGCGGTGCCTCTACTGACCGGCCGCCGGATCCGGATCGACACGCCCACCGCGGCCCGCCTCGCGAACCGTCTCCTCGCCCTCGGCATGGCCCACCCCGTCGCCGCCGAACTCCCCGTCTTGGAGGGCGCCTTCCTCACCGTTGTCGTCCCGGTCCGCGACCGGCCACGGGAGTTGGACCGCCTGCTGAACGGACTAGGCGGCCGCATACGGGTGATCGTGGTCGATGACGGCTCGCGAGACCCGCTTGCCGTGGCGCGCGTCGCCGCTCGCCATGCCGCCCGCCTCGTGGTCCTCGATACCAACTGCGGCCCGGCGGCGGCTCGTAACGCAGGACTGCGCCAGGTCCGCACGCCGTACGTCGCGTTCACCGACTCCGACATGGTCATCGACCCGGATGCACTGCCCACCCTCCTGCGCCACTTCCACGACCCGGAGTTGGCGATAGTCGCCCCACGTGTCCTCGGCCTGGCCGAAGCGGGCCCCGGCTGGTTGTCCCGGTACGAAGCGGCACGTTCCTCGCTGGACCTGGGCCTCGACCCGGCCCTCGTGCACCCGCGTTCACGCGTGTCGTGGCTCCCCAGCGCCTGTCTGGTCGCCCGGGTCGACGCGCTCGGGGTCGGATTCACGGAAGCCCTGCGGGTCGGGGAGGACGTCGACCTGGTCTGGCGCCTGGCCGCCGAAGGGCGACGGATCCGTTACGACCCGACGGTGACCGTCCGGCATGACCATCGCACCCACCTCGCCAACTGGGCGGCTCGCAAGGCCTATTACGGCTCAGGTGCGCACGCCCTCGCCCAGCGGCACGGTTCGGCGATCGCCCCAGCCACCCTGACCCCTTGGGCCGCGGTGGTGGCGGCCGCCCTGCTTGCGCAACGCCGTTGGTCCGTCCCGGTGGCCGCCGTCGTCGCCGGCACTGTCTGCCGCGGTTACGCCCGAGATGTGACCGCGGGTACCGAACAGCCGCAGCGACTCGCGGCCTCCCTGATCGGGCTGGCCCTGGCAGCGACCGCCGAACAGACGGCGGCCCTGCTGCTGCGCCACTGGTGGCCGCTGACTGCTGCGGGCTGCCTTGTCTCACGCCGAGTTCGCCGAGCCACCGTGTTGGCCGCGATGGCCGACGGACTCCTCGAACACCGGCACCGGGCGCCGGACTTGGACCCGATCCGCTTCCTCGTCGCCCGCCGCCTTGACGACATCGCCTATGGGGCAGGGCTGTGGGCGGGGGCGGTTCGGGGGCGGTCGGTGCGATGTCTGCTTCCCGAAATCCGGCGGCAGGATGCCCGGAGACGGGGCGTTCGGCGGCCGGAGGGACGATGAGCGTACGCCGGTGGTTGCGAGCCGTGGGTGAACCGCCGCTCCCGGCCGCCAAGTTGCCCGACTGCGCCCTTCTCGACTGGGCGGCGTCCGGCGCCATGGCGCTCACGGGTGAGGCGAGTGGCCCGCCCGTGCTGTCGCCGGGGTCGATGTGGTCGCTGCTGGGCGAGGTGAGCGGGGCGTTGGCGTCGCTGAGCGCGGAGACGGGGCGACGGGTTGAGGTCGATCCGGCGCTGCTTCTCACCGGTCGGGCCGGTGTCAGGAAGCTGACCCGGCGAGGCCGTACGTCGGCCGGTGGTGCGACCCGGTTGCTGCGCGCGTCGGACGGCTGGTGCGCGATCACTCTCAGCCGCCCGGACGACCTCGAACTCGTCCCCGCCATCCTGGGCCGTGCTGACGTGACGGACCCTTGGCGGGAACTCAGGACCGCCGTGCGAGCGACGACGGCAGGTGAATTCGCAGCGCATGTGCGGATGTTCGGGGTCCCTGCTGCTTCACTGCCGGACGCACCCTTGGCCGTTGACGCGCCGTGGCGAGTCGTGCGGATCGCTTCGCCTGTCCGGCGTGTACGGCTGGAGGGGGCGCTCGTCGTGGACTTCTCTTCGCTCTGGGCCGGTCCCCTGTGTGCCCACCTGTTGGGCCTGGCCGGAGCCAGGGTCGTCAAGGTGGAGAGCACCAGCCGCCCCGACGGCGCCCGCAGCGGGAGCCCGCGCTTCTACGACTGGTTGCACGCCGGGCACGAGAGTGTAGCCGTCGACTTCGCCACGGCCGAGGGGCGCGCGGTCCTCCTTGGCCTCGTACGCGCGGCCGATGTCGTGATCGAAGCCTCTCGACCGCGTGCACTGGCGCAGTTGGGGTTGGCGCCGGAGCGGCTCGAGCACCGTGCCGGGAAGGTGTGGGTGAGTATCACCGGGTACGGGCGTGGGCGGCCTGAGCGGGTCGCGTTCGGTGACGACGCCGCTGTTGCGGGTGGGTTGGTCGGCTGGACAGGTGGTCGGCAGGGTGGGCCGATTCGGCCGGTGTTCTGTGCGGACGCGGTCGCTGATCCGCTGACGGGGATGGTGGCGGCGTTGGGTGCGCTGGGCTCCTTGGCTTGTGGGGGTGGGCAGTTGATCGATGTGTCGATGAGGGATGTGGCCGCGGTGTTCGCCGGGGTGGAATCCAGTGGGCACGGTCCGCATTCGGTGCGGGGGGACGTCGTGGAGTGTCGGCACCTCAGGCGCAGTCAGGCCGTACTGCCGCCGCGCGTACCCCAACCGACAGGGCGGGCAGCGAAGGTGGGTGCCGATACCGACCGATTCCTCGGCGGGTTGGCTGTCACCTGAGGTCGCCGTACACGACCCGGCCCTCGATGAAGGTGGCTCGCACATGATCGGCATCCGGCGAGCGCAGGGCATCTGCCAGAGGCCGGTCCAGCAGTACGAAGTCGGCAGGGTTCCCTTCGGCGATTCTGCGCGGAGGGCCGCCAGGGTCGTGCAGCGGCGACAGCATGCCGCGCAGCACGGTTGCGGCAGCGACCCGTTCGGCCGGTCCGAGTACCCGGCCCGAGGGTGTCCTCCGTTCGGCGGCGGCCCGCAGACATGCCCATGGATCCGGGTCGCCGTAGGGCGCGTCACTGCTGGGCGCGACCTGGACGCCCGCTCGCAGCAGGCCGGCGTAACGCCACAGGTCAGGGCGGTCCTCGGGGTCGACGCGGGCCCAATAGTCGTCGCCGCGCCGGGCGATGAGCGTCGGCTGGGTCACTACGCGGATACCGCGGGCCGCCAGTTCCTCGGCCGCGGCGAGGTCGGCGACGGCGCAGTGTTCCACGCGGTCGCCGGCCAGTCCGCCGGCCTGGTCCAACGCGGCCAGGGTGAGCGCGAGTGCCGTGCGCGTCACGCAGTGCACGGCGACCGGGCGCCCGTCGGCATGCGCCCGGCGTATCCGCTCGGCGAGGCCGTCGAGGTCGGGGAGCGCGTGGTCGGAGACGACGAGCTTCGCCGGGCCGAGGCTCAGTCGGGGGTGGTCGGGCGGATCGGCGTCGGCCGCCATCAGCAAGGCGTGCTGCGGGAGTTCACCTTGCCGTACGGCGTCGGCGACGACCTTGGCCGCGCCCGCGTCCGGCGTCGCGTCGGCGACATGGGTGACACCGAGGGCGGCCAGCCGCGCGCCCACTGTCCGCAACGACGGAGGCCGCCCGCCGAGCGCGTCCCGCAGCCAGGCGTCGGCTCGCCACAGGCGCCCGGTGAGCCGGCCGGCGCCGTCGCGCTCGATGCCTTCGTGAGCCGCGAGCCGGTCCAGCTGTCCTCGACTCGAGCCTCGCTCCGGCTGTTCTCGCCCCGAGTCCTGATCCAGCCCTGCCAGCCCTGCCAGCCCTGCCAACCGTTCAAGCCCGGCCGAGTTGAGCACCCACAACGCCCCGGACCGATGCTGCACCCGCACCGGCACGCCATCGCTCCACCCGTCCAACACGTCCCGATCCAGGGCCCCGTGGACCACATCGTCGTACCCGACCGCCCGTACCCACCCGTCTTCGCCCACAGCGGCTCGCGCAAACACCGCTGGGAGCTCGCCCCGCGAGACCCCGGTCAGGTCCGACGACGTGTCGCCCGCCGCCATCGCCGCGAGGTGGAGGTGATGATCGGCGAGGCCGGGCAACAGTGCGCCGCCGTCCCCTCGTACGACGAACTCGTCGGCGCGAGGACGGAGTTGGGACCCGATCTCGGCGATCACCCCTCCCCGGAGCCGCACATCCGCCACGCGCCGAAGCGGATACAGCTCCACACCCGCCAGCAGCACGTCACCGCCCATGGCCGTCGACCTCGTCCACCTGCGCCACTTCGTCCACCAGCCCCCACCGCAGCGCGGTATCAGCGTCGATGCGAGCCCCGCTCAGCACCATCCAGGCGGCCCGCCACCGCCCGATCCGGCGCGGCACGCTCACCGTCCCGCCCGCGCCCGGCACAAGGCCCATCCCCAGCTCGGGCAACTGGAAGAACGTCTCGGGCGAGGCCGTCACCCGCCCCGCGAAGGCGGCGAACTCGATGCCCGCGCCGACCGCCGCGCCCTGCGCCCGCACGGTCACCCGGTCCCGCATCCGGTCGATCAACCGCCACGGCGCCCGGTCCAGGCGGACCAGGTACGCGGCCACGAGGTCCCGTGCGGTGCCGAACTCGGCGAGATCGCCTCCGCTACAGAACACCGGCCCGGCACCGGTCAACTCGACCTCCTTGACGGTGTCGTCGAGGAGGGCGATCTCCAGGGCCGCGTACAACTCCTCCCGCATCCGGAAGCTGAACGCGTTCCGTCGCTGCGGTCGGTCGAGCAGTATCGACAGCCTGTCGCCGTCCCGCTCGACACGGATGAGTGGGTGGCCGGTAGTGGGGACCGGGGTCGCTCTCCGATCGGCCAGCCAAGCGCCGAACTCCGTCCCGCCCAGGAGCATCGAGTACACCGCCGCCTCCGCGGCCAGCCCCTGAAGGGTGTCGAGTGAGGGTGTCTGGCGCAGCAACTGCCCCAGCGCCAGGCTCGCTTGCGGATGGCGCGAGACGGCCGAGGTCAGGTCGGCGAAGGCGGTGCGCGGATCCGGCACGGGCACCAACGTCCGATCGGACGCGTCCACTTGCGGATCGGCGGCGAGGGTGAGCGTCAGTGCTTCCAGCAGCGGGCGTAGTCGTTCGGGAGGTCGGCGGGTCGCGATGCCGATCGTGAGGGCCGGGGAGTCGCGGATACGAGCGGCGGCTCGGGCGGGGTCGCCGTCGTCCCAGTCGTCGAGAAGCAGGCGCCGCACCGGAGCCTGCGGGCGCCCGTCGGGGCGGATCATCAACCCCTCGTCGACGTCGACCGGATCCATTCGCCCAGCGTATCCGGATGCTCCGCCGGATGGGATTCGATTCTCCCGTACGGTATTGGCATTCTCTTTTTCTGGAAGTAACGTATCCAGCGATGAATGACTTCGCCCAGACCTCGTCCGGCATCCCGCTGAAGCCGGTCTACGGACCGGCGGACCGGGTCGCCGAGCCGCCCGCGCCGGGCGCGTTCCCCTTCACGCGGGGCAACTACGCCACCGGGTACCGGGGGCGGCTGTGGACGCTCAGGCAGTACTCGGGGTTCGGCACCGCCGAGGAGTCGAACCGTCGCTACCACTACCTGCTGGCCCAGGGCGGCACCGGCCTGTCGGTGGCGCTCGACCTGCCCACGCAGTGCGGTTACGACTCCGACGACCCGGAGGTGAGCGAGGAGGTCGGCCGGGTCGGGGTCGCCGTGGACACGCTCGCGGATGCCGAGGTGCTGTTCGAGGGCATCCCCCTGGACCGGATCAGCACCAGCTTCACGATCAACGGGACCGCGGCGATCCTGCTCGCCTTCTACGTGGCCGCGGCCGAGCGCAGGGGAGTGCCCCGGGCGAAGCTCACCGGGACCATCCAGAACGACATTCTCAAGGAGTACGCCTCGCGCGGCACCTGGATCTGGCCGCCCGAGCCGTCGCTGCGGCTGATCGCCGACACGATCGAGTTCTGCGCGGCCGAGGTGCCGAGGTTCAACGCGATCTCGGTGGCCGGCGCGCACTTCCGCGACGCGGGCGCCAATGCCGTGCAGGAGATGGCGTTCACGCTGGCCGACGGGGTCACGTACTGCGACACGGTGCTGGCCCGTGGACGTATGACGATCGATCAGTTCGCCCCGCAGGTCTCCTTCTTCTTCTACACGCACGGTGATTTCTTCGAGGAGATCGCCAAGTACCGAGCCGGGCGCAGGCGTTGGGCGACCATCGTGCGGGAGCGGTACGGGGCCGGGTCCGACAAGGCGGCGATGTTCCGCTTCGGGTGCGTCGCCGGCGGGGCCTCGCTGTACGCGCCGCAGGCCCGCAACAACACCGTCCGGGTCGCCTACGAGGCGCTCGCCTCCGTACTCGGCGGTGTGCAGTCGATGTTCACGGCGGCCTGGGACGAACCGTTCGCGCTGCCCAGCGAGGAGTCCGCGACGCTCGCCCTGCGCACCCAGCAGATTCTCGCCCACGAGACCGGAGTCGCCCGCGTGGCCGACCCGTTGGGCGGCTCGTACTTCGTCGAGGCGCTCACCGATGCCACCGAGGAACGGATCGTCGAGATCATGGCCGATCTGGAGGCGCACGGCGGGATGGTCCGGGCGATCGAGGACGGTTATCTGCAGGGGCTGATCGCCGACGAGGCCTATCGGGTGCACCGGGACGTCGAGGCGGGCACCCGTCCCGTCGTCGGGGTGAACCGGTACGTCGCCGACGACGAGCCCGCCCCCGACATCGCCACCTACGAACTCGACGCCAAGGGCCGTGAGGTGCAGCTCAAGCGGCTCGCCCGGGTGAAGGCCGAACGTGATCCGGCCGCCGTCCGCGACCGCCTGGCCGCCCTCTCCCGGGCCGCCGAGGGCACCGACAACCTCATGGGCCTGCTGATCGACTGCGCCAATGCCTATTGCACGGTCGGCGAGATGGTGACCGCCCTGAAGGACGTGTGGGGCGAGTTCCAGCAGCCGGTGGTGTTCTGATGGGCGCCCGCGACCTGCCGGTGGTGCTGCTCTCGATGGGCACCCGCTCTCTTCAACCGGCGGTGCTCTGATGGGAGTTCGTATCCTGATCGCCAAGCCCGGTCTCGACGGTCACGACCGGGGCGCCAAGATCGTGGCGCGGGCGCTGCGCGACGCCGGGTTCGAGGTCGTCTTCACCGGCATCCGGCAGCGTGTCGACGACATCGTGGCGACCGCCGTCCAGGAGGACGTGGCGCTGGTCGGCCTGAGCATGCTCTCCGGCGCCCATCTGGCGCTCACCGCCCGGACCGTCGAGGGGCTGAGGGCCGCCGACGCGGACGACATCCGGGTCGTCGTCGGCGGCACGATCCCCCCGGCGGACGTCCCGCGCCTGAAGGCCGTGGGCGCCGTCGCCGTGTTCCCCACCGGAACACCCCTTGACGTCGTGGTGGCGGACGTTCGCGCCCTCACCTCACCCTGAATCTTGGAGGGCACGTGCGGATCGGTGTCATGATCGGCCCCGAGCGGGGGGACTCCGCGCGGAAGGTCTCGCGGATGATCGCGGACGTGCGGTGGGCCGAGTCGGCCGGCATGGACACCGCCTGGGTGCCCCAAGTCCCCTCTGATTTCGACGCGTTGACCGCCGTCGCGCTGATGGGCGCGAGCACCTCCCGCATCGAGTTGGGGACGGCCGTCGTGCCGCTCCAGGCCCAACACCCCGTCGCCCTCGCCCGCCAGGCCCTGTCCGCGCAGGCGGCGGCGGGTGGCCGCCTTGCGCTCGGTGTCGGCCCCTCGCACCACTGGATCATCCAGGACATGCTCGGCCTGCCCTACGAACGTCCGGCCGGCCTCACCCGCGACTACCTCGACGTCCTGGACGCGGCCCGCAACGGCCCGGGCCCGATCGACGTCGAGAACTCCACCTACACCGTGCACAACCCCCTCGACCTCGCCCCCGTCGCCCCGCTGCCCGTCCTGCTCGCCGCCCTCGGTCCGGTCATGCTGCGCCTCGCGGGCGAGCGGGCCGACGGAACCATCCTGTGGATGGCCGACGAACGGGCCGTCGCCGACCACGTCGTACCCCGCATCACCAAATCGGCCGAGGCGGCCGGGCGTTCGGCCCCACGGGTCGTCGCCGGCATTCCCGTCTGCCTCTGCCGCCCCGCCGAGGTCGACGCGGCCCGCGAACGCGCGAACCGCATTCTCGGTGAGGCGGAGATCTCGCCCAACTACCAACGGCTCCTGGACTACGGCGACGCCCGGGACGTCGGCGACCTGTGCGCGGCGGGCGACGAGGCCGCGATCGCCGCGCGCTTCAAGCGGTTCGCGGACGCGGGCGTCACCGACCTGTCCGTACGGCTGCTGCCGATCGGCCAGGGCCGGGACGAACTCGTCGCCTCCAAGCGCCGTACGCGCGAGATGATCGCCTCGCTCGCGGCGGAGTTCCGGTGACCGCGGGACCACTGGCGGGGATCCGTATTCTCGAAGTCGGCCACATCCTCGCGGGCCCGTTCGCCACGATGCTGCTCGCCGACCTCGGCGCCGAGGTCACCAAGATCGAGCCGCCCGGCGGTGATCTCTCCCGGCAGGTCGGCGACGCCTACTTCGCCAGCATCAACCGGAACAAGCGCAGCGTCTGCCTCGACCTCACCACCTCTGAAGGGCGGGCAAGGATAGGGGAGTTGGTCACCGACGCACACGCTCTGCTGGTGAACCTCAAGCCCTCGGTCATACGCCGGCTCGGTCTCACCTATGACGCCCTGCGCCGCTACAACGAGCGGATCGTGTGCGTCGCCGTCACCGGATACGGGCTCGACGCGGGCGACGATCCCGCCTTCGACTACGTCATCCAGGCCGCGACCGGCGTCGCCGCGCTCACCGGCCACCCGGACGGGCCGCCGACCCTGCCCGGATACTCCTCCGTCGACAACTCGGCCGCCCTCACAGCCGCGTTGGGCCTGCTCGCGCAGATCGTCTCCGGGCGCGGCGGACAGGTCGAGGTCGCCCTGCGGGACGTGATGCTCGCCCAGCTCAACTACCGGGCGTCGGCCTACCTCAACGACGGCGTCGAGCCGCGCCGGATGCCCTTCGGCGCGCACTCCTACTATGTGCCGGCCCAGTTGTTCCCCACCGCCGAGGGCTACTTGGCGCTGTTCGTCACGCACGACGGCTTCTGGAAGGCGTTCGCCGGCGAGGCGGGGATCGACGGCTTTCCGACGATGGCCGAGCGCGCGGCCCGGCGGGACGTGGTCCTCGCCGCCGTCACACGGGTCCTGGGTACGGACACGGCACATGGCTGGGAGGCGCGACTGCGGCCCCTCGGCGTACCGGCGGCGGCCGTGCGCACGCTGCCCGAAGCCCTGGACGCCGCACCGGAGATGATCGTCAGGGCCGGGGAGTACCGGCTGGTCGGCAGCCCGGTGCGGGTCGCCGGGTACGAGCCTGCGTATCGGCCGCCGCCCGGGCTGGGCGAGCACGGCTGACTCCCGCCGACCCACTCGTACTCATTCGTAGTGGACAGTGACCGACCCCTCGTCCGGAACGCCCTGGCAGGTGAGGACGTAACCCTCCGCCACCTCGTCCTCGGTGAGCGCGTCGTTCACCCGCATCGTCGCCGTGCCCTGCGTCAACTTGGCCATGCACGTGGCGCAGTTGCCCGCCTCGCAGGAGAAGGGCGGGGTGAGGCCGGCGCGGCGGGCGCTCTGGAGGAGGGTCTCGTTCGGGTGCTTGGGCACGGAGACGCGCTTGTTGCCCAGCAGGATGGTGACGGTGCCGGTGTCTTCGGGTGCGGGTGTCGGTGCCGATGCGGGCGTAAGCGCGGGTGCGGGCGCCGGGCCGGCGCCGAACCGTTCGCTGAACACACGCCCGGGCCCCGGCAGCGCCGACTCCACCAGTTCCATGAACGGCTCGGGACCGCAGACGTACGCGTCCGCGTCGGCGTCCGACCCGACGAACTCCCTTATCCCGTCGGCGTCGAGGAAGCCTCGATCGGCATCGTGGTGCCGTACGACCGTCAACCGGCCGGGGTGGCAGGCGGTCAGTTCCGTCAGCACCGAGTCGAAGATCGCCGACTCCCGGTCGCGGTCGGCGCAGAGCAGGCGGACGCTGCGATCGGTCGTCGCCAACGTGCTCTTGGCCAGGGAGAGGATCGGGGTGATTCCGCTGCCGCCACTGAAGCCGAGCAGCGGGGTGGTGGCCTCGCGGAGGCAGAACAAGCCCCTGGGCTGGGTGAGTTCGACCTCATGGCCCTCGACGACGTGGTCGATCAGCCAGTTCGAGACCTTGCCGCCCGGCACGCGCTTCACCGTCGTCATCAGATCGGAGTCGGTCTCCGGGGCGCTCGACATCGAGTACGAGCGCAGCAGGTCCCTGCCGTCCACCTGGACCCGGAAGACGCAGAACTGCCCCGCCTGATAGGCGAACGGGCCTTCGTGCGGGGCGAGTACGAAGGTCCGTGCGTCGCTGGTCTCGTGGACGACCTTGACGACGGTCGCACGGCGGAACAGGGCGGGGCTCGCCATGGACGCCCTCCTCGGGCTCTGGTATCAAGGTTCTATCGAAGTGAGAATACTATTCTCATCAATCAGATGGGACCCTCTCAACGGGTGGGGACGAGAGATGAGTGAACGGGCCGCGCTGGCCTTCGAGGAGCGGGAGTACGGCCGGGGTGAGCTGACGGCCCTCGCGGACGAGCTGGCCCGGACGTTGGCGGGGCGGGGCGTGCGGGCCGGGGAGCGGGTCGCGCTCATGTCGTCCAACCGGCCCGAGTTCGTGATCGCCGTCCAGGCCGTCTGGCGGCTGGGTGCGGTGGTGGTCCTGCTCAGTCCGGCGTGGAAGCGGGGCGAGGTCGAACACGCCCTGGAGATCACCGAGGCGGCTCATGCCGTGGGCGATCACCCCGTACTCGCGGGCCTCATGCCGATGCTGCACCTGGATGCGCCGATCACGCCGGGGACCTCGACCGCAGGACGGTCCGACACCTCCGTACAGCTCGATCCGGAGTCCGACGCCGTGCTCGTGTTCAGCTCGGGCACCACCGGCATGCCCAAGGCGGTCCGGCACACGCACGGTTCGCTCGCCGCCGCCGTGGGGCACTGGCGGAACGCACTTCAACTGACCGCCGACGACCGCATCCAGGTCGTCACCCCGCCCTCGCACATTCTCGGTCTGCTCAACATCCTCACCGCCCTCGAGGCGGGCGCCTGGTTCCGACTGCACCGCCGGTTCGACCTCGACCGGCTGCTGCACCACATCGAACTCGACCGCATCACCGTCGAGATGGCCGTGGCGCCGATCGCGCTCGCCATCGCGTCCCATCCGAAGCTGGAGCGGTACGACCTGTCGTCGCTGCGCCACATGATGTGGGGCGCGACCCCGGTGACGCCGAGCATCGCCGAGACCGTCACCAGGCGCACCGGGATCGGCTGGGTGCCCGCGTACGGCACGAGCGAACTGCCCGTCATCGCCTGCAATCCGCTGGAAGGAGCCCGCCTGGAGTCGGCGGGGCGACCGGTCCCCGGGGTGAGCGTGCGCGTGACGTCGCTGGAGACCGGGGCGCCGGTCGGCCCGGGGGAGACCGGGGAGATCGAGGTGCGCTCGCGGTCCCTGATGGCCGGGTACCTGCCGGCCGAGGCGACCTCGGACGCCTTCCACAACGGCTGGTACCGGACCGGTGACGTCGGGAGCGTCGACGTGGACGGCTGGCTGTATCTGACCGACCGCTCCAAGGAGATGATCAAGGTGCGGGCGTTCCAGGTGGCTCCCGCCGAGGTCGAGGCCGTGCTGCACGGGCATCCCGCCGTGGCCGACTGCGCGGTGTTCGGTATGCCCGGCGGGGCCGACGGGGAGACGGTCGTGGCCGCCGTGCAGAGGTCGGGGCAGGTGGAGGCCGCCGAACTCATCGAGTTGGTCGGCGACCGGCTGGCTTCCTACAAGCGGCCCAAGCGGGTGGAGTTCGTGAGCGAGATCCCGCGGCTGCCGTCCGGGAAGGTGCTGCGGCGGGTCCTCAAGGAACGGCTTCTCCAGCAAGAGCTACTACGGAAAGAGCCTCTCCAGGAAGGGCCTCTCCAGGAAGGGCCTCTCGAGGACGAGCCTCTCCAGGAAGGGCCGCTGCGGGACCGGCTTTCCGAGGAGCGTGATGGACGTACGTCTGACCGCTGAGCAGCGTCAACTCCGTGAAGTCGCCGCCCGGTTGGCCGCCGATCTCGGTCCCGGTTCGGTTCTCGACCTGGACGACGGTGACCGGATCGCCCGGCTGGAGAAGGCCGTGGCGGCGACGGGCTGGCGGGCGCTGCGCTCCGACGGGGCGACCGGGGTCGAAGTGGCGTTGGTCGTCGAGGAGTTCGGGCGCGGGCTGGTCGACGTACCGCTCCTGGGGCCCGTACTCGCCGACGACCTGATCCGGGACGACTCGTCGGCCACGATCGTCGTGTCCGGCCTGGCGCGGGACGCGCGCGGAATGCACCGGGCCCTCTCCCTGGACGGGAACCGGCTGCTGTTCGCCGAGACCGGCGGACTCGTGCCGGGCACCGACCTGACCAGACGCAACGCCGAACTGCGCGGACCGCTGGAGCCGATCGGAACCGTCTCCGACGAAGTGGCCGACCGCTGGCGGGCGTTGGCGCTGGTCGCCACCTGCGCTGACCTGGTGGGCACGGCTCGCGGTGCCCATGCCCTCGCCCGCGACTACGCGGGGCTCCGTGAGCAGTACGGCCGAACGATCGGTTCCTACCAGGCGGTTGCCCATCTCCTCGCCGAAGGACTTGCCTTGATCGAGGGCTCGGTGAGCGTGCTGCGGCACGCCGCCTGGGCCGTCGACGAACTGCCGCCGCCCGAGGCGATCCGCGCCGCCCGCATCGCCAAGCTCTACTGCGCCCGAGCGGCCCGCACGGTCTGTGAGACCGCCGTTCAGGTGCACGGCGGCATCGGCAACACGTGGGAGTGCCTCGCCCATGTGTATCTGCGCCGGGCGTTGACGTCCGCCGACCTGTTCCCCGTCCGCCTGGAGGAGATCGACCGTGGACTTTCGTGACGCGCCCGAGGAGGCCGCGTTCCGCGAGCGGCTGCGCGCGTGGCTGGCCGAGCGGGCCGGGACGTTCCCGACCGCCGGTGACGCGTACTGGGCACGGCAGGGGGACTGGCACCGGGACCTGTACGCGGCCGGCTTCTTCGGGCTGTCCTGGCCCAAGGCGTACGGCGGCCACGAACTGCCGCCGGTCTACGACGTCATCCTCGACGAGGAACTCGCCCGTGCCGCAGCCCCGGCCCGCCCCAGCCTCGGCTACCTCGTCCAGGGCCTCGGCCGGCACGGCAGCGAGGCGCTGCGCCGGCGCTTCCTGCCCGGCATGATCGACGGCACCGAACGCTGGTGCCAGGGCTTCAGCGAACCCGGCGCCGGCTCGGACCTCGCGTCCCTGACGACGACCGCCACGCGCGATGGCGACACCTATGTCGTCAACGGCCACAAGATCTGGACCAGTTACTCCGACGTGGCGGACTGGTGCCTGCTGCTGGCCCGCACCGACCCGCACGTGCCGCGGCACAAAGGGATCTCGGCGTTCATCATCGCCATGGACCAACCCGGCGTCGAGCAGCGGCCGTTGAAGATGATGAGCGGGGTCACCAAGGAGTTCGGCCAGGTCCTCTTCGACGGCGCGACCGTGCCCGCCGACCAGATGGTGGGTGCGCCCGGCGAGGGGTGGGCGCTGGCCATGACGGTCGTGGGGCATGAGCGGGAGCCGTCGACGCTCGGCTTCTCGGCCCGCTACGGCAAGCTCGTCCGGGAGTTGGTTGACCGCATGCCGGGCGCGCTGCCACCGGAACTGGGCTGGGCCGTCGTGGAGACGGAGATGCTGCGGCTGCACGTACGGCGGCGGTTGTCGGAGCAGCTCGACGGGGTCTCGCACGGGCCCGAGGGCTCGCTCGACAAACTCCTCATGACCTGGGTGGAACAGGCCGTCGGACACGCGGCCCTGACCGTCGGCGGCACCGAGGACCCCGAACTGCTCGGCGCCTACCTCTACAGCCGCGCGCAGAGCGTCATGGGCGGCACGTCGCAGATCCAGAAGAACATCATCGCCGCGCGGATCCTCGGACTGGGAGCCTGACATGACGGACGGTCAGAACATGTACGGCATGCCGGAGGAGATCGACGTCCGCGCGGACGGTTCGCTGCGAATCATCACCCTGAACCGGCCCGACGCCTACAACGCCGTCAACGACCCGCTCCACACCGGCCTGGCCCACCTCTGGCCGCGCCTCGCCGACGACCGGGACGCCCGCGCGGCCGTGCTCACCGGCGCGGGCAAGGCCTTCTCCGCGGGCGGTGACTTCACCTACCTCGACGAGATCAGACGCGACGCCGACCTGCGCTCCCGGACCATCGCGCACGGCCGCGACCTGGTCCTCGGCATGGTCCGCTGCCGTGTCCCCGTCGTCGCCGCCGTCAACGGCCCTGCCGTGGGCCTCGGTTGCAGCCTGGTCGCCCTCAGCGACGTCGTCTACATGGCCGAGTCCGCCTACCTCGCCGACCCGCACGTCCAGGTCGGCCTGGTCGCGGCCGACGGCGGCCCGCTCACCTGGCCGCTGCACACCAGCCTGCTCCTCGCCAAGGAGTACGCCCTCACCGGCGCCCGCATCCCGGCCGAGAAGGCCGTCGCCCTGGGTCTCGCCAACCACGTGGTCACCGACCCCCTAGCCGAGGCCATGGCCTGCGCCAAACGCATCGCCGGACTGCCCCGCCAGGCCGCCGAGAGCACCAAACGCCTCCTCAACATGCACCTGGAACGCGCGGTCCTCGCCACACTCGACTACGCCACCACGGCGGAGGAACTGTCATTCCAGTCCGAGGACTTCAGGGAGAGCATCGAGCGACTGGCGGGCGGTAGAGGGTGACGGTGAGGGTCGGCGTGCCGGTTCACTTCGGAGCCGGCGACTGAGGCCGGACCCGGCTGGTCACTTCGGCGGGAACCTCAACGCCCCGTCCAGGCGGATCACTTCACCGTTGAGGTAGTCGTTCTCGCAGACGTGCTGGACCAGGGCCGCGTATTCGGAGGAGCGGCCCATTCGCCTCGGGTGCGGCACCTGCGGCCCCCAGTAGGCCTCCAGTTGGTCACCCGCCTTGCCGTAGGCCGGGGTGAGGAAGGTGCCGGGGGCGATGGTGACGACCCGGATGCCGAGGGGGGAGAGGTCGCGCGCGGCGACCAGGGTCATGGCGGCGACCCCGCCCTTGGCGGCGGCGTAGGGGAGTTGGCCGATCTGGCCTTCGTACGCGGCGATGGAGGCGGTGTTGACGACGACACCGCGGCCGCCGTCCGCGTCTAGCGGTTCGTGGCGGGCGATCGCGGCGGCGGCCAGGCGCAGCACGTTGAAGACGCCGGTGAGGTAGATGTCGATGGTCTGGCGGAACCCGGCGAGGTCCAGCGGCTCGCCGTCCCGGCCGATCAGGCGTCCGCCGCTCGCGGGGCCGCCGTGCGTGTCGACCGAGATCCGCAGCGGGGCAAGGGAGTTGGCCTGGTCGATCGCGTTGCGTACATCGTCCTCGTCGGTGGCGTCCGCGCGCACGTAGCGGATGCCCAGCTCCTCCTCCAGGGCCTTGCCCTTGTCGTCGGCCAGGTCCGCGACCACCACTTCCGCCCCGGCCGCGCGCAGTCGGCGGACCGTGGCCTCGCCCAGCCCGCCCGCCCCGCCGACCACGAGCGCCGAAGTGCCCTGAACCTGCATCGCGACTCCCCTCTGAGGCATACATGGTTCTAGGATTGCGAGAGTAGCATTCTCATTCCGGATGTGATCCTGGTCCGGCCCCGCCGAGTTGGAGACCTCCATGCCCGAGGCAGTCATCGTGTCCGCCCTGCGCACCCCCATCGGCACCGCGTTCAAGGGGACCCTGCGTGCCACCACGGCGTTCGACCTGGCCCACCACATCGTCGGTGCCGCGGTGGAGGGGCTCGACCCGGACCGCGTCGACGACGTGATCCTCGGCGAGGGTCTCTACGGCGGTGGTGTGCTGGCCCGGCACGCCGCCCTGACCACCGGGCTGACCGCTGTCCCCGGCCAGGCACTGAACCGGCACTGCGCCGCCGGTCTGTCCGCCGTCGCGGGGGCCGCGGCGAGCATCCGCGCCGGCATGGACGAACTCGTCATCGCCGGTGGCGTCAACTCCGCCTCCACCGCGCCGAAGTCCGCCTTCCGGATCGACGGCGAGTGGGTCGAGCCCTGGATGCCGCCCACCCATCCCGACCGCCCGGACGCCCCCAACAACGACATGTCGATCACCATCGGCTGGAACGTCGCCCAACGGGCGGACATCTCCCGCGCCGACATGGACGCCTGGGCGCTGCGCTCGCACCGCAACGCCGTCCGCGCCATCGACGAGGGCCGCTTCGACGCCGAACTCGTCCCCGTCGAGATCGCCGGCGGCACCTTCTCGGTGGACGAACACCCGCGCCGCGACACGTCGTTGGAGAAGCTGGCCGCGCTCAAGCCGCTGCACCCGGAGATCGAGGGCTTCAGCATCACCGCGGGCAACGCCTGCGGCGGCAACGACGGTGCGGCGGCCCTGGTCGTCGCGAGCGACAGCATGGCGGCCGCGGAGGGGCTGCCCGTACTGGCCACCGTCCGTTCCTGGGCGTCCGTCGGCGTCGACCCCGCGGAGACCGGGCTCGCACCGGTCAAGGTGATCCCCAAGGCGCTGGCCCGCGCGGGCCTTTCGGCCGCCGACGTCGACCTGTACGAGATCAACGAGGCCTTCGCCTCCGTGGCCGTCGCCGCCGTCCGCCTCCTCGACCTCGACCCGGACCGGTTGAACGTCAACGGCAGCGGCTGCTCCCTCGGCCACCCCGTCGCCGCCACGGGCGCCCGCATGCTGGTCACGCTCGTGCATGAACTGCGGCGCCGGGGCGGCGGAATCGGGGTCGCGTCGATGTGCGCGGGCGGGGGGATGGGGTCGGCGATGGTGATCGAGGTGGCCGCCCCGTAGAGGGGGTCGAGGAGATGGAGGGGCGTTCGTGTGCTCTGGAACGCCCCGATCCAGCCCGCGCCTCACCCCAAGACCGTTTACCCCAACGTCGCCGTCACCTGAGGAAGATCCAGCGTCGTCCGGATCCCAGGGGCCGCCGCACAGACCAACGGCACCGCGTTCACCGCCCTGTTGGCCGTGTACGACGGCGACACCTCGGCCATGCGGTCGAGCGGCACCGGCAGCCGCAGGCTGACCTCGAGCGGCGCGTCGCCCGCGACGGAGACGTGCCAGCCCGTGTCGCCCACCTCCCAGGCCGGGTCGAGGTCGGTGGTGCAGTACCAGGTGGCGCGGAACCGCAGCAACGGGTGACCGTCGCGCATCCCGGCGACCGTCAGCCGTTGCGCGGCGACCGTCCCCGGCGCCAACTCGCCCGCCGCGATGCGGACTCGGCGCCGGGCGGTCGCCAACTCTCCGCTCGCCTCCAGCGAATCGAGCCGCAACGACAGCGCGTCCGCGATCAGCCGCAGCGACGGACCGAAGCTGGTCCGCGCCCGCGACAACCGCTCCTCGGCGAACTCGGCCGGTGCGACACCGAAGCCCATCACGCCGAACAGCAGCTCGGGGGAGGGGCGTTGGGAGAGATCGGCATACTCGTCGACGGTCAGCGCATCGACGCGGCGCGCTATCGACGTGAGCACCAGCGGTACCGCTTCCGTGATGAACCCGGGGCTGCTGCCCGTGCTGTGGATCGAGGTACCGCCGCGCTCGCACGCGGCCTCGACCCGTTTGCGTTCCTCGGGATCCATGCTCCCCGGATGATGGAACTCGCCGCGCGTGGTCACGACGTTCGCGCCCGACTCCAGCAACCGGCACACCTCGTCGAGGTCGCACTGGAGGGGCATGTACAGCACGCAGTCCGCGCCGAGCCCCACGACGTCCTCGATGTCCCGCGTGGCCGTCACGCCGGTCGAGCCGAGCCCGCACAGTTCCCCGGCGTCCAGCCCTGCCTTCTCCGGTGAGCGGACGTATACCCCGGCCAGGCTCAACCCGGGGTGTTCGACGACGGCACGCAGCGAGCGGGCCCCGATCGTGCCGGTGGCCCACTGGACGACCCGGTACGTCGTCATCGCTCCTCCGACGGCTCCGCCGGCGTGAAACGCAGCAACGCCTCCTGCGCGTAGGACGCGACCAGCGTGCCGTCCTCGGTCAGGACATCGCCCCGGCCGAAGCAGCGGCCGTGCGCGAACACCGGGCTGTGCTGGCGCAACAGCAGCCAGTCCGCGGCGCGGAACGGGCGGTGGAACCAGACCGTGTGCGCGGTGACGGCGGAGGTGAACGCCTTACCGGAGTCGTGCTGGGTCATGCCGGCGAGCGGGCGCAGCGCGGTCCCGATGAGGGTGAGGTCGGTGGCGTACGCCGTGAGGGCGGGCGCCAGTCGGGGCTCGGCCGCAGGGGTGCGCATCCACAGCTCGAACTCGGATGTCTCGGAGAGTGGGGAGTCCAGGTCGGCGGCCGTCCGCGTCTCCCAGGGCAGCAGGTCGAACTCCGTGCGCTGCTCCGGGCCGGGCAGGGTGGGGACGGGGTCGACCGACTGGTGGGCGGGGCCGTCCTCCGGGACGTGCAGCGACACCGACGCGGTGGCGACCACGCCTTTCTGCTGCCGGGCCACGATCGTCAGTGCGGCGAAGGACCCGCCGTCGTGATGGCGGTCCACCTCGTAGCGGACCGGTTCCTCGGGTCGGCCCGCCCGCGCGAAGAGGACGTGCAGCGACTTGACGGCCTTGGTCGGACAGGCGAGCTGGGCGGCCCGGACGAACTGAGCCAGCAGCTGGCCGCCGAACACCCGGTGGTAGCCCAGTAGTTGGTTGCGCCCCTCGTAGACGAGGGGCGCGTCCGAAGCGTGTGCCCGCAGATCGAGGCAGGCGAGCAGGTCGTCCCAGAGTTCACTCAAGGCAAGCGGCATGGCCTTGAGCGTAAGCGATATTTTCGAGTGTGAGAATGGTGTTCTCATGTTTCGACGTCAAGACGGTCGGCGTCCCTTGGTCGAGCTCGGCCGAACTCAGTCGCGCGTGAACCCGTTGGCGACGAAGTCCCAGATCTCCTCCGCGGTGAGCGGGTGGGATCCCTCCTGGCCGCTGGACTGCGCGTTGAACATGACGGTCTGCATGGTCAGCGCGGCCACCCGGCGGGCCTTGAAGCCCTCGCGCAGCAGGTCGGCCTCTTCGAGGGCCGTCATCAGTTCGGTGAACAGCGCGAGCAGCGGCGCGTTCGCGACCCGCATCTCGGCCGGGTGCGAGACCAGCAGGCGCAGCGCGAAGTCCGTGAACAGCGGGCGCTGCTTGCCGGACGGGTCGGGGCGCGAACTCTCGAACAGTTCCTGGACGACGACCCGCACCCGGTCCAACGGGTCGGACTCCTCGGCCGCGATGGTGCGAAGGTGCTCCGCGGACTTGCTCATCGCGTCCTCGAACAGCGCGAGCAGCAACTCGTGCTTCCCGTCGAAGTGCTGATAGAAGCTCCGCAACGACTGGCGGGACCGGTCGACGACCTCCTGCACGGTGAAGTCCGTCGTGCCCTTCTCCGCCATGATCGCCTGCGCCGCGTCGAGGAACCGTTCGACCCTCTGCTCGGCCCGACGTTTCGCCGCCTGGGTGGAGCGCTCGACCGCGCGCTGCTTCCAGGCCGGTTCCTCACTGGGGGTGCTCACGGGCTGGTCCGCCTTCTGTGCCATGGGGAGAACATTACTGCAGTCTATCGACAAGGAGCCTGTGTCCAGGCTGGACACCTCAGGGTGGGTGGGGGAGACTGTTAATTGCCTAGAGAGAGAATCTCATTCTCAATCCCGGAGGGTCGGATGCTGTTTGAGTTCGACGCCGAACAGCGGCTGTGGCGGGACACGGTGCACAAGGCCGTGCTCAAGGAGTGCCCGCCGACGCTGGTGCGTGCCGTCGCCGACGCCGGAGCCGACCCCGGTCCGCTCTGGCAGGTCTACGCCGATCTCGGCTGGACGGAGCTGACCGATCCGGCGGATCTGGTCGAGCTGGCGATCGTCCTGGAGGAGCTGGGCCGGGCCACCGACCCGACGCCGTACCTGGCGACGCTGACCCAATTCGCCCCGCTCGCACCGGGGTTCGGCGCCTCGGGCAGCCCCGGTGCCGCCGTCCACGCCGGAGTCACCTCCCGTCCCGCCGACGGCGGCTGGCTGCTGGAGGGCACCGCACGGCACGTGCTGGACGGCGACCGTGCCGAGCGGTTCGCCGTGGTCACCGAAGCGGGCGTCTTCGTCGTACCCGCGGGTGAGGTGACCGCCGTACGCACCGCCGTCCTCGATCCCGTCCTGCACATCGCCGAGGTCACCTTCCCGGGCGTCCGGGTCACCGAGGCGGACCGCAGCCCCGCCGATCCGGAGGCCGCCCGGCACATCGCGCTCACCGGACTGGCCCTGACCATGGTCGGCGCGTGTGCCCGCGCCCTCGACCTGGTCCTCGACCACGCCCGCACCCGGCACCAGTTCGACGCCCCCATCGGGTCGTTCCAGGCCGTGCAGCACAAGGCTGCCGACATGCACGTGGCGATCGAGCGGGCCCGCGCGCTCGCCTACTACGCGGCACTGACGATCGCCGCCGACGACCCGCGGCGCCGGTCGGCCGCCTCGATGGCCAAGGCGGCGGCGGGGGAGTGCCAGGCGCTGGTGTTCCGCAACGCCGTGCAGCTGTTCGGCGCGATGGGTCACACCTGGGAGAACGACCTGCAGTTCGCGATCAAGCGGGCCAAGGCGGGCGAGTTGATGCTCGGCGGCGCCGCCGCCCACCGGGCGCGGATAGCCGAGGAGTTCCATGCGACTGACCTTTGACCCCGAAGTCGAGGCCTTCCGCGCCGAGTTCGCGGAGTTCCTGGCGGCCAACCTCCCCACGGAGGCGGAGGCCACCGAGCGCTCCCGCTCCACCGGACACGTCCCCGAATGGGCCGCCCGCTGGCAGCGACTGCAGTTCGACGAGGGGTGGCTCCTGCCGGGCAACTCCCCCGAGTTCGGCGGACGCGACGCGAGCGTCATCCAGCAGTACGTCCATCTCGAAGAGCTGTCCCGGCGTCGAATCTGCCACAGCTTCAATCCGCAGGGCGTCGGCATCATCGCCGCCTCGCTGCTCTCCTTCGGCACCCACGAGCAGAAGCACCGATGGGCCGTGCCCATCCTGCGCGCCGAGATCACCGCCGCGCTCGGCATGAGCGAACCGGGTGCCGGGTCGGACCTCGCATCCCTGCGCACCCGGGCCGAGTTGACGGGTGATCACTTCGTGGTCGACGGGCAGAAGGTGTGGACGTCCGGCGCGCACGACGCCGACGTGCTCCTCACCTTCGTCCGCACCGACCCCGACGCCCCCAAGCACAAGGGCATCAGCGTGCTGGTGATCCCCACCGACACACCCGGCGTGACACGCCGCCCCTTCGCCTCCTACACCGGACGCGACGACACGGACTTCAACGAGGTGTTCTTCGAGGACGTCCACGTGCCCGCCGAGAACCTCCTCGGACCGCTCAATCAGGGCTGGCGGGTGGCCAACGGCTCGCTCGGACACGAGCGCACGCTGATGTGGCTGGGCGAGGCCGAGCGCATGGGCGACGTCCTGCGGGACTTCACGCCCACCGACGCGCTGGAGAAGGACTGGTACGCCACCCTCGTCATGGACCTCCAGGCGCTGCGCCTGCTCGGCTCGGCGGCGCTGGCCCGGGCCGCCCGCGGCGAACAGGACGTACCGGCCCTGTCCGTGCTGAAGGTGCTGGGTTCGGAGGCCTCCCAACGCGCCCTGGAACGAGTCCTGGAGGCGAGCGGACCCGACGGTCTCGACCATCCGGCGCCGACCGCGCCGTACCACCACATGAGTTTCGACGACAACTCCGCCAGCTGGTTCCACCGGTACGCCCGCAGCTTCGGCGGCACCATCGCCGGCGGCACGTCCGAGATCCAGCGCACGATCATCGCCGAGCGCGTGCTCGGTCTGCCCCGACGCTGAGGAGCCGCCGTGCACATCCTGTACGAGACCAAGGACCGCATCGCGACCCTCACCCTGAACCGGCCCGAGGTCGCCAACGCCCAGAACGCGGCGCTGCTCGACGAACTCGACACCGCCTGGACGCGGGCCGCCGAGGACGAGGACGTGAAGGTGATCGTGCTGCGCGCCGAGGGCAGACACTTCTCGGCCGGACACGACCTCAAGGACCGCTGGCCGGCCCCGAACGAGATCACCCTGGAGTGGATCTACCGGGCCGAGAACCGCCGGTACCTGGAGTACACGCTGCGCTGGCGCAACGTCCCGAAGCCGTCGATCGCCGCCGTCCAGGGGCGCTGCATCGCGGGCGGGCTGATGCTGTGCTGGCCCTGCGACCTGATCGTGGCCGCCGAGGACGCCCTTTTCTCCGACCCCGTCGTCACGATGGGCATCGGCGGGGTCGAATACCACGGCCACACCTGGGAGTTGGGTCCGCGCAAGGCCAAGGAGATCCTCTTCACGGGCCGGCCCCTGACCGCGGAGGAGGCTGAACGGGTGGGCATGGTCAACAAGGTCGTTCCACGGGACCAGTTGGATGCCGAAGCCCGTGAACTGGCCGAGCAGATCGCCAAGATGCCGTCCTTCGGCCTCCGCCAGGCCAAGCGGGCCGTCAACCAGACCCAGGACGTGCAGGGTTTCTATGCGGCGATCCAGTCGGTCTTCGACGTCCACCAGACCGGTCACGGCAACGCGTTGAGCGTCAGCGGCTATCCGATCCTGGCGAAGCTGGACGAGATGAAGGAGAAGCTCCGCTGAGCCACATGAGTAAAGGGGTGCGCCGCAGCCCGAGTTGACTAGCCCACCAGGCTCTGGGTCCCCAGAACGCCGAGCAGCGCCAGCTTCTCCGCGTCCTCGGTGCCCGGTTCCGCCGTGTAGATCATCAGGTGCAGGTCGTTGCCCGAGACGTTGAGGATGTCGCAGTCGAGGGTGAGGGTGCCCACCTGCGGATGGTCGACGACCTTGCGTGAACCCTCGTTGCGGGCGACGGCACCCGACTCCCACAGTTCGGCGAAGCGGGGACTGTGGGTACGCAACTCCGTGACGAGGCGCTGTAGTTGGGGATCGGCGGGATAGCGGACGGTCGCCGCGCGCAATTCCGAGACGATGGCGGTCTGGAAGTCCGCCAGCTCCCTCGGGGTGTGCCGGACCCGGGAACCGGGGCCGAGGAAGTTGCGCCAGACCCCGTTGCGTTCGAAGCCGCGCCGGCCCGACGGGTCGCCCATCAGCGCCGCGTACATGGGGTTGGCGAGCAGCAGGGTCCAGCCCGCGTCGTAGACGCCGACCGGGGTGGTGACCAGCCGGTCCAGCAGACGCTGGACGCTCGGGGTGATGTACGCGGGAACCGTCTCCGGGCCCGGCGGCACCAGGCCTGCCAGCCGGAACAGGAACGCCCGCTCGTCCCCCGACAGCCGCAGCGCGCGGGCGAACGCCTCGACGACCTGCGCCGACGGGTTGGTCGACCGGCCCTGTTCCAGGCGCGTGATGTAGTCCGCCGAGATGCCCGCCAGCAGCGCCAGCTCCTCGCGCCGCAGCCCGGCCGCGCGTCGATGTCCGCCGGCCGGCAGCCCGGCGGACTCGGGGGAGACCCGGTCGCGCCAGCGGCGCAGTGCCTGCCCCAGTTCCGTCGCCGTCATGTCGTCCAGTGAACACCGTCCGCCGCGCCCGTGCCTGGTACCCGCAGTCCCAGGAAGCAGGTACGTCTGGCTGACCGCGCCGCCGCGCCGCACGCTGGAGGACATGACGACAACACTCATCACCGGAGCGAACAAGGGCCTCGGCTTCGAGGCCGCCCGCCAGCTCATCGCCGCAGGTCACACTGTGTACATCGGCAGCCGCGACGCGACCCGCGGGCGCCGGGCCGCCGAACAGCTGGGCGCGCGGTTCGTCCAGCTCGACGTCACCGACGACACCTCCGTCGAGGCCGCGGCCAAGGCCGTCGAGGCGGACGGCGGGCTCGACGTCCTGATCAACAACGCGGGCATCGAGGGCCGCGGCGAGAACAACGTGATCATCGGCCCGGCCGACGTCACCGCCGACCAGATGCGCACCCTGTTCGAGACGAACGTCTTCGGCGTCGTACGCGTCACGCGCGCGTTCCTGCCGATGCTGCGCCGCTCGGCCGCGCCCGTCGTGGTCAACCTCAGCAGCGGCCTGGCCTCCATCTCGACCCTCGCCGACCCGGAGTCGCCCGCCGCCTTCTACCTCGGCGTCGCCTACCCGTCGTCCAAGGCCGCGGTCAACATGATCACCGTGCAGTACGCGAAGGCGTTCCCGGAGATCCGGATCAACGCAGTGGAGCCCGGCTTCACCAAGACGGACCTCAACGGCAACACGGGGACGCAGACCGTCGAGCAGGGCGCCGAGATCATCGTCCGCATGGCCCAGGTCGGCCCGGACGGACCGACCGGCGGCTACTTCGACGCCAAGGGGCCCCTGCCCTGGTGAGCGGCGGGACACCGCTCAGCCGAGCCGACGGGACACCTCACAGCTGAACCGACCGGGGCGCCGAGCCCTCCGCCCGGAGCACCGCCCCGGCCTCCCGCGTCAGCTCCCGCGCGCTGCCCAGCAACCCGTCCAGGACCAGGGCCCGCCGGACATGCCGGTGCAGCGGGTGCTCGGCGGTGAATCCGATGCCGCCCAGCACCTGCTGACAGTGCCGGGCGGCGGTCAGCGCCGCCTCGCCGGCCGCGGCCTTGGCCAGCAGCGAGCCGAGCGGATCGGCGGCGGCGACGAGGGTCGCCTCGGCGCCCTCCAGCGCGACGAGCGTCTCCGCGAGCCGGTGCCGTACGGCCTGGAAGGACGCGAGGGGTCGGCCGAACTGCACCCGGTCCAGGACATGCGTCCGGGCCAGGCCGAGCATCGCCCGCCCGGTGCCGAGCAACCACCAGCCGACGGCACGGCGGCCCGCGGCGAGTCGCTCCGCCGGGAGGGGGCCCTCCGTACCGGCCGCACCGGGGTCGGCCAGCCGCAACGGCAGTGCCTCGTCGAGCCCCGAGCCGGAAGCCGCACCGTCCCGCGACCACACCACCCACCGACCACCCGCGTACGGCAGCGTCTCCGCACCCACCACGTCGACGAGCACCGACGCATGCGCCCCCGTCTCACCCAGCAGCCGGAACACCCCCGTAATCGCCACCCTGGGGAACTCCGCCAGCAGCTCGTCCCAGCCCAGATCGGCCAGCGCCGCGTCGAGTGCGGGGCCCGGCGTCGTCGTGGTCATCGTCTTGCGGAGTGTCTCGGACAGCAGTTCCACCTCGGCGGGGTCCACGGTCACTCCCTCCCCAGGTCGAGCAGCCGGCGGGCGATGATGTTGCGCTGGATCTCGGCGGTACCGCCGTAGATGGTCGCCGCGCGGGAGTAGAGGTACTCCGAGCGCCACGGCGAGTCGGTCAGCTCCAGCGTGCCCGGCAGCAGGTCCCGTGCCGTGTCGAACAGCCGCTGTTCCGCCGTGGCGAGCAGCACCTTGTCCACGGAGGTCTCCGGGCCGAGCCGCGCGCCCGCCGCCAACCGGCGCTGGGTCGCGTGCGAGCGACAGCGGACGGTGTGGAGGGCGAGATACGCGGCGCCGAGGGCCGCGTCGTCCAGGGTGTCCGTTTCGGTGAGCAGTCGGTCCAGGCGCGTGTAGAGATGGGCTACGCGGTGCCAGAAGCAGGTCGAGCGCTCGTGCGGGAGCAGGTCCATGGCCAGGCGCCAGCCGTCGCCGGGGCGGCCGAGCATCCGGTCGGCGGGCACCACCACGTCGTCGAGGAAGACCTCCGCGAACTCGTCGACGCCGTGCATCGTGCGCAGCGGGCGGACCGTGATGCCCGGGGTGGCCATGTCGACGAAGAAGGCGGTGATGCCGTCGTGGCCGGGTGCGGTGCGCGTGAGCAGGACACAGCGGGCCGCGTACTGCGCCAGGCTCGTCCAGACCTTCTGGCCCGTGACCACCCAGGCGCCGTCCTCGCGGGGTACGGCGCGCGTGGTCAGGGACGCGAGGTCACTGCCGGAGCCCGGTTCGGAGAAGCCCTGGCACCACTGCTCCCGGCCGCCGAGCAGCAACGGCACCATTTCGGCGGCGAGTTCGGGACGGGCGTACGAGATCAGGGTCGGGGTGAGGACCTCGACCATGGAGTAGATGCCGGGCTCGGCGAGGCCGCGCGTGGCCACCTCCTCGCCCAGCACCGCCCGGAACACGGCCGGTCCGCCGAGCCCGCCGACCTCCTCGGGCCAGCCGTACCGCATCCAGCCCGCGTCGAACAGCGCCCGCCGCACCCGCTCCAACTGCGCGACCTGCGCGTCCAGGGAGTGTTCGGGGCCGGGGGACAGGTCGTGTTCGTCGAGCCAAGTCCGCAGCGCGGCGCGGAAGTTCGCGGTGGTCGGGAAGTCGCTCATACGACGGGACGCCGGAAGGCGTGCGGGCGCCCCGAGTCGTGGGCCCCGCTGCGCCGGATGAACGTCATGGCACGCGTCCGCAGCCGCCAGCCCTCCGGCGTCCGTACATAGGTGTCGTTGTAGTAGCCGATCCGCATGTCGTGCGTGGACTGGTCGACGAAGCACAGCGGTTGGGTGCCGGTCGCCGTGTCGCCGTTCAGCTCGACGGCGGGTGTGCCCGTGAGGAACAGGCCCTTGGGCGCGGCGGCGACCAGATCCGGGAAGTCGGCCAGGGGGTAGGTGTCGCCGAAGGCGCTGTAGGTGCCGTCGGGGGTGAAGACCGCGAGGAGTCCGTCCATGTCGCCGCGGGTGATGGTCACCGCGTAGCGGGCGAGGAGCTGCTCGATCCCCACGAGGTCGTCGGTGATGTCCCGCACCTGGTCGCCGGCGGAGTTCCGCGCATGGTCGGCGGTGGCGTGGTCAGTGGTCACGGGCCCTCATTCTCTCCGCACGTTCGCGCGCGTCGTCCTCGGGGCGGATGCCGAAGGTGTTGAAGGCCATGGACATCAGGGCGTACGCCCCCACGGTGAACACCAGGTCCATCCGCTGCTGTTCGTCGAGGTGCTCGGCGAGCCCGGCCCACGTGCCGTCCGACAGGTCGGAGTCGTCCTCCAACTCGTCCACGGCGGTGAGGACCAGGGCGTCCAGCGGCTCGGCCGCCTTGCCCTGCCCGGCCGCCTCGATCTCGGCCTCGGTCAGCCCGGCCTCCTGGGCGAGATGTTGGTGATGGGCCCACTCGTACGCGCAGTTCCGGCGCTTGGCGACACGTAGGACCACCAGCTCGCGCAGGCGCGGCGGCAGCGTCGAGCGCATCAGGACGTAGGTGCTGAACGGCAGGAAGCGCGAGGTCAGTTCGGGGTGGCGGGCCAGGACGGAGAGGGCGTTGCCCGCCCCCTCCGCGTTACGCATGGGGCGGGGGAGCAGGGCGGCCAGCGCCTCGCGCGTCCGCTCGTCCCACTCGTCGTCGGGCAGTGGGGGCAGGCGAGGCGGCATGCGGACTCCCTCGACGTCGGTGTCCTGGTGAGAATCGCGAGAAGCACAACCGGTGAGAATTAGATTCTCGCATCGTGAGTGTCAGGTTTTCATCGGGTGGGCGGTGGCGTCAACCGTCAGGCGCGCAGCTTGCCGAAGTCCCAACTGACGATCTTCTCCGGGCGCAGGCGCAGCCAGCCGTGCCGGCCGTCGTAGCGGAAGTCGCCGCCGCCCGAGTACTTGTCCGCGAAGAGCCGCTCGGGGGAGTCGAGTTCGGGTGTCGGCACACCCTTGCGGGGGACCTCGCCGACGACCTCCGCGCTGCCCAGCAGCTCGACGCCGCGCAGCCGCAGGAAGTCGAAGCCGCCGTCGTCGACCAGCACGCTCACGCGCGGGTCGCGGCCCAGGTCGCTCCAGCGCCGGCTGCGGGTCAGCGAGTTGAGCCACAGGGCCGTGCCGTCCCAGACGAACCACAGGGCGCCGGCGTGCGGATGTCCGCCGGGGCCCACGGTGGCGACGCGGCAGACGGGCTGGGAGCGCAGAAAGGCGTCCCGCTCCTCCTCGGACATGGCGATGGCGGTCCCCCTGCGTTGACCGGGCATGATTCCTCCCCCTCTTGTGTGAATGCCTAATTCTCCTGCGCGACAGGTTGCTTCTCCTCTAGTGAGAAGCTACTTTCCACCGCAGGCAGGGCCGTGACAAGGCAGGACCGCAAGACAGGACCGAGGCAGGACCAGAGACACCCAGAAGAGATGGGGAGCCGTGAGTCTTTTCCATGAGGACCGGCTGTTGATCGACGGGGAACTCGTGCACGCGGGGCGCACCTTCGAGACCGTCGATCCGTCCACCGGGAAGGTGCTGGGGACGGCATCCGACGCGGGGACCGGCCATGTCGAGACGGCCGTCGCGGCCGCGCGCCGCGCGTTCGACACGACCGACTGGATGCGCGACCGCGATCTGCGGCTGCGCTGCCTGCGCCAGCTCTACGACGCGCTGCACGAACACCGCGAGGATCTACGGGAGTTGACCATCGCGGAGGTCGGAGCACCCCGCCAGCTGACCCGCGGGGCACAGCTCGACGAGCCGATCGAGATGGTCAGGTACTACGCCGACCTGCTCGAAGGCTACGCGTTCCAGGAGGAGTTGGGCATCGCCGAGATCCGCGGCGGGCGCCACCGCCGTTGGGTGGAGAAGGAGGCGGCCGGAGCGGTCGCCGCGATCCTGCCGTACAACTTCCCCAACCAGCTCGCCCTCGCCAAGCTCGCCCCCGCTCTGGCCGCGGGCTGCACCGTCGTACTCAAAGGCGCCCCGGACACCCCGTGGACGACCCTCGCGCTCGGCCGGATCATCGCCGAGCGGACCGACATCCCCGCGGGCGTCGTCAACATCCTCACCTCCGCCGGGCCCGAGACCGGCCAACTTCTCACCACGCACCCCGACATCGACATGGTCACCTTCACCGGGTCGACCCCGGTCGGCAAGGCGATCATGGCCGCCGCCGCGGGCACCCTGAAGCGGGTCTTCCTGGAGCTCGGCGGCAAGTCGGCCATGATCGTGCTGGACGACGCCGACCTCGCGAACGCCGCGATCTTCGCCGCGTTCACCATCTGCTCCCACTCCGGACAGGGCTGCGCGCTCACCTCCCGGCTCCTCGTCCCGCGCGACCAGCACGACGAGATGGTCGGCCTGGTCGCCGCCATGCTCGGCAAGGTCAAGTACGGCGACCCCGGTGACCCGGCCACCCACATGGGCCCCCTGATCAGCGAGAAGCAGCGCACCAAGGTGCACGCCATGGTCGAACGCGCCGTCGCCGACGGGGCCCGCCTGGTCACCGGCGGCCGACCGGCCGACCGCGAGGGCTTCTTCTACGAGCCGACGCTGCTCGCGGCCGTCGACCCCCGCGCCGAGATCGCCCAGGAGGAGGTCTTCGGACCGGTGCTCGCCGTCATCCCCTACGAGGACGAGGACGACGCCGTCCGGATCGCCAACGACTCGGTGTACGGGCTGTCCGGCGCGGTGCTCGGCGCCGACGACGAGCGGGCGACCGCCGTGGCCCGGCGGATCCGCAGCGGCACCTTCAGCATCAACGGGGGCAACTACTTCGCCGCCGACGCCCCGTTCGGCGGCTTCAAGCAGTCCGGCATCGGCCGGGAGATGGGTGTGGCGGGCCTGGAGGAGTTCCTGGAGCTCAAGACCTTCGCCGTGGTGGAGCGGTAACGCCCCTCGTCCGCACGGCAGTTCGAGGTCACCGGCGGTTCAGAGAGATCGGCGGTTCGGGGAGATCGGCAGTTCGGGGACACCACCGAGGAGGCACCACCTGTGAGAGTCAAGGCAATCCCCGTCGCGTTCGCGGTGAGCGCGCTGCTCGCCGTGGCCGGGTGCGGCGGCCACGACAGTGCCGGCGACGAGAGCGACAGCGACGCGTCGCCCACCAAGGCCGCCCAGCAGGCGACGACCGGCGACTTCGGCGACCTGAAGAACGTGTGCGGCCCCGGCGACGCGAAGAGCGCGACCGCCCAGGGCGTCACCGCCGACTCCATCGACGTCGGTGTCTTCTCCGACGTCGGCTTCACCAAGAACTCCGAATTCGTCGACACCGCCAAGGTGTTCACGTCCTGGTGCAACGCGGCGGGCGGCATCAACGGCCGCAAGCTGGTCGCCACCACTCGCGACTCCAAGCTGATGGAGGTCCGCCAGCGGATGCTGGAGGCCTGCAAGGCGGACTTCGCACTCGTCGGCGGCGGGTCCGCGCTGGACGCCCTCGGTGTGCAGGACCGGCTGAAGTGTCTGCTGCCCGACTTCCCCGCCCAGGTCAGCCAGATCCAGAACCAGGGCTCCGACCTCCAGCTCAACGAGACCGGCGGCGCCTCCTACGACCGCTACCCCGGCTACTACCAGTGGCTGCTCAAGACCGCCTACCCCGAGTCCGCGGGAGCCGTCGGCACCATCGCGGGCGACGCCTCGGTCAGCAAGGTCATCGACGCCAGGGCCCAGGAGAGCCTCAAGGCCGCCGGCGCGAAGATCACGTACCACGACCTCTACCCGGCGGCCGGGGTCTCCGACTGGACGCCCTACGCGCAGTCCATCAAGAGCAAGGGCGTCAAGGGCCTCGTCTTCCTGGGGGACTTCGCGAGCCTGTCCAAGCTGGAACAGATCCTCACCGGCATGGACTACAAGCTCGACTGGATCGACGCCAACAACAACGCCTACAACTCCGCCTTCCTCCAACTCGCCGGCAAGTCCCTGGACTACCAGAACAACCTCGCCGATCTCAGCGGGGTCCACCCGCTGGAGAAGGCCGCGGACAACCCGGCGACCGAGCAACTCGTCGCCCTCTACAAGCAGTACGCCCCCAAGGCGCAGATCACCCTGCCCGGCACGCGCGGCTTCGCGGCCTGGCTGCTGTTCGCCAAGGCGGCGGCCTCCTGCGGCGACAAGCTGACCCGCACCTGCGTCTACGAGGCGGCCCGCAAGGAGAGTGCGTGGACCGGTGGCGGGCTCCTGGCCCCCGTCGACCTGTCGAAGCCGGACGCGCCACTGACCTGCTTCAACATCGAGAAGGCCACGTCGAAGGGCTGGGAGCCCGCCGACTTCGCGCCCAACGACGGCGCCTACCGCTGCGACGAGCCCGCCTACGAGTTCAAGGGCGACTACGGCAAGCCCCTCACCCTCGCCGACGTCGGCAAGAGCATGAGCGACGTGAAGTGACGTGACCTGATGGAGCAGTTCCTCACCTTCGGGATCGTCGGCCTGAGCACCGCCGCCATCTACGCGGTGATCGGCAGCGGGCTGGTCCTGACCTACGTCACCACCGGCGTGTTCAACTTCGCGCACGGGGCGGCCGGCATGCTGGCGGCGTTCTGCTACTGGCAGTTCACCGTAGGCTGGGGCTGGCCCGTGCCGGTCGCCCTGGTCCTCGTCCTGCTGGTGCTCGCCCCCGGCTTCGGCCTCGCCGTCGAACGCGTCCTGATGCGGCCCGTGCAACGGCTCGGCGAGGCCGAACGGCTGGTGATGACGGTGGCGCTGCTCAGCGGCGCCATCGCCGCCGCCCGCTGGATCTGGGACCCCAACGTCCCGCGCCCGCTCTCCGTGTTCTTCGCCGACCGCGAGCCCTTCCACATCGGTCCGGCGACCGTCACCTGGCACCAGGCACTCACCATGACCGTCGCCGTGCTGGTCGCCGCCGGCCTGTGGTTCGTGCTCAACCGCACCCGCACCGGCGCCGAGATGCGCGCCACCGTCGACGACCGGGCCCTCGTGCAGCTCACCGGCGCCGACCCGGTGAGAGCCAGCCGCGTCGCGTGGATCCTCGGCACCCAACTCGCCGCGATCGGCGGCATCCTGATCGCCCCGACGGTCGCCCTGGACGCCTCCCAGCTCTCCCTGCTGATCGTCAGCGCCTACACCGCGGCCGTCTTCGGCAAGCTGCGCAGCCTGCCGTTCACGTTCGTCGGCGCCGTCGTCGTCGGCTGCCTGGAGAGCTATCTGACCGGCTACCTCCCGCAGAACGACTACCTGCCGGGCCTGCGCCTCGCCGCCCCCGCCCTGCTCCTCTTCCTCGCCCTGCTCTGCTTCCCGCACCCCCGACTGCGCGGCCGCGACCGGCGGTTGGTGCAGGTACCCGCGCCGAGCCCGCGCGGCACCCTCGTCTTCGCCGCCTCGACCGTCCTGTTCGCGGTCGTCCTCGCCTCCGTACTCGACGAGTCCGACCTCGTGACGTACGGGCCGATCTTCTCGCTCGGCATCGTCGCCCTGTCGTACGTACCGCTGGCCGGGTACGCGGGACAGATCTCCCTGTGCCAGCTCAGCATGGCCGGCATCGGCGCGGTCGTCTGGGGCCACCTCGGCGGCCACGGCCAACTGTGGGCGCTGGCCGCCGCGATCGCCGTGTCCGCCGCCGTCGGAGCGCTGATCGCGGTGCCCGCACTGCGGTTCTCGGGCGTCTATCTGGCCCTGGGCACGGCCGCGGTCGCCGTGGTCCTGGACCGGTGGATCTTCACTCTGCCCGCCTTCGACCTCGCCGGAGTGCACATCTCCCTCTTCGACCAGGGCTCGGTGGAGATGGCGGGACCCCAACTCCTCGGCCTACGACTGGACTCGGCGGCCGACCTCATGGTCCTCGCCGCCGTCTGCCTCGGCCTCGCCTCGCTCGCCGTCGCCCGGCTGCGCCGCGGCGGCTTCGGCCGGCGGCTGATCGCCCTGCGCGACAGCGAGGCCGCGTACGCCACGCTCGGCGGCAACCTGCTGGTGACCAAGGTCCTCGTGTTCGCGCTGTCCGCCGGCATCGCGGGACTCGGCGGCGCGCTCTACGGGATGCAGCAACGGTCCATCACCGCCGAGCAGTTCAACCTCGTCGCCGGACTGCCGATCTTCCTGGTCGCCGTCATCGGCGGCCTCGGCGCGGTCGGCAACGGCCTGTTCGCCGGGACCGCCTACATCGGCCCGAACATCCTCATCGGCCTGGCCTCCTGGACGCAGAACATCGTCACCGTGCTGCCCGCCCTGGCCGGCATGGGCCTCGGCCACAACCCAGAGGGCCTGGTCTCCCGCTTCCGCCGCGAGTGGAACCCACTGGGCCGCGACCGGATCGCCCTGTCGACGCTCCTCGCGGTCCTGGCGCTGGGCTGGGTGCTGCGACTGACCGACGTGATCAACGGCTGGACGTTCCTGATCGGTTCGCTGGTCGTGGCCTCGACGCTGCGTGCCTGGGCCGCCGCACGTCAGGCGCCCAAGGCCGAGGCGGACGTACCCGTCGAGTGGTGGGGCGTACGACGTCCCTGGCGCGCGCAGGACGGGGAGGTGCTGACCCGTGGCACTGCTGGAGGTTAGTGGCGTGACCGTCGCCTTCGGCGGCAACCGCGCCCTGGACGGCGTCGGCATGAGCGCCGAGCGCGGCCGGGTCACCGGGCTCATCGGGCCCAACGGGGCGGGAAAGAGCACCCTGTTCGACGTGGTCTCGGGGCTGCGCAGGCCCTCGGCGGGCCGGGTCGTCCTGGGCGGGCGCGACGTGACCCGGCTCGGGCCCGCCCGGCGCTGCCGGCACGGACTGGCCCGCACCTTCCAACGCCTGGAACTCTTCGGCCGGTTGAGCGTCCGGGACAACCTCCTCGTCGCCGCGGAACTCGGCCCCGAACGGCGCCGGGCCGACCGGGTGACCGACGAACTGCTCGACCGGCTGGGCCTGTCGGCCGTCGCCGACACCTGCGCCGACAACCTGCCCACCGGCGTCGCCCGCCTCGTCGAGGTCGGCCGCGCCCTCGCCGTACGCCCCGGTCTGCTGCTCCTGGACGAGCCCGCCGCCGGGCAGGACGGCGAGGAGACCGAGCGGTTCGCGGCCCTGCTGCGCGCGCTCGCCGCGGACGGCACCGCGGTCGTCCTGGTCGAGCACGACATGGGGCTGGTCATGGGCGTGTGCGACGAGGTCTACGTGCTCGACCTCGGCAAGGTCATCGCGGTCGGCCCGCCCGACCTGATCCGCCACGACGAGACCGTGCTGGCCGCCTATCTGGGGGACGTGTGAACGCTCTGCTCGAACTGCGCGGGATGCGCGCCGCCCACGAGGGCATCACCGTCCTGCACGGCGTCGACCTCACCGTCGGCGCCGGACAGGTCGTGGCACTGCTCGGCCCCAACGGCGCCGGCAAGACCACCACCCTGCGCGTCGCCGCCGGCCTGCACCCCGCCCGGTCCGGCCAACTCCTGCTGGGCGGAAGGGAGGTGACCGGCGCCGACCCGCGCGACCTCGCCCGCGCCGGGGTCTGCCTGATCCCCGAGGGACGCGGGGTGTTCCCCAACCTCTCCGTCCGCGACAACCTCCTGATGATGACGTTCACCGGCCGCACCCGCGAACAGATCGAGGAGATCGCCTTCGCCCGCTTCCCCGTCCTCGGACAGCGCGCGCACCAGGCGGCGGGCACCCTCTCCGGCGGCGAACAGCAGATGCTCGCCCTCGCCCGCGGCCTGGCCACCGACCCCGCCGTGCTGCTCCTCGACGAACTCTCCATGGGACTCGCCCCGTTGGTGGTCTCCCGGCTCTACGAGCAGGTCGCCGAGATCGCCCGGCAGGGCGTGGCCGTCCTGGTCGTCGAGCAGTTCGCGTCCGCTGTCCTCGGCATCGCCGACCACGCGGCCGTCCTGGTCCGGGGCCGCATCGAACGCCAGGGCCGCCCCGACGGCGGGCTGCGCGACGAACTGTCCGCCCTCTACCTGGGGAGTTCCGCATGACACCCACCGAGCCACACGCCCAGAACGGCGAGCCACGCGCCCAGGGCGGCACCTCCCGGGCCCAGGACGGCGAATCGCGGGCGGACCGCTTCGTCCGCGAACTCGCCGACCTCAGGATCCCGGACCCGGCCGCCGCCCGGGCCGGCCTCTGGCTGCGCCTCGGCGGCACCCTGATGGCCCTCGGACTGGTGCTGGCCCTCTCCGCCTACCTCCTGTCGCACACCACCCAGAACCCCCTCGACCAGCGCGACGCCCTGGCCCTCGGCCTCGGTGGGATCGCGGCCACCGTCGTGGGCGCCGCGCTGTTCCTGCGCTACTCCCTCACCGGCTTCCTGCGGTTCTGGATGGCCCGCCAGTCCTACGACCTCGCCGTGCTCGCCGACCGCCTGCGTGAAAGGGACCTGAACCATGACCTCACCAGCACCGACGCTGCGCCCAGGTGACCAGCTCGCGAGCACGGTGTGCACCACCCGGGTGGTCGTCGTCCGCGCCCCGGCCGACCACCGGCCGGCCCTGACCTGCGGCGGCGCCCCCATGGTCCCCGCCGCCACCGCACCACCCGGGCCCGCGACCGGCGCCGCACCGGTCACCCTCCTCGGCAAGCGCTACGTCGACGCCGAAGGGTCCCTGGAACTGCTGTGCACCAGCCCCGGCACCGGCGAACTCGCCTGCGACGGCGTCCCCATGACCCTCAAGGCCGCCAAACCCCTCCCCGCCTCCGACTGAACACCCCCCGGGACCTGAACGACCCACGCCTGAAAGGGACTTCGCATGAACAAGGACGACATGATCCTGATCAGCGTCGACGACCACATCATCGAGCCGCCCGACATGTTCGTGAACCACCTGCCCGAGAGGTACCGCGACGACGCCCCCCAACTCGTCCACCGCGACGACGGCACCGACGTATGGACCTTCCGCGGCACCACCATCACCAACTCCGCCCTCAACGCGGTCGCCGGCCGTCCCAAGGAGGAGTACGGCGTCGAACCGCAGGGCCTCGACGAGATCAGGCCCGGCTGCTACGACGTCAACGAGCGCATCAAGGACATGAACGCCGGCGGGATCCTCGCCCAGATGAACTTCCCGTCCTTCCCCGGCTTCTCGGCCCGCCTCTTCGCCACCGAGGACGCCGACTTCTCCCTCGCGCTGGTCCGCGCCTACAACGACTGGCACATCGACGAGTGGTGCGCCGCCTACCCCGGCCGCTTCATTCCCATGGCGCTGCCCGCCATCTGGGACGCCGAACTGTGCGCCGCCGAGGTGCGCCGGGTCGCCGAGAAGGGCTGCCACTCGCTGACCTTCACCGAGAACCCCGCCGTCCTCGGCTACCCGAGCTTCCACCACGAGTACTGGAACCCGCTCTGGCAGGCCCTGTCCGACACCGACACCGTGATGTCGGTGCACATCGGCTCCTCCGGCCGCCTCGCCATCCCGGCCCCCGACTCCCCGCCGGACGTCATGATCACGCTCCAGCCGATGAACATCGTCTCCGCCGCGGCCGACCTCGTCTGGTCCCGCCCGGTCAAGGACTTCCCCGACCTGAAGATCGCCCTGTCGGAGGGCGGCACCGGCTGGATCCCGTACTTCCTGGAACGCCTGGACCGCACCTACGAGATGCACTCCACCTGGACCCTCCAGGACTTCGGCGGCAAGCTGCCCAGCGAGGTCTTCCGCGACCACTTCCTGACCTGCTTCATCACCGACAAGCTCGGGGTGCGGCTGCGCCACGACATCGGCATCGACAACATCTGCTGGGAGGGCGACTACCCGCACAGCGACTCCCTGTGGCCCGACGCGCCCGAACAGCTCCACGACGTGCTCGGCGCGTGCGACGTCCCGGACTCCGACACCGCGAAGATCACCTACGAGAACGCCATGCGCTGGTACTCCTTCGACCCCTTCGCGCACATCCCGCGCGACCAGGCCACCGTCGGCGCCCTGCGCAAGGCGTCCGAGGGCCACGACGTCAGCGTCCGCTCGCGCAGCCACCAACTGGTCGAACCGGCCGAGAAGTTGGAGTCCTTCCGCGCCAAGGCGCGCGCCGCCGCGGCCGCGGGACTGTGATGGCGTACGACAACGGACTGTTCGACCTGACCGGGCGCGCGGCCCTGGTCACCGGGGCGGCGGGCGGCATCGGCGCCGCCGTCGCCCACGCCCTGGCCCGAGCCGGCGCGGCCGTCCTGGTGACCGACCTGGACGGATCGGCCGCGGCGGCCGTCGCCGGGAAGATCACGGCCGCCGGCGGCACGGCCGACGCCGCCGAACTCGACGTACGGGACCGGGGCGCGGCCGAGGCCGCCGTGTCCCGGGCCGCCGCACTCGCCGACGGGACCCTGCACGTCCTGGTGAACAACGCCGGGGTCACCGCGCCGGGCATGTTCGCGGACCTCGACGAGGACGCCTTCCGCCGTCTGCTCGACATCCATGTGCTGGGCACGTTCACCTGCACCCAGGCCGCGCTCCCGTTCCTGCCCACCGACGGCACCGGTCGCATCATCAACGTCACCTCGGCGGCAGGCCTCACCGGCACCCTCGGCCAGGTCAACTACTCGGCCGCCAAGGCCGCGATCATCGGCATGACCAAGTCGCTGGCCCGCGAACTCGCCCGCAGACAGATCAAGGTCAACGCCCTTGCCCCGCTGGCCGCGACCCCCATGACGGAGACCATCCGCACCAACGAGAAGTTCGCGGCGACCATGCTCGCCCGCATCCCGCTCGGCCGCTGGGCGGAACCCGAGGAGGTGGCCGGCGCCTTCGTCTTCCTCGCCTCGGACGCGGCCTCGTTCGTCACCGGCCAGGTGCTGCCGGTCGACGGCGGCCTGGTGATCTGATGGCGCGGACGGATCACCGGGGGCCACTGTCGGGCGTCACGGTCGTGGCACTTGAGCAGGCGGTGTCCGCGCCTCTGTGCACCCGGGCCTTGGCCGACCTCGGCGCCCGGGTGATCAAGGTGGAGAACCCTGCGGGCGGCGACTTCGCCCGTCACTACGACGACGTGGTCAAAGGCCTCGCCGCGCACTTCGTGTGGTGCAACCGCGGTAAGGAGTCAGTCACCCTCGACCTCAAGTCCGAGGCGGGGATGGCGGTGCTGCACCGCCTCCTGGACCGCGCCGACGTCCTCGTCTCCAACCTGACCCCGGGCACCACGGCCAAACTCGGCATCGCACCGGACGACTTGACGACCCGTCACCCCACCCTGATCGCCGTGGAGATCGACGGCTACGGCCCCGGCGGCCCCCTCTCCCACAAACGCGCCTACGACCTCCTCGTCCAGGCCGAGTCCGGCGCCTGCGCCATCACGGGCCGCCCCGGCGAACCCGCCAAACCCGGCCCGCCCCTGGCCGACGCCACCACCGGCCTGTACGCGGCCCTGTCGATCGTCTCCCTGCTGTACGCCCGACGCCCCGGCCCGGTCGCGGTGAGCCTCTTCGACACGATGACCGACATGATGGGCTACGCCCTCACCCACACCCTCCACTCCGGCATCGACCAACAGCCGCGCGGCATGGGCTCACCGGCGGTCGCCCCCTACGGCGCCTACCGGACGGCGGACGGCCACACCGTCGTCCTCGGCACCACCAACGACCGCGAATGGCAGCGCCTGGCGCGGGACTTGATGGACCGACCCGACCTCGCGGAGGACGAGCGACTGCGGACCAATCCCGGCCGCGTCGAACACCGCGACCTGCTCGACGAGGAGATCGGCGCGTGGTGCGCACGCCATGACCTGGCCGATGTCCAACAGCGCGCCGACGACGCCGGCATCGGCAACTCCCGCTACAACACGCCGAGTGAGGTCGTCGCCCACCCGCACCTGAGGGCACGCGACCGCTGGCGCGAGATCGACACACCGGGCGGGCCGGTCCCGGCTCTCCTGCCGCCTCCGGTCATCTCCGGCTACGAGCCGACGATGGGCGCCGTCCCCGCACTCGGCGAACACACGGAGCAGGTCCTCGCCGAACTCGGCCTCAGCGCCCAGGAGATCGCGGAACTGCGGGGTGGCGCGTGACCGACGAGCCCGTACTGCTGTCGGACGACAGCGGCGGCGTACGGACCCTGACCCTGAACCGTCCACATCGCAAGAACGCGATCGACCGCGAACTGTGGGCAGCCCTGCGGGAGTTCCTCGCGACGGCCGCCCGCGACCACGACGTACGGGCTCTCGTCCTCACCGGCGCCGGGGGAGCGTTCTGCTCGGGCGCCGATCTCACGGCCGCGGCCGACGACACCCGGCATCCACTCGACAAGCTGCGCGACCTGACCGAAGTGGCCCTGCTGCTGCACGAGTTGCCCATCCCCACGATCGCCAAGGTGACCGGCGTGGCCGTCGGCGCGGGCTGGAATCTGGCCCTCGGCTGCGATCTGGTCGTGGCCACACCGGAGTCCCGCTTCTCGCAGATCTTCACGCGCCGGGGACTCTCTCCGGACTGCGGCGGCACCTGGCTGCTGCCCAAGCTGGTCGGCCTCCAACAGGCGAAACGGCTCGCGCTGCTCGCCGAGACGATCGACGCGGAGGAAGCGCGTGCTCTCAACCTCGTGACCTGGGTGGTCCCCGCCGAACGGATCGACGGATACGTGAAAGACCTCGCCGACCGGCTCGCGGCCGGACCGCCCGTCGCGCTCGCCCAGACCAAGGCGCTCCTGAACGAGGGCGCCGACCGCACCCTGCGCGAGGCCCTCGCCGGCGAGGCCCGTGCCCAGGTGGCCAACTTCGCGACGGCGGACGTACCGGAGGCCTACGCGGCGTTCGCCGGGCGACGCGAGCCGCGCTTCACCGGCCACTGGAACCGACAGCCCCCCTCGGAGGACCCCGCATGCCCGAAGCAGTGATCGTCGAGGCCGTCCGTACGCCCGTCGGCAAACGCAACGGCGGTCTGTCGGACCAGCACGCGGCCGACCTGTCCGCCGTCGTCCTCACCGCGCTCGCCGAGCGCACCGGGATCGACCCGGCGGTCGTGGACGACGTCGTCTGGGGCTGTGTGTCGCAAGTCGGTGATCAGTCCAGCAACATCGGCCGCTACGCCGTCCTCGCGGCGGGGTGGCCCGAGACGATTCCGGGTACGACGGTGAACCGGGCCTGCGGATCCAGCCAACAGGCCCTCGACTTCGCCGCCCAGGCCGTGATGTCCGGTCAGCAGGACGTCGTCGTGGCGGGCGGGGTCGAGGTGATGAGCCGGGTGCCGCTCGGCTCGGCACGGACCACCGGAACGCCGTACGGGCCGAAGGTGCTCGCCCGCTACCACGGCTTCTCCTTCAACCAGGGGGTCTCCGCGGAGAAGATCGCGCAGAAATGGGGGTTCTCGCGCACGCGGCTCGACGAGTTCGCGACGCTCTCCCATGAGCGAGCCGCCGCGGCTCAGGACGCCGGTGCCTTCGACGCGCAGATCGTGCCCGTCGGGTCGGTGACGGCGGACGAGGGCGTTCGGCGCGGCACCACCGTCCAGCGGCTGGCCGGGCTCAAGCCGGCGTTCCTCGACGACGGTGTGATCCACGCGGGCAACTCCTCGCAGATCTCCGACGGCGCGGCGGCCCTGCTCGTGACGACGCCCGAGAAGGCGCGCGAGCTGGGCCTGACGCCGATCGTCCGCTACCGCGCGGGTGCGGTCGTCGGCGCCGATCCGGTGCTCATGCTGACCGGCCCGATCCCGGCGACCGAACGCGTGCTCGCCAAGGCGGGCGTACGGCTGTCCGAGGTCGGCGTCTTCGAGGTGAACGAGGCCTTCGCGCCCGTACCGCTCGCCTGGCTCGCCGAGACCGGGGCCGATCCCGCGCTGCTCAACCCCCTCGGCGGCGCCATCGCGCTCGGGCATCCGCTCGGCGCGTCCGGCGCGGTCCTGACCACCCGCATGGTCCACCACATGCGCGAACTCGGGATCCGCCACGGACTCCAGACCATGTGCGAGGGCGGCGGCACGGCCAACGCCACGCTTCTCGAACTCACTTCCTGACGGATCTTGACGGACCTTGACGGAGTCTTCGATGCGCCGAGAGATCTTCACCCCTGACCACGACGAATTCCGCAAGCTGGTACGGGAGTTCGTGGCCAAAGAGGTCGTCCCGAACTACTCCGCCTGGGAGCGGGCCGGACGGCTGCCCCGCGAGATCTTCGAACAGCTCGGCTCGCTAGGTCTGTTGGGGATGGCGGTGCCGGAGGAGTACGGCGGTTCCGGCCTCGACGACTACCGCTACAACGTCGTCCTCCAGGAAGAGGCCGCCCGCGCACTGGTCACCCTCGGCACCGTCCGCACCCAACTCGACGTGGTCCTGCCGTACTTCCTCGCCTACGCCGACGAGGCGCAGCGCCGGCGGTGGTTCCCGGGCCTCGCCGACGGACGGCTGCTGACCGCGATCGCCATGACCGAACCGGGCACCGGCTCCGACCTCGCGGGGATCCGCACCACCGCCGTCCGCGACGGGGACACCTACGTCGTCAACGGCGCCAAGACCTTCATCACGGGCGGCCTCCTCGCCGACCTGGTGATCGTGGTCGCCCGCACGTCCACCGACCCCGCCGACCGGCGCGCCGGACTGACCCTGTTGGTCGTCGAGAACGGTATGCCCGGGTTCAGCCGGGGGCGGGTGCTCGACAAGTTGGGCATCAAGGTCCAGGACACCGTCGAGCTGGCCTTCGACGACGTGCGCGTGCCGGTGGCGAACCGGCTGGGGGAGGAGGGCGCGGCCTTCCGCTACCTCGGCCACAACCTCCCGCAAGAGCGCATGACCGTCGCCGTCGGCTCGGTCGCCCAGGCGCGCGCCGCCCTCGACACGACCATCGACTACGTCAAGGAGCGCCAGGTCTTCGGCAAGCCGGTGGCGGCCTTCCAGAACACGAAGTTCGAACTCGCCGCCGTGGCCGCCGAGATCGAGGCCGCGCAGACCATGCTCGACCGGGCGGTGCTCGACCTCGTCGACGGCGTGCTGTCCGGCGCGGACGCGGCCAAGGTCAAGCTGTTCTGCACCGAGATGCAGGCCCGGGCCGTCGACCGCTGCCTCCAGCTGTTCGGCGGCTACGGGTACATGGCGGAGTACCCGATCTCGCGGCTGTACGCCGACGCCCGCATCACCCGAATCTATGCCGGGACCAGCGAGGTCATGAAGGTGATCATCGCCAAGTCGCTCGGTCTGTGAAGTAGCTCGGTCCGTGAAGTCGCGCGGTCTGCGGGCCAAGGTCGACTACGGTCGGATTCAGACGGGCGTGCGGTCCGTCGTCCGCACCCGCACAGAAAGCCGAGGCCGAGGTCATGGCCGTAGACATCGCCGCCCTGCGGGGCCACTTCCCGTCCCTCGACCACGGCCTTGCCTTCTTCGACGGCCCAGGCGGCACCCAGACGCCCCGCCCGGTCGCCGCCGCCATCACGGAAACGCTCACCGGGCCCCTCTCCAACCGGGGTGGCGTGAGCTCGTCCGAGCAGAACGCCGAGCGGGCGGTCACCGAGTTCAGGGCCGCCTACGCCGACTTCCTGAGCGTACCGGCGAACGGCATCGTCCACGGACGCAGCGCCACCCAGCTCACGTACGACTTCTCCCGGCATCTGGCCAAGGACTGGCGCGTCGGCGACGAGATCGTCGTCAGTCGCCTCGACCATGACGCCAACGTCCGGCCGTGGATCCAGGCGGCCGACCACACCGGGGTGACGGTCCGCTGGATCGACATCGACCCCGAGACCACGGAACTGGACCTGGGCTCCCTCGAACGGGTGCTCTCCGACCGGACGCGGCTGGTCGCGGTCACCGCGGCCTCCAACGTCCTGGGCACCAAGCCGCCGCTGCGCACGATCGCCGACCTGGCGCACGGCGTCGGCGCGCTGGTCTACGTGGACGGCGTGCACTACGCGGCGCACAGCCGGGTGGACGTGCCCGCGCTGGGGGCGGACCTGTTCGTGTGCTCGCCGTACAAGTTCCTCGGCCCGCACTGCGGGGTGCTCGCCGCGGCGCCCGAACTGCTGGAGACCGTCCAGCCGGACAAGCTGCTGCCGTCCACGAACACCGTGCCCGAGCGTTTCGAATTCGGCACGCTGCCCTACGAGATGCTGGCCGGCGCCACCGCGGCCGTGGACTTCCTCGCCGGCATCGACCCCGGGGAAGGGGCGTCGCGGAAGGAGTGGCTGACGGCGTCGCTGCGCTCCCTCCACGAACACGAGTCCGTGCTGCGCGCCCGGATCGAGGACGGCCTGCGGTCCCTGGGCACCGCGGTCACCGTGCACTCGAAGGCCGCCGACCGCACCCCGACCCTCCTGATGAGCCTCGAAGGCCGAGACGCGTACGAGGCGCAGGTGCATCTGGCGGCCCTCAAGGTGGTGGCCCCGGCCGGGTCGTTCTACGCCTACGAACCCTTCGCCGCGCTGAAACTGGACAACCCCTCGCTGCGGGTGGGCCTCGCGCCCTACAACGACACGGAGGACGTGGACCGGCTCATCTCCGGTCTGGCGTCCTTCCTTCAGGCGCCGTAGCGGGTGGTCGCCGCCAACTCGGCTGCGCTCTGCATCAGTTGGAGGACCATCGGACCGAAGGCCTGCAACTTCTCGTTGTCGCCGGCCCGTTGGAAGCCCTGCTCCAGGACCACGCCGAGCTTCCACTGGGCGAGGACGTCGTAATAGTCCATGTCGTCGACCTGACGGCCCGAGACCGTGGCGTAGTGCCGGACGAGCTCGGTGCGCGAAGGCATGCCCGTCAGGTCGACGTACAGGGCGGTAGCCGCCTCGGGGGCGCTCGTGTCCTCGGGCCAGCCGCGGAGCATCCAGGCGAGATCGAGCTTGGGGTCGCCGACGGTCCCCATCTCCCAGTCGACGACCGCGGCGAGCCGCGCCGGAGCGCCGTGCCGGAACATCACGTTGGCGAACTGGTAGTCGCCGTGCATCAGGCCGGGGACGTAGTCGATCGGCCTGTGCGCGCGCAGCCAGGCGGCGGCCTCGTCGAAGCCGGGCAGCTCACGGCTCTTGATGCGGTCCAAGTACCGCGTCCAGCGGTCGACTTGGCGTTCGTGGAAGCCGTCGGGGCGGCCCAGGTCGTGCAGTCCCTTCGCCTGCCAGTCCACCTTCGACAGCAGGGCGATCCCCTCGGTGAGCCGGTACGCGAGCCCCGCCCGCGCGGCGAGATCCGTGTCGAAGGGCGCCGCCCAGCCGTGTACCCCCATGGGGGACCAGCCGTCGACGAACTCCATCAGGTAGAAGGTCCGGCCCAGGACGGCCGGGTCCGTGCAGACGGCCATGGCCCCGGTGTGCGGTACGTCCGTGCCGTTCAGCGCCTCGATGATGCGCCACTCCCGCAGGATGCCCTCGTCCCGGGTGGCCGGGGCGGTCACCGGCGGGATGCGCAGGGCGCAGTGGAGTTCGCCGCGGCGGATCTCGTAGATCTCGTTCTGCGCACCGCCGGAGACATGGCGGTGCTCGATCGGCTCGCCCTTGCCGGGCAGCCCGGACTCGTCCAGCCAGCCGGCCAGCCGCTCGACGTCGATCATCGGCCGCCCGCCTCGGAGTCCAGGAACTCGGCGTACTTGGCACGGGCCGCCGCGACCCGCTTCGGGAGATACGCGCTCGGCCACAGATCGTCGCTCGGCTTGTGGTCGCGCAGGACCTGCCGGGCGACCGTCACCTTGTGCACCTCGGTCGGGCCGTCCGCGATGCCGAGCACGCTGGCGCCCAACAGCATCCGGAACAGCGGCATGTCACCGCTGACACCGAGCGCGCCGTGCACCTGGATCGCCCGGTGCGCGATGTCGTGAAGAACGGTGGGCAGTTGCGTCTTGACCATGGCGATGTCCTTGCGGACCTTGCGGTAGTCGTTGTACTCGTCGATCTTCCACGCGGTGTGCAGCACGGCGAGCCGGAACTGGGTGAGCTGCGCGTACGAGTCGGCTATGTGCCCCTGCACGAACTGCTTGTCGGCCAGGACCGTGCCCTGGGTGTGCCGGCTCAGCGCCCGCTCGCACATCATGTCGAAGGCCTTGCCCGCCAGGCCGATCGTCCGCATGGCGTGGTGAATCCGCCCGCCGCCGAGCCGGGTCTGCGATATGACGAAGGCCTGACCCTCGCCGCCGAGCACCGCGTCCACCGGCACCCGTACGTCCTCGTAGTGCACGAGCGCGTGCGAGCCGCGCTCCTGCGGCTCACCGGCCAGGGCGACGTTCCGCTCGATGCGGATGCCCGGGGTCTCGGCCGGCACCAGAAACATCGACATGCTCTTGTACGGGTCACCGGCCGGGTCCGTCACCGCCATGACGATGAAGAAGGCGGCCGTCTTCGCGTTCGAGGAGAAGTACTTCCAGCCGTTGATCACCCACTCGTCGCCCTCGCGGACCGCCCGGGTCGTGAACTCCTTGGGATCGGCACCGGCTTGGGGCTCGGTCATCGAGTAGCAGGAGAAGATCTCGCCGTCGAGGAGCGGACGCAGATAGCGGTCCTTCTGTGCCTCGGTGCCGTAGTGGGCGAGGATCTCGGCGTTGCCCGTGTCCGGGGCCTGGCACCCGAAGACGATCGGGGCCCAGGAGGAGCGGCCCAGGATCTCGTTGAGCAGGCACAGCTTGACCTGCCCGTGGCCCTCACCGCCCAGGTCGGGGCCGAGGTGCGTCGCCCACAGCCCATGGGCCCGGACCTCCTTCTTGAGCGGATCCAGAACGCGGCGGAGGTTCTCGTCGGGCGGGGTGAACTGCAGCCCGTCCCACAGGAGATCGAGGGGTTCGACCTCCTCCCGGACGAACTCGGCCGCCCAGTCGAGCTGTGCCTGGTAGTCCGGGTCTGTTTCGAAGTCCCACGACATTGTGTCTCCTTCCGGCAGATGCCAGAATAGCGTTCTCATGAAAGAGAACACAATTCCCCCGACGCGGAACGGCGTTGCGGGAGACCCCGGGGACACCGGCGATGTGGCCGACCGCATCGCGCGGCGCGCGCTGGCCCGGCGCGGCGCGCACTACGCGAGCGAGGTACGGGCGCTGCTGGACGCCGCGTTGGAGGTCATGCGGCGCTGCGGCACCGCCGCACGGCCCCGCGTCGCCGACATCGTGACGGCGGCCGGACTCTCGAACGAGGCGTTCTACCGGCACTTCCGCTCCAAGGACGCCCTGGTCGCCGCGCTCATGGAGGACGGTGCCGAGCGCCTGTGCGGCTACCTCTCCCACCAGATGGCCAAGGAGCCCTCGCCCGAGGGAAAGGTGCGCCGCTGGGTCGAGGGCGTCCTGTCCCAGGCGACGGACGAGGAGACGGCGGCGACCACGCTGGCGGTCATGTGGAACGCGCAGAGCGTGGGGGAGGGGTTCCTTGCGGGCCCGTCGTCGGTCGACGGTCTGTTGGCGGCTCTGCTCCGCGGCCCGTACACCGAACTCGGCAGCGCCGACCCGGACTTGGACGCGTCCCTCGCCGCCCACGCGACGGTGGGCAGGCTCGCCGACCATCTGTGGCGCCGGGTGGCGCCGACGGACGCCGAGGTCGACCACGTCGTCCGGTTCTGCCTGCGCACGGTCACATCTCAGGGAGGGCACGCGTGAAGAGCAGCGATCAGTTCCACGTCGGGATCGTCGTCGACGACATCGACGCGGCGGCGGCCGAGCTGTCGGCCGTGTTCGGCTACCAGTGGGCCGAGCCGTTGGGCGGGCCCGTGCGGGTGAGCCTGCCGGGTGGCGGTGGCGGTGGCGGTGGCGGTGGCGGCGGTGACGAAGGCGACGACGTCGTCCTCGACCTCATGTCCACGTACTCGATGTCCACGCCCCGGCTGGAGTTGGTGCGCCGCGTGCCCGGCACCCTGTGGGAACCGGTGACCGGGTCCGGGGTCCACCATCTGGGGTACTGGTCCGACGACGTGGCCGCCGACTCCGCCGAACTCGCGCGGCGCGGCCACACCGTGGAGGCGGTCGGCAGACGCCCCGACGGCACGGCGTACTGGGCGTTCCACCACAGCCATAGCGGCCCGCGCATCGAACTCGTGACGCGGGCGCTCCAGCCGGTCCTCGAGCAGTACTGGGCGACGGGGAAGAGGCCGGGCGCATGACCACCGTAGGGATCGTGACCGGCGCCGGACGCGGCATGGGCCTGGAGTGCGCGCGACGCCAACTCGGTGCCGTGGACCGGCTGTTGCTGGTCGATCTGGACGCCGGGACGCTGGCCACGGCTGCCGACGAACTGGCGACCTCGGCGCACGGCACCGTCGTAGAACCGTTCGTCCTCGACATCACCGACCGCGAGGGGCTGGCCCAACTCGCCGCGCGCGCAAGGGAACTCGGCACCCTGCGAGCCGTCGCGCACGCCGCCGGCATCTCGCCCACCATGGCCGACTGGCGCCGCATCCTCACGGTCGACCTCGTCGGCACGGCCCTGCTCGCCGAGGCGTTGCGCCCGCTCGCCACCGAGGGCACGGCGTTGGTGTGCTTCGCCTCGATGGCGGCGCAGTTCGGGGCCGGTGAGCCGCGCCCGGACATCGAGGCCGTGCTCGCCGACCCGCTGGACGAACACTTCCTGGACCGGCTCCGCGAGGCCGTCGGACCGGAGGTCGAGGACACCGGTGTGGCGTACTCCTGGGCCAAGCGCGGCGTCCAGCGCTTCGTGCAGCGCGAGGCGGTAAGGGTCGGTGGGGTCGGGGCGCGGGTCTGCTCGGTGTCGCCCGGGGTCGTGGGCACGCCTCAAGGACGGCAGGAGGCGGCTCAACACCCTTCCATGAAAAGGCTCGTGGACCAGTCGGCGCTCGGTCGCGAGGGCCGGCCCGAGGAACTGGCCGCGGTCGTCGCCTTCTTGCTCTCGGACCAGGCCTCGTTCCTGACCGGCGTGGACATCCTGGTCGACGGAGGCGTGATCGCGGGGCTGGCGTCGGGGCGGTCGTGAGTGCGGCCCTGGTCAGGTGACCGGCTGGTCAATGAGTGGGCCAGCCGGTTGATGAGCCGGCCGGCCACGAGGTCGGTTGCTCAGCCGGCCGTCGGCGGCACGAACCCGGCCACGATGACGGCGTTCGTCGTGGCCGCCGCCTGCCGCAGCGCCCGCGCCTCGGTGTACCCGGCCGACTCGTACCAGGCCCGGGCCGCCTCGACCGAGTCGAACTCCAGGACCACGGTCTGGTCGCCGTACCACTCGCCCTCAAGGGTCTGCGGCTCCGGGTCGGCGGACAGGACCCGCCCACCGCTCTCGGCGAGGGTGGCACCCGCGGCACGGCTGTAGGCGGCCATGCCGGCCGGGTCCTTGATCGCCTCGGTGAAGATGACGTAACCCTTCGGCATGGTTCTCCTCGTTCTCAGCTGACGGTGATGGCGCGCTCCGGGCACATGCCCGCGGCGGAGCGTACCCCGTCCTCGTACTCGGCGGGCACGTCCGGGCTCTCCACCACGGCGTATCCGTCGTCGCTCAGGTCGAACACCTCCGGGCAGATCGTGCAGCACACCCCGTGCCCGCGGCAGCGGTCGTCGTCGACGGTGACCTTCATCGGGTCGCGCTCCACTCCAGTTCGAGGTGGGTCAGGCCACGCAGGATGAAGGTGGGGACGTACGAGTAGCGGCGGGCGTCCGCCGGGCCGTGCGCGCTCTCCGCGATCCTGATGTCGGACGTGCGGTCCAGGAGCCGTTCCAGGGTGACCCGGGCCTCGGCGCGGGCGAGCGGTGCGCCCGGGCAGGTGTGGACGCCGCGGCCGAAGGCGAGATGACGCCGGACGTTGGCCCGGCCGACCTCGAACTCGGCCGGGTCCTCGAACTGGCGCGGATCGCGGTTCGCCGCGCTGTTCAGCACCATCAGCGTGGTGCCGGCCGGGATGTCTACGCCGCCCACCGTCGTCGGCACCTTCGACAGCCGGAAGTCGCCCTTCACCGGGCTCTCCGCGCGCAGCGTCTCCTCGATGAAGTTCGGAATGCGGTCCCGTTCGGCGCGCAACAGCTGCTGGAGTTCCGGGCGTTCGGCGAGCACCTTGAGCGCCGAGCCGAGGAGGCGGACGGTGGTCTCCTGGCCGGCCGCAAAGAGGTTGGTGGCGACCCGGACCACGTCGATGACCTCGGGTACGGACCCGTCCGGGAAGGTCGCGGTGGCGAGGCCCGTGAGCACGTCCTCGCGGGGCTCGCGGCGGCGGTCCTCGATGTACGTCGTGAAACGCCCGTACAGGTACTCCAGCGGGGAGTGGTGCAGCGTGTCGTCGCCGGTGCTGCCGACACCCCCGCCGGCCGGCGGGCGGCGCTGAAGCGTGTCCATGAAGTCCTCGCGGTCCTCCTCGGGCACGCCGAGCAGGTCGGCGATGACGAGGAGGGTGAACGGACCGGCGAACCCGCCGATGAACTCCCCGTGGCCCGGGGCCAGGAACTCCTCCAGCATCCCGTCGGCGAGGTGCCACATCGACGCCTCGTTCTCCTTGAGGCGCTTCGGCGTGATCAGCCGCATCAGCAGCGCGCGGTGGTCCGTGTGCGCCGGCGGATCCAGCGTCGGCAACTGGTCGCTCATCGGCAGCTCGTCGCGGTGCCGCTCGATGAGCTCGCTCACGTCGTCGCCCTCCAGCGGCACCGGGAACCCGGGGAAGGGGCCGGTGACCGAGACGCAGGAGGAGAACGTGTCGGTGTCGTTGTAGATCTGCACCGCCTCGTCGTACCCGGTCACCATCAGCACGTCGTGATGCGGCTCGCGCTGCACCGGGCACCGCCCGCGCAGGGCGTCGAAGTAGGGATAGGGATCGGCGACCTGCGCCTCGTCCCGGAAGAAGTCGATCGCCTCGAAGTCGTCCACGGTCTGCTCCGGCCCCTTCTCCGTCACCACCTCGACGACGAGGGACGGTAGCACAATTCTCACTTAGCTGGAATGCTGCTTGAGGCTTTTGGAGAGTGTCATTCTCGTAATTACTGGCGACACCAGGGAGAGCCATGGACGACACAGAAGAGACGTACGCCCTGCGCGCCGCACGCGACATGCGCCGGAAGATCCTCGGCGATGCCTACGTCGACGCCGCGACCGCCGACCCGGCCCCCGCCGCTGTCGAGTTCCAGGACTACCTCACCGCCACGGCCTGGGGTGTCTGGACCCGAGGCGGCGTTCTCGGCCTCCGTGACCGGAGCCTTCTGGTGCTGGCCATGACCGCCGCGCTCGGCCGCATGGAGGAGTTCCGCGTCCACGTGGACAGCACGCCCCGTACCGGAGTCACCGACGCCGAACTCGACGAACTCCTCTTCCAGATCGCCGCCTACTGCGGAGTCCCGGCGGGGAGCGCGGCCCGCCGGGTTGTACGGGCGGCGCGAGCGGAACGAGGGGAGGGGGAGTGACCCCGGAGACCCCGGAGACCCCGGAGACCCCGGTGAGCGCGGAGCGCGTCGGCTTCGTCGGCCTCGGCAACATGGGCTCCGTCCTGGCCGCCAACCTCGTACACACCGGCCATACGGTCGTCACGCACGACGCCGCTGGACCGGCGCGGTCGCCCGAGGGCGCCGTCCACGTCCCCGCCGTGGCCGAAGTCGCCTGCCGCACAACGGTGTTGGTGCTGAGCCTGCCCGACGGAACGGCTTCCGAGAAGGTCGCCGGGGAGATCGTGCAGGCGCCCGGCCGCCGGGTCCGGTGCGTGGTCGACACCTCGACGGTCGGCGTGGCCGCGTCCCGTGCCGTCGCCGAACTGCTGGCCGGTGACGGCATCGGCTACGTCGACGCCCCCGTGTCCGGCGGTGTGGCCGGGGCGCGGGCGCGCACCCTCACCGTCATGTACGCCGGGGGCGACACCGCATGCGCACAGGCCGAGGGCGTGCTGGCCGGCCTCAGCGACCGCCGCCGTCGGGTCGGTGACCGCCCCGGCATGGCGCAGGCACTCAAGCTCGCCAACAACTTCCTGTCCGCCACGACGCTCGCCGCCACCAGCGAGGCCGTCGCCTTCGGCCTCGCTGCGGGCCTGGACCTGGCCACCATGCTGGACGTGCTGAACGGCTCCAGCGGGCAGAGCGCGGCCACCAGTGACAAGTTCCCGCGCCACGTCCTGACCGGCCGCTATGCCGCGGGATTCGCCAACTCCCTGATGGACAAGGACGTACGGCTCTATCTGCGCGCGGTCGAGGAGCAGGGCGGACCGGTGTCGATCGGCGAGGTGACGGCGGCGGTGTGGCGGAGGTTCGCCGAGGCGGAGCCCGGCGCCGACTTCACCCGGATCTTCCCCTTCGTTGAAGGTTCCTGACCTCAACGGTTCCTGACCTCAACCTGACAGACCGCTGACTTGACGGTCGATCGAGAGCGAGAATAGCATTCTCATTCGGAGAGACTGAGATTATCGTGAGTCCCCTCCGTACAAGCGACTGGAGGACCAGACCCCATGGCGCACTTCAAGAAGCCCGACGAGGGCAGCTGGACCGCACACCTCAAGATCGGTACCGAGCCGGTGTCGTACGAGGACTCCATCTCGCCCGCCCACTACGAGGTGGAGCGCGAGGCCATCTTCAAGCGGACCTGGCTCAACGTCGGGCGGATCGAGCAACTGCCCAAGCGGGGCAGCTACTTCACCAAGGAGCTCGACGCGGCCGGCGCCTCGGTGGTCGTGGTGCGCGGCATGGACGACGAGGTGCGTGCCTTCCACAACGTGTGCCGCCACCGTGGCAACAAGCTCGTGTGGAACGACTTCCCGCGCGAGGAGACCAGTGGGGTCTGCCGCCAGTTCACCTGCAAGTACCACGCCTGGCGCTACGACCTGGAGGGCAAGCTCACCTTCGTCCAGCAGGAGCAGGAGTTCTTCGACCTGGACAAGTCGCGCTACGGGCTCAAGGACGTACAGACCGACGTGTGGGAGGGGTTCGTCTTCGTCAACCTCGACCGGGACAACACCACACCGCTGCGCGAGTACCTGGGCGAGTTCGCCAAGGGCATCGAGGGCTACCCGTTCCACAAGATGACCCAGGCGCACCGCTACCGCGCCGAGATCGGCGCCAACTGGAAGCTGTTCATCGACGCGTTCGCCGAGTTCTACCACGCGCCGATCCTGCACGCCGGGCAGTACATGGCCGACGAGGCCCGCAAGATCCAGAAGTACGGCTACGAGGCGCTGCACTACGACATCGACGGCCCGCACAGCATGGTGTCCTCCTGGGGCGGCATCGCCCCGCCGCACGACCGAAAGATGGTCAAGCCCATCGAAGGCGCCCTGCGCAGCGGCCTGTTCGGCCCCTGGGAAGCGCCGGACATCGGCCTCACCACCGAGCAGCTGCCACCGGCCGTCAACCCGACCCGGGACCCGCGCTGGGGCATGGACTCGTTCGTCTTCTTCCCCAACTTCATGCTGCTGATCTGGCGGCCGAACTGGGTGCTGACCTACCACTACTGGCCGACCGCGTACAACACGCACATCTTCGAGGCCGCCTGCTACTTCGTGCCGCCGGAGAACGCCTTCCAGCGGCTCCAACAGGAGCTGGCCGTCGTGTCGTTCAAGGAGTACGGGCTCCAGGACGGCAACACCCTGGAGGCTACGCAGAGCATGCTCGAGTCGCGTGCCGTGGGGGAGTTTCCGCTCAACGACCAGGAGGTTCTCCTGCGCCATCTGCACGGCACCGCCCGCCAGTACGTTCGCGACTTCCAGCAGCGCACGTCCGGCGCTCCGGCCGCGTCCTGACCCGAGGAGACCGAACCATGGCCACCGTCTTTCCCCCCGAGTTCGCCGCGCTGGAGCCGTACGCCGACTGGGCCGTCCCGACCGAGAAGGCGCGGTACGCCAAGCGGATCGCCAGCACCATGGACGAGCTCGACGCCTTCTACGACACGGCGTTCCCGCTCCTTCAGTCCGGTACGGACTACCTGGAGCGGGTCACCATGGACGACATCTCCGAACCGGACAAGCACCTGCTGTGGCTGTTCTGCGCGCTGATCACCATCGCCTTCCCGGTGGAGGCCTGGCGCCAGCCGAAGGTCCCCGACACGGGCGCGGCGAGCATCGACTCCGTCTTCGAACCGGCGGTGTGAGCGCCATGAAAGCCAACTGCGCGACGGGGACGGTCTGATGGCACGCCCGCGCACCCCGAAGCCCCCCGTCCGGCTGCGCGCCGCCCGCATGCTCGACATCGACAAGGGTGAACTGGTCGAGCCGGGCGACCTGTTGATCGACGGCGAGCGCATCGTGGCGCTCGCGCCCACGTCGGTCCCGTCGGACGCCACGGTCGTCGACCTCGGTGATGTCACCCTGCTGCCCGGGCTGATGGACATGGAGGTCAACCTGCTGCTCGGCGGCCCCGACCACCGCAGCCCGCTCAACCCGGTGCAGGACGACCCCGCCGTACGGACCCTGCGCGCGGTCGCCAACGCGCGCCGCACGCTGCGGGCCGGCTTCACGACCGTACGCAACCTGGGTCTGTTCGTGCAGACCGGGGGACTGCTCCTCGACGTGGCGCTGAAGAAGGCGATCGACCACGGCTGGATCGAGGGACCTCGGGTCGTCCCCGCCGGGCACGCCATCACCCCGACCGGTGGGCATCTCGACCCGACCATGTTCCAGGCGTTCGCGCCGCACATCATGCCCCTCACCGTCGAGGAGGGGATCGCCAACGGTGTCGACGAGGTGCGCAAGGCGGTCCGCTACCAGATCAAGCACGGCGCGCGGGTCATCAAGGTGTGCGCGTCCAACGGCGTCATGTCCCATACCGGACCGGCCGGCGCCCAGCAGTACTCCGACGAGGAACTGCGGGCCATCGCCGACGAGGCACACCGCGCGGGGCTCAAGGTGGCCGCCCACTGCATGGGCGACCGCGCGGTCCGTGCCGCCCTCGACGCGGGCATCGACTGCGTCGAGCACGGGTTCCTCGTCGGCGACGAGACCCTCGACCTGATGATCGAGCGCGGCACGTTCCTGGTCGCGACCACGTACATCGCCGACGGCATGGACGTCTCCAAGGCGGACCCCGAACTCCAGGCCAAGGCCGCCGACGTCTTCCCGCGCGCCAAGGCGACCACCCGTCGTGCCATCGAGCGCGGGGTCCGCGTGGCCTGCGGCACCGACGCGCCCGCCATCCCGCACGGTCGCAACGCCCGCGAACTCGTCGCTCTCGTCGACCGGGGCATGACCCCGCTCGCCGCCCTGCGGGCCGCGACGACGGTGGCCGCCGAACTCGTCGACGCCGACGACCGGGGCCGCCTGGAGCCAGGGCTCCTCGCCGACATCATCGCGGTCCCCGGCGACCCGCTGACGGACATCGGTGTGACGGAGGACGTGCGGTTCGTGATGAAGGGCGGGGAGGTGTACCGGCACGACGACGCCGGCCGCTGATGTGCCGAGGGGGCACGGAGGAGGGCCGCAGCTCCTGTGGGAGCCGCGGCCCTTCTCCGTACGAGGCTTTTGCGCACGGGCAGTTGGAGGGTGAGGTCATACCTTCCGCGTGATGCCCCCGTCCACGCGCACGATCGCCCCGGTCGTGAAGCTCGACGCCGCGCTCGCGAAGTGCAGGGCGAGGGGAGCCACGTCGTCCGGGACGCCGAGGCGGCCCAGCGGGACGAAGGAGGTGTCGAAGTCCTCGGCCGCCCACGCTGTGTGAGCATCCGTCAGAACCGGTCCCGGCAGGATGGCGTTGACGCGGACCTTCGGCGCGTACGCTTCCGCGAGGCCCACCGTGAGGGCGTTGAGGCCGGCTTTGGCGCAGGCGTAAGGGAGTTCGTGGACGCTCGCCAGCAGCGAGCCCGCCGTACCGATGTTGATGACCGAACCGCCGCCGTGATCCGCCATGTGCGTCGCGGCGAGGACCGCCAGCCGGAACGGTCCCTTGAGATTCACGGCGAGCGTCTTGTCGTAGAGCTCCTCGCTCACCGCGTCGAGACTCTCGTACGGCGGTGACATACCCGCGTTGTTGACCAGGACGTCGAGCCGCCCGAACTCCTCCAGCGTCGCGGACACCAGCCGCTCGCAGTCCTCCCACCGCCCGACATGGCAGGCGACGCCCAGGGCCCGGCGTCCGGTCGACGCCCGTATCTCCTCGGCCACCGCCCGGCACGCCTCGACCTTGCGCGAGGCGATGACCACGTCGGCACCGGCCGCCGCCAACGTCCGCACGATGGCCCGGCCGATCCCGCGCGAACCGCCGGTGACGACCGCCACCTTGCCGGTCAGGTCGTGCAGCTCCGTGAAGGACGTCACCCGCGTCAGCCTCCCTGCATCGTCGTCAGCAGCTCGCGCCGCAGCAGCTTTCCCGTCGGTGTGTACGGCAGTTCGGCGCGGAAGACGATCACGTCCGGCGTCTTCGAGCCGCGCAGCCGGCCACGCACCCAGGCGCGCAGCGCCTCCGCGTCGGTGGCCGCACCCTCGTGGACGACCACGAACGCGGCGATCCGCTCGCCCCACTCCTCGTCCGGCACCCCCACGACGGCCGCCTCGCGGACCGCGTCGTGCCGCAGGAGCACGTCCTCCACCTCGGCGGGAGCGATGTTCTCGCCGCCACGGATGATGGTGTCGTCGGCGCGCCCCTCGATGAACAGATAGCCCTCGTCGTCGAAGTGCGCGAGATCGCGGGTGTGGAACCAGCCGTCGCCGTCGAGCGTCGTCGCGGGCCCCTTGTGCTCGCTCGATCCCTTGTACTCGCCGGACACCTGCGGGCCGCGCACCCACAACTGGCCCGCCGCCCCGGGCGGCAGAACGGCCCCCGTCTCGTCCCGGATCCGCGCCTCCACACCCGGCACCATCCGCCCGGCCGAGCGCAACCGGGCCCGCACGGCGGGATCGTCGGAGCCGAGCGCCGCCCGATGGTCGTCCGGACCGAGCAGGGCGATGGTCGAACTGGTCTCGGTGAGGCCGTACGCGTTGGTGAACCCGGTGTCGGGGAACGCCCGCAGCGCGGCCTCCAGGACCGTGTGCGGCATCCGGGCTCCGCCGTACGCCAGTGAGCGCAGCGTCGGTACGTCGGCCGGGCGGCCGCCCAGGTGCTCGACGACACGGGCCAGCATGGTCGGCACCACCATGGCCGAGGTGACGCCCTCGGCGCGCACCAGCGCCAGCCAGGCGGCCGGTTCGAAGGTGCCGAGGTGCACGATGCGCCGCCCGGCGTAGAGGTTGCTGAGCACCGAGCCGACACCCGCCACGTGGTACGGCGGCACGCTCGTCAGCACCGCGTCGCTCGGGGCAGCCGAGCCGAACTCGACCGTCTGGAGGATGTAGCTGGAGAGATGCCGGTGGCGCAGAACAGCCGCCTTGGGCGCGGCCGTTGTCCCGCTCGTGAACAGCAGTACCGCCGGGTCGTCCGGAGACCCTTCCAGCCCCTCGGCGGGATCCGCCGCCCGTCCCTCGGCCAACAGCGCCTCGGGTGTCTGTACCTGAACCCCCTCGAACCCGGCGGCGAACGCCTCGTCCGCTACCACCAGGGGCCGCTCGGTGTGCAGGAGCAGGTCGGTCAACGCCTGTTTCGACAAGCGGTAGTTGACGGGGACGAGCGGTACGCCCGCGAGGGCCGCGGCGAACAGCAGGACGGGAAACGCGGGGCCGTTGACGCCGGCGAACACCAACTCCCGCGCACCGGTGCGATGGACGACCGTCGCGACCCCGGCGGCGGTACGACGGAGCCGGGCGCAGGTCGTCCCGGTCCCAGGACCGCGTGACCCCATCGCCACCCGGTCCGGATCGCCCGCCACGGCCATGTCGAGCAGCATCGCGATGTTCAAGGTGTTGACCCTTCCTTCCGCGTCTCGGCTGCGAACAGTATTCTACCCATGGGGAAATCACATTCTCCACAGCCGTTCCCAGAATCGTTTGCCAGGGGGCTTCGTGGATTTCGAACTGACCCAGCAGCAGGAGGACATCCGCCGGGGCGTCCGCGAGCTGGCGGCCTCCTTCGGGCCGGAGTACTGGGCCGGGCAGGACGAACGGGCGGAGTTCCCCTGGGAGTTCTACAACGCCTTCGCCAAGGCCGGCTGGCTCGGCATCGCCGTCCCAGAGGAGTACGGCGGCGGGGGACTGGGCGTCCTGGAGGCCTCGCTGCTCCTGGAGGAGGTCGCCGCCTCGGGCGCCGGCATGAACGGCTGCTCCACCATGCACCTGACCATCTTCGGGCTCAACGTCCTCGCCCGACACGGCAGCGAGCAACTGCGCCGCGAGGTCCTCCCGCACGCCGCCACCGGCGAACTGCACGTCTGCTTCGGCGTGACCGAACCCGACGCGGGCACCGACACCACCAGCATCTCCACCTTCGCCCGCCGCGACGGCGACCACTACGTCGTCGACGGCCGGAAGATCTGGATCACCAAGGCCGGCGACTCGCAGAAGATGGTTCTCCTGGCCCGTACCACCCCGCGCGAGGCGGTGGACAAGCAGACCAAGGGGATCTCGGTCTTCCTGGTCGACGTCGACCGCACCGCCATGGACATCCGGCCCATTCCCAAGATGGGCCGCAACGCGGTCGCGTCCAACGAGATCTTCATCGACGGCCTGCGGGTCCCGGTGAGCGCCCGGATCGGCGAGGAGGGGGAGGGCTTCCGCTACCTGCTGGACGGCCTCAACCCCGAACGCATCCTGCTCGCCCACGAAGCACTCGGCCTCGGCCGGGCCGCCCTGGACGCGGCCACCCGTTACGCCCGTGAGCGGGTCGTCTTCGGCCGTCCGATCGGCCGCAACCAGGGCATCGCCTTCCCCCTGGCCGAGGCTCTCACCCGCCTCGACGCGGCTCGTCTGATGGCCCGCAACGCCGCCTGGCGCTACGACCGCGGCCTGGACTGCGGACGCGAGGCCAACATGGCCAAGTTCCTCTGCGCGGACGCCGGTTTCCAGGCCGCGGACCGGGCCGTGCAGACGCTGGGCGGGATGGGCTACGCCCGCGAGTACCACGTGGAGCGGTACTTCCGGGAGTCACGACTGCTGCGACTCGCCCCGATCAGCCAGGAGATGGTGCTCAACTACGTGTCCCAGCACGTGCTGGGCCTGCCGAGGTCGTACTGACTCAGCTCCTGAGACGGACAACTCTGCTGGATCGCGCCAGAGACACCGAGTCAGAGACACCGCGTCAGAGACGTCGCGTCAGCGGTCGTTGCGCCGCAGTCGCACGCGGTACGAGTAGTGCTCGGGCAGGAAGTGGCTTATGGCCAGTTCGACGACCTGTCCGGCGGCGGTCTGGTAGACGCGGTCGATGCGCAGGAGCGGTCGGCCCGGTGCGCAGCCCAAGTGTCCGGCGATCTCCGCGGTGGCCTCGGCGATCGTGATGCTCTGCTCGGCCTCCGCGATCGGCTCGGGCAGCCGCTGGTCGAGCAGTCCGATGACGGTGAAGGCGTTCGGCGTGCCAGGCGAGGCCAGTTCCGGCACCGGCTCCAGCAACCGGCCGACGGCGGGCGGCAGCCAGACGGAGGTGTGGCAGAACGCCACGTCGTCGTGGAGCCGCAGGAAGGACAGCTTGTGCACCCGGTCGGCGTTGAGGCCGAGCCGGCCCGCCGCGTCGACGTCGACCCGTGCGTGCAGGGGAGTGACGACGTCCATGCGGGTGTCGATGGACAGTCCCATCAGGTCGTCCACCGAGCCGAACTGGCGCAGATACTGCTCCTCGCGGGGCATCGCGAACGTCCCGCGCCCCGGCACCCGGTGGACCAGCCCCTCGGCGACCAGGTCCTGGAACGCCCGCCGTACGGTCTGCCGGCTCACCTCGTGCCGCTGGGCCAGTTCGGCCTCGGTGGGCAGCCGGACCCCGTCGGGGAAGTCGTGCCGCAGGATCGCCGTCCGCAGCTCGCGCGCGAGTCTGAGATACGTACTCTCCCGCTGCGCCCGCTCAGCCATCGAGCCCGCCTCTCGCCACCAACTGGGCCGCGATCACGTTTCGTTGGATCTCGTTGGTGCCCTCGCCGACGATCATCAACGGCGCGTCCCGGAAGTACCGCTCGACGTCGAACTCGGTCGAGTAGCCGTAACCCCCGTGAATCCGGACCGCGTTGAGCGCGATCTCCATGGCCGTCTCCGACGCGAACAGCTTGGCCATGCCCGCCTCCATGTCCACCCGGCGCCCGGCATCGGCCTCCCGGGCCGCGTGCAGCGTCAGTTGGCGGGCGGCCGTGAGCTTGGTCGCCATGTCGGCGAGGTAGTTGCCGACCGACTGGTGGCGCCAGATCGGCTTGCCGAACGACTCCCGCTCCTGGGCGTAGCGCAGCGAGTCCTCCAGGGCCGCGCGGCCCACGCCCAGCGCACGGGCGGCGACCTGGAGCCGTCCGGTCTCCAGCCCCTTCATCATCTGACCGAAGCCCCGACCCTCGACACCGCCCAACAGGGCGTCCACGGGGGCGTGATAATCCTCGAAGGACAGCTCGCAGCTCTCCACTCCCTTGTAGCCGAGCTTGGGCAGGTCGCGGGAGACGATCAGACCGGGGCCGTGCTCGGCCAGCAGGACGGAGATGCCCTGGTGGCGCGGTTCGGCGGCCGGGTCGGTCTTGCACAGCAGCGCGATCAGGCCGGCGCGGCGGGAGTTGGTGATCCAGGTCTTCGCTCCGTTGACGACGTACTCGTCGCCCTCGCGGCGCGCGACGGTCGTCATCGCCTGGAGGTCGGAGCCGCCGCTCGGCTCGGTGAGCGCCATGGTGGCGCGGACCTCGCCGGTGGCGAGCCGCGGCAGGTGGCGTCGCTTCTGCTCCTCGGTGCCGTACAGGAGCACGAGTTTGGAGACGACGGTGTGGCCGCCCATCGCGCCGGCCAGGCTCATCCAGCCGCGCGCGAGTTCCTCGGTGACGAGCACGAAGCAGGGGGTGGAGACAGGGGTGCCGCCGTACTCCTCCGGAATCGCCAGGCCGTAGACGCCGAGTTCCTTCATCCGCTCGACGAGCTGCTCCGGATAGGTGTCCGCGTGCTCCAACTCCCGCACGACGGGCTTGACTTCCTTGTCCACGAACTCGCGCACGGTGCGCACGATCAGCCGCTCGTCGTCGGACAGGATGTCCAGAACACTCATCGGGGTCCTTCCGGTACGGCGTTGGTCAGACGACACCGTCGGCGCGCAGCGCCTCGATGTCGTCGCGGGTACGGCCGAGGTCGGTGAGGATCGCCTCGGTGTGCTCGCCGACGTCCGGGACGGGATCCATGCGCGCGGGCACCCCGGCGAGGTCGGCGGGCGGCACCAGCGCCTGCACGGTGGCGCCGGGCACGGCCACCTCCCGCCAGCGGTCGCGGCCCGACAGCACCGGGTGGTCCAGGAACGCGGCGATGTCGTTGACCCCGGCACCGGCGATGCCCATCGCCTCAAGGTCCTTGAGGAGTTCCTCGGCGTCGGAGCGGGCGAACCGGTCGGCGACGATCGCGTTGAGTTCCGCGCGATGGGCGACCCGGCCGGAACCGGTGGCGAAACGCGGGTCGTCCGTCAACTCCGGCCGCAGCAGGAACCGTTCGCACAGGATCGCCCACTCGCGTTCGTTCTGGATGGAGAACAGCACCTGCTTGCCGTCGGCGGTCGGGAAGGCGCCGTAGGGGGCGATCGTGGCGTGCTGGGTGCCCAGGCGGGCGGGCTGGGTGCCGCCGTAGCGCGTGTAGTAGGCGGGCTGGCTCACCCACTCGGCGAGCGCCTCGAAGAGGGACACCTCGACGGGGTGCACCCGGCCGGTGGTGGCCCGGGTGTAGAGGGCGGTGAGGACGCCGGTGTAGGCGTACATCCCGGCGGCGATGTCGGCGACGGAGATCCCGACCCGGGCGGTCTCCTCGGGGGTGCCGGTCAGCGAGACCAGGCCGGTCTGGGACTGCACCAGCAGGTCGTACGACTTGCGGTCGGCCCACGGCCCGTCCGTGCCGTAGCCGGAGATCGTGCACGGGATCAGCCGCGGGTACCGCTCGGTGAGGACGTCGACGCCGAGCCCGAGCCGGCCGACGGCGCCCGGCGCGAGGTTCTGCACGAACACGTCGGCGCCGGCGAGGAGTTGGTGCAGGATCTCCCGGCCGCGCGGGTCCTTGACGTTCAGGGTCAGGGACTCCTTGGAGCGGTTGAGCCAGACGAAGTAGCTGGAGTGGCCGTGCACGGTGGTGTCGTAACGCCGTGCGAAGTCCCCCTCACCGGGCCGCTCGATCTTGATCACGCGCGCGCCCAGGTCGGCCAGCTGCCGGGTGGTGTAGGGGGCGGCCACCGCCTGTTCCAGGCTGACCACCGTGATGCCGGACAGGGGGAGCTGCTGCACGGTCGTGCCTCCTGGTCCTGGTACGCCCCGGGCCGCAGGCGGCGGCCTTGTCTCCTCTGCGCAGATTTGTACGGCCAAATACGCGAGGGTGTCAACGTCGGGACGCCTTTGTGCACATCAATGCGGCACCGGAGCCCGTCGCGTGGACGAGGGCGCCCGGTGCCGCGGACGGTGTGCGAGACCGCCGCGTCAGGACTCCCGGCTGGGGTCGCACAGGACCATCACCGCACGCGCGACCAGTTCGCCCGCGCCGCCCAGCTCCTGGCGGTAGCGGTCCGTCATCCCGCGTACGGTCTCCGCGAAGTCCGGGTCGGCGGCGCGGGAGCGGACCGGGGGCGGAAGTTCCTGGGCCATCGCGCGGCGGCGGGCCAGGAGGGCGATGATCTCGTCGTCCAGGCGCTCGATGCCGGCGAGTGGCAACCGTGCCGTCAGGTCGGCCTCGTGGTTCGTCGTCGTCACGGTGGATCTCCGTTCTCCCGCGGGAGCGGCCGTCCGCTCCCGTCCTCGTCCCTCATCGCAATCGGTCCTTCAACACCTTGCCCGTCGCGGTCAGCGGCAACTCCTCACGGAACTCCACGGTCCGTGGCACCTTGAACCCGGCCATGTGCTCCCGGCTCCAGTCGATGAGCTCCTGCTCCGACACCGAGCCGTGCCGGACCACGAACGCCTTGCCCACCTGGCCCATCCGGTCGTCCGGCACGCCGATCACCGCGACCTGCGCCACCGCCGGGTGCTTGAGCAGGAAACCCTCGATCTCGGCCGGGTAGGCGTTGAAGCCGCCGACGATGAACATGTCCTTCTTGCGGCCGACGATCCTCAGGTGCCCCCGCTCGTCCAGGGACCCGAGGTCACCGGTGCGCAGCCAGCCGTGCGGGTCGATCGCCTCGGCCGTCGCGGCCGGGTCGTCGAGGTAGCCGCGCATCACGCTGTACCCGCGCACCAGCACCTCGCCGTCGCCGGCGATCCGGATCTCGACGCCGTCGCAGGGCGTGCCGACGGTCGTGGCGATGTCCTCGAAGGAGTCGCCCGGGCGGGAGGCGGTGACCGTGCCGGCCTCGGACAGCCCGTAGCCCGTCATGATCGACCGGAAGGGCAGCTCCTCACGGACCCTGCGGATGAGTTCCACCGGGATGTCGGCGGCCCCGGTGACCGCCGTACGCAGTGAGGACAGGTCCCGGCCGCCCTTCGACTGCGCCTCCAGGAGAGAGTGGTACAGCGTCGGCGGGCCCGGCAGCATCGTCACCCGCTCCCGCTCCACCAGGTCGAGCACGACGTCCACGTCGAACACCGGAACGGGCAGGATGGTGGCACCGCGGATCAGGGAGGCCACGCAGCCGGCCTTGTAGCCGAAGATGTGGAAGAACGGGTTGACGATCAAGTACCGGTCGCCCTCCCGCAGTTGGGCCAGGTCGCACCACTCGGCGTACAGCCGCAGCGTCTGCGCGTGCGTCATCAGCACACCCTTGGGGCGCCCTGTCGTGCCCGAGGTGAACACGATGTCCGCCACGTCGTCGCCGGCCACCGCGCGCTCGAACGGCGAGCCGCTGGTGAGGAAGTCCGACGTGAGGTCGATCACCGGCACACCCGGCGGTCCGGTGAACTCAAGCCCCAGGAAGCCCTGTTGGACCAGCACGGCCTTGGCGTCGCTGCGTACGACGATGTCGTGCGCCTCCTCGGCCCTGAACCGGGTGTTGACCGGGACCAGCACGCCCCCGGCGGTCAGCAGCCCGAACGCGGCCACGATCCACTCGGCCGAGTTGGGCGCCCAGATCGCGACCCGGTCGCCCTTCCCGACGCCCAGCGAGGCGAACGCGCCCGCCGCCACCCGTACCCGCTCGACGAGTTGGGAGAAGGTGAGACGGAGCGGGCCGTCGACGACCGCTTCGGCGGCACCGAAGCGGTCGCCCGCGCTGAGCACCATCTCGGGGATGCTCTCCCATGTCCCGTGCCGATCGACCGTCATGCGTCGATCGGCTCTCACGCGTCGATCAGCCGGGCGAGGTTGCCGCCCATGATCTTGGCCTGGTCGGCCGGATCCATGCGCTGGAGGGCGTCGATGTAGGAGACCGGGTCCGCGAGGCCCTCCGGGTGCGGGTAGTCCGAGCCGAACAGCACCCGTTCCACCCCGACGATCCCGGAGAGCGCGGCCATGTCCTCCTCCCAGAACGGGCTGATGTGGATGCGCCGCTTGACCTCCTCGACCGGGTCGCCCAGGAAGCCCTTGGGCTGCTTCTTGTAGATGTCGGTGAGCTGGTCGAGCAGCGGTACCAGCCAGGAGGAGCCGTTCTCGATGACCGCGACCTTCAGCTCCGGGAACCGGAACAGCGCCCCGTGGCAGACCCAGGAGGCCACCGCGTCGGTGACCGGCCGCCACTCGCCCAGCATCCGGAACACCTGCGCCTGGAACGGGGTCATCTCCTGCTGCCGGCCCTCCCAGTCGCTCGCGTAGCGGGAGTAGCCGCTGTCGGAGGAGTGCATGGCGACCAGCACCCCGGCCTCCTCCACCCGCTTCCAGAACGGGTCGAACTCCGGCAGCGCGAACGAGCGCGACCCGCCGAACCCGGGCACCGGCGCGGGGCGTACGAGGATGACCCGCGCCCCGCGCTCCAGGCACCACTCCAGCTCCTCGATCGCCTTCTCCACGATCGGCAGGCTGATCACCGGGGTGGTGTAGATCCGGTCCTTGTAGTTGAACTGCCAGGTCTCGTACAGCCATTGGTTGAGTGCGTGCACGACCACATGGATCAGCTCCGGGTCGTCCCGCAACCGTTCCTCGATCAGGCTGGCCAGCGTCGGGAACATCAGCGTCCGCCCGATGCTCAGCTCGTCCATCAGCTCCAGCCGCGGCCCGGGCTCGCGGAACGCGGGGATCGACCGCATCGGCTCGCCGAACAGCTCGCGGTGCGACTTGCCCTCCGGGTTGCCGTTGCGGAAGTAGTCCTCCCAGGCACCCGGCCGGGCGACCACCTCGAAGGTGGGGTTCGGGATGTAGTCGCTGATCCGACCCCGGATCGCGATCTTCGTACGGCCCTTCACCTGCACGTACTGGATCGCACTCGCGTACTGCTTCGGAAGGTGCCTGGTCAGCGCCTCCTCGGTCTCGTACAGGTGGTTGTCCGCGTCGAAGAGCGGATACGGCAGAGCACGCGACGACATGAGACCCTCCTTTGCGAATTGAGAGAATCGTATTCTCTTCACGTGCGTACGGCAATGTCCTGACGGAGCCGGAACTTCTGCACCTTGCCGCTGGCCGTCCGCGGGAACTCCTCGACCTCGTGCAGCTCCTCGGGCCACTTCTGCCGGGCCAGACCGACCTGTTCGAAGTGCGCGCGCATCTCATCGAGGGTGGGTACGGGGTGTCCGGGCAGCATGCGCAGGAAGGCGGCGGCGTGTTCGCCGAGTCGGGCGTCGGGCGCGGCGACGACCGCGGCCTCCGCGACGCCGGGCAGTGCGAGCAGCACGTCCTCCACCTCGACCGCGCTGATGTTCTCGCCGCCCCGGATGATCAGGTCGGACTTGCGGCCGGTGATGGTCAGATAGCCGTCCTCGTCCAGCACGCCGATATCGCCCGTGCGGTACCAGCCCTCGTCGTCGAACACCCGCGCCGTCAGCGCCGGGTCGGTGTAGCCGAGGCAGAGATCCGGACCCCGGCTGAGGATCTCGCCGTCCTCCGCCAGCCTGATCTCCACCCCGGACAGCGCGTCCCCGTCCGTGAACAGCCGCTTGGCCTCGGGGGCCGAGTGCCGGGACGAGGTGATCGAAGGATGCTCGGTGCTGCCGTAGGCCCGGAAGACGTGAATACCGAGGCGGGCCAGGCGTGTGGTGACGGCGACCGGGACCGACGAACCGCCCAGTCCCGCGTACCGCATGAACCGCAGATGCTCGGGGGTGAAGTCGGGGTGGTCGAGGAGGCTGGTGACGTAGTACGGGGCGCCGCCGCCGATGTGGAGGCCGTGGCCGGTCATCAGCCGGAGCGCCCGGCCCGGGTCCCATACGTCGGTGAGGTTGACCGGGGTGCCGTCGAGGACCGGGATCAGGAAGGCGTTGACCATGCCGATGAAGTGGCCGACGGGCGCGGCGGTGAGCTGGTCGCCGCGGTCGGGCGGGTAGCTCGCGGCCAGTTGGCGGGTCTCGTGGCCGAGGGTCTGGTGGCTGTGGACGACGCCCTTGGGGTCACGGGTCGTGCCGGAGGTGAAGGCGATCAGGGCGGGGCCGGTCGGGTCGGCGGGGAGTGTGCCGGTGAGCGGTGCGTCGCTGAGCAGCTCGTCGAAGTCGCGGCCCACCACGCCCACCACGGGCACGTCCGCGCACAGGTCCGGCTGGAACTCCAGATGGCCGAACCGTTCGGCGGTGACGAATACGCGTGGCCGGACCGCGTTGAGGATGTAGCCGACCTCCTTGCGCCCGTAGAAGTGGACGATCGGCACGACGGCCGCCCCGAGCAGGGCCGAGGCCCAGAAGACCGCGGCGGCCTCCATCCAGTTGGGCAGCTGGAAGGCGACGGTGTCACCGGGGCCCACGCCCCGCTCGCGCAGTCCGCCGGCCAGTCTGCGGGCGGTCCGTTCGACGTCCCGGAAGGTGCCGGACCAGGGGCGGACGGCCGAGTGCACCCGGAACGGGACGTCCGGCGCGTCGGCCAGGCCGCGGGCCAGCAGCTCCCCGATCGTGTCCCGGGTCCACCAGCCCTCGGTTTCGTAGCGTTCGACCAACTCGGCGGGGATCTTTCGCATGTGGCTGCTACCTCCGTACGCGGGCGGCTCTTCGAGGTGGCGATCGGCGGCGCATACGCTATTCTCGTATTTGGAGAATGCCAATATCCCTCGGGGGGAATCGCGTGATCGACCTCGAACTGGACGACGGCCTGGCCGTCCTCACGATCGACCGCCCCCATGCCCGCAACGCCATCTCGCTCGCCACGATGGACGAGTTGGACAAGGCGCTCGACGCGGCGGCGGGCGCACTGGCCCTGGTGATCAGGGGAGCGGGGGACAAGGCGTTCGTCTCCGGCGGCGACCTCAAGGAACTGGCCGCCATCCGTACCGAGGAGGACGCGGCGGCGATGGCATGGCGGATGCGGGGCATCTGCGACCGCATCGCCGGCTTCCCCGCGCCCGTGGTCGCCGCGCTCAACGGGCATGCCCTGGGCGGCGGGGCCGAGGTCGCCGTCGCCGCCGACATCCGGGTGGCCGCGGACGACATCAGGATCGGCTTCAACCAGGTGACGCTCGCGATCATGCCGGCGTGGGGCGGCGCCGAACGGCTCGCCGCCCTGGTCGGCAGGGGGCGCGCCCTGATGCTCGCGGGTTCCGGCATGGTTCTCGACGCCGTCGAGGCACGGCAACTCGGCCTGATCGACCGCGTGTTGCCACGGCCCGCCTTCGAGGAGGGCTGGCGCGCACTGGCCCGGTCCCTGGCGACCGGCCCGGCCGGCGAGGTCAAACGCGTGGTCGGAGAGGGCGGTTCGGCGGACGACGCGGTGCGCGCGTTCGCGCGGCTGTGGGCGTCCGACGCCCACTGGGCGGCGGCGGAGCGGCTCACGGCCCGCCGGAGGTGAACGATCGGAAGCGGGCAGATAGGCAACCTCTTGCCGGGCGTACGGAACCGGCCGAGGCGGCACGGGCCATCGCCGTCGGAGCCCTGAGGAGATCGGACCGCGGTCCGACGGTCTGCGCCGTCCGCTTCAACGGCCTCGACACTCCCTGGTGTCACGCCGCCATCATCGACGTCGAGACGGGTGGGCGCGATGCCCTGGACGGGGTGATTGTGCTCGGCTGCGACGGCTGGGAGGCCGTCGATCGAGTCAAGTCCCCCTGGCCGACGCGGTGTTCGCCCCCGCAGTGGATGAATTTCCGGCAGCCCGCGAGAGCATGGACCCTCCACAAAGCGTCGCTCGCACCCGCCGAGCGGCCACGGAGGTGACCGATGCGCTTCATCTTCCACTACCCGGAGACGACCGGAACCGACGGAGACGTGCTCGACGCCGGCCCCCTGCACCAGGTCGCCGCCGCGGCCGAGCGGGCCGGCTTCGACGGGCTGTCGCTCAGCGAACACCCCGTGCCCGGCGCCCGCTGGCTCGCCAACGGCGGCCACCAGACCCTCGACCCGTTCGTCGCGCTCGCCTATGCGGCCGCCGCGACCGAACGCCTGCGCCTGCTCACGTACTTGGCGGTCGCCCCGTACCGCAACCCCTTCCTGCTCGCCAAAGCCGCCGCCACCCTCGACAAGCTCTCCGGCGGGCGCCTGATCCTCGGGCTCGGCGCGGGCTACCAGAAGAGCGAGTTCCACGCCCTGGGGGTCGACATGGACGAACGCAACGCCTTGTTCGACGAGGTCCTGGACGTCCTCCCGCTGCACTGGAGCGGTGAGCAGTTCAGCTACCAGGGGCGACACTTCAGCGCCCGTGACGTGATCGCCCGGCCGCGGCCCGTGCAGCAGCCGATCCCGGTCTGGATCGGCGGCAACTCGAAGCTGAGCCGGCGCCGGGTCGCCGAACGGGCGCAGGGCTGGATGCCGATGTCCGGAGGGGCGCAACTGAGCGCGACGGCACGGACGCCGGTGCTCGGGACGGTGGCCGAACTGGCCGTGCAGATCGCCGAGTTGCGTGAAGCGGCGGCCGGGCGCTCCGACGGGATCGACGTCGTCCACTCCTACGGCGACGTCGAACCGGCCGTCGAGCCCGACCGGCACCGGGAGGCGTTCGCCGAGTTGGAGAAGGCCGGCGTCACGTGGACAGTGGTGTCGTGCCCGGCGCGGGCGGCCTCGTTCACGCTGGAGTTCCTGGAGGGCTTCGGCTCGACCTGTCTGCGGTGACCTCGAAGCCCCGAACCTCCGAAGCCCCGAACCTCCGCTGAACGTCAGGTGTTGCGCCCGCCGTTGACGCCGAGCACCTGACCGGTGATGTAGCCGGCCTCCTCCGACACCAGGAACGAGCACGCGGCGGCGATGTCCTCCGGTCGCCCCGGTCGCCGTACCGGCGTGCGCTCCGCGTGGTGGTCCACCGAGCCGCCCAGCAGACCCCGTTCCTCGGAGGCGCGCAGCATCGGGGTGTCGACGAAGCCGGGCGGAATGGTGTTCACGGTGATGCCCGCCGGACCGAGCTCCAGCGCGAGGGACTTGGTGAAGCCGACCAGACCGGCCTTGGACGCCACGTAGTGCGTCATGAACTGCTGCCCCGAATGGGCGCTGGACGAGGAGATGTTCACGATCCGCCCCCACCCGGCTTCCTTCATGTCCGGCACGACCGCCTGGCAGCAGTAGAACGGGCCGTTGAGGTTCACGGCCATGATCCGGTCCCAGGTCGCGTCGGCGATCTTCAGGAACGGGTCGAAGCCGCTCACCCCGGCGTTGTTGACCAGCACGACCACCGGACCGCCCAGGGTTTCCCGCACCCGTTGCACCGCCGCGTTCACCTGCGCACGGTCGGACACGTCGACACCCCCGAAGGCGACCGACTCGCCCCCCTTCTGCCGCGACTCCTCGGCGACCCGCTCGGCCGAGTCCTCGTTCAGGTCCAGTACGGCGGTGGCGAAACCGTCCTCGGCGAGCCGCTGCGCGATCGCGCGCCCGATGCCCGACCCGCCGCCCGTGACGATCGCGGTGCGTCGCTCGCTCATGCCACCTCCTCCTCGCCCGCCAGGGAGGTGCGGTGCATCAGCCGGGCGGAGGCCTCTCCATAGGGCAAGGCCCGGTGCAGCATGCCGGTGTTGTCCCAGATGACGAGGTCGCCCTGGCGCCAGCGATGGCGGAGGGTGAACTCCGGCCGGGTGGCCCAGTCGAGGAGCCGGTCCAGCAACTCCCGGCCCTCCTTCGCCGCGCGGCCGACCACCTCGCCGGCCGTGGCCCCGATCAGCAGGGACTTGCGGCCGCTGCGCCGGGTCCAGACGAGGGGGTGCTCGCGGGCCGGGTTGCGGTCCCAGGCGGCCCGTTCCTTCGGCGAGGGGTCCGGGGTGACCAGCAATTGCGAGGCGGCGAAGCTGTGCACGACCCGCACGCCGTCCAGCTCCTTCCGCTCTGTCTCGGACAATGCCTCGTACGCGGCGAAGGTGTTGGCGAACGCGGTGTCGCCCCCGCCGTCGTCCGCGATCCGACGTGCCGTCAACAGCGTCGCCCTGTTGGGCACTTCCTCCGTCGTTCCGTCGATGTGCCAGTGGAAGGTCGACTCGCGGTAGGCGGCCAGCGGGCTCTTGGACGGGTCGCGGGTGATCCGCTGGATCTCCGGGTGGGTGGCGTGGCCGCCCATCGGCAGCGGGACGACCTCGCCCAACAGGCCGCTGAACGCGACCAGTTCGTCGTCGTCGACGTCGGCCTCGCGGTAGATCACCACCCCGCGCCGCTCCAGGGCGGACCGGCACTCCGCCGCGACCCCCGGGTCGACCAGCCGGCTCCCGGACAGGCCCGAGATCTCCACGCCGGTGGTGGGGGTGAGTTCGGTGACGGTGACTGCCATCGCTGAGGCCCTTCTCTCGAATTCGCCAGGGAGATTCTCTGAGATGGAGAACGACGTTTCCGAAGCGTCAGATTACCCCGAGGGCGCCCAGCCGCGCTATGCGCGCGTATCGACTCCTGTCACGGCGAAGCCGGCGCCGCCTCGGCCTCCCGCGCCGCCGGATCCCGGTCGACGCGCGGCAGCAACAGCGGTGTCGCCAGCAGCAGTACGCCGGCCAGCGCGATCGCGGGGCGGATACCGATGACGCCGGCCAGCAGCCCCCACACCGCGGTCATCGCCGCGATCGAGGCCTTGCTGGTGACCGACCAGGCGGAGAGCGTACGGGCGATCCGGTCGTTCGCCGTCCGTTCGAGGCGGAAGGTGGAGTACACCGGATTGAACACCGCCGAGCAGACGATCAGCCCGAACTCGACGGCCATGACGAGCGCCAGACCGGACACGCCGGGCCCGATGAAGGCCAGCCCGACCGGCCACAGGGCGCGCAGTGTCCCGGAGGTGAGCAGAACGCGCCGTCGGCCGTAGCGGGCGACGAGTCCGCGGGCCATCCGTGAGCCGAGGAGGCCGCCCAGACAGGGCACGGCGAAGGCCAGCCCGTACTGCCAGGGCGGGAACCCGAGGTCGCCGACCATCAGGACCGCGAGCAGCGGCGAGACCGCCATGATCAGACCGTTGTTGAGGACCGTGTTGAAGAACAGCGGGCGCAGATCGGGGTGGCCCAGGATGTACCGCCACCCGTCGAGCAGACCGCTTGCCGACGCCCTCCCGCCGGCCGACGCGGGCGGCTCCTCCTTGCCGCCGATCGCGCGGAGCCCCAGCGCCGACAGGAGAAAGCTGACCGCGTTCGTCAGCACCGTCAGCACCGGGCCGAACAACCCGATCGCGGCGCCGCCGAGCGGCGGGCCGAGCACGGTCGTGGTCCACATCGTCGCCTCGAAGCGGCTGTTGGCGACGAGCAGGTCCTCCGTCGGCACCAGGGCCTTCAGGTACGCCCCACTGGCCGCGGTGAAGCTGATGTCGGCCGCCGCGGTGAGGACCGCCACAACCAGAAGTTGTACGAAGGTGAGCGCACCGAACGCGTAGGCGGCCGGGACCGTGAGCAGCGCCCCGCACCGGACCAGGTCCATCGCGATCATCACCGGCCGCTTGCGCCGGAACTCCATCCAGGGCCCGAGCGGCACCGCGACCGCCGCCCCGACCGCCAGCCCGGCCGCCGCCAGGGTCGACACCTCCAGGGGTCCGGCATGCAGGACGAGCACCGCGATCAAGGCGAACGCGTCGAAGGCGAGCCAGGTGCCGAGCGAACTGACCGCATAGGCCCCCCACAACCACCTGAACCGCCGCCCCAGCGACCGTTTCTCCCCCGTGCCCACGAACAACCCCTCCCGCACCCGTTGCCGACCCGCACATCAAAGCGGGCAACCGGGAGCAGATCAAACAACCATCCTGCCCGGCACGCGACAACCGGTAGTTGTCACGCGCAGCCGCCCATGTGGGGCCGGCGAGCCCCGGAAGTGGCCGCCGAGCCCCGGAGTCGGCGGTAGAACTGACCCCGTGGATCTCGATGCCGTACGCACCTTCGTGGCCGTCGCCGACGCCGGACAGTTCCGGGAGGCCGCCCTCTCCCTGTCGATCACCCAGCAGGCGGTCTCCAAGCGGGTCGCCGCGCTGGAGCGGGAACTGGCCGTGCGGCTGTTCACCCGCACGGCGCGCGGAGCCGTCCTCACGGTGGACGGGCAGGTCCTCCTGCCGCACGCCCGCGACCTGCTGCGCGCCGAGGAGCGGGCCGCGGCCTCGGTGCAACCCGGCCGACGCGCGCTCCGCGTCGACGTGATCGGACGCCGGCTCGCACCCGCCGACCTTCTACGGGACTTCCACCGGGCCCACCCCGAGGCCGCCCTCGACGTCGTGACCCTCTTCGACGCCGAGGCGGCGATCGCCGCGGTCCGCTCGGGGACCGTCGACGCGTCGTTCCGCGCCCTCACCCGCCCCGCCCGGCAACTGCCCGACGGACTCTCGGCCGCCCGCGTCCACCACGAGCCGCTCCAACTGCTCACCGGCCCGCAGCACGCGCTCGCCGCCGCCCGCGAGGTGACTCCGGCACGGCTGGCCGGGCACCGGATCTGGATGCCCGGCAATGTCGCCGGCACCGAATGGGCCGTCTTCTACGACGACCTGGCCGCCGCCTTCGGACTCACCATCGAGGTGACGGGCCCCGACTTCGGCACCGAGCCGCTCCTCGACACGATCGCCGACTCCCCGCACCTGGCGACCCTCGTCGGTGAAGGAACGCGCATGGTCTGGCCCGCCGACCACGACCTGCGGCGCATCCCGCTGCACGGCCCGACACCGGCGTACCCGCACTCGCTCCTGTGGCGCGCCGACAACCCGCACCCCACGCTCGCCCTGCTCCGCGCCCACCTCGGCACCGCACGCTCGGGCGGCGACCTCTGGACGCCGAAGTGGGCCCGCTGACCCGCGCGTTGACAGCCGTACGGTGACGACGGCCGGTCACTAGGTGACGGCGCCCGCCGCCTTCAGCTCCAGGATCCGGTCCCAGTCCAGCCCCAGCTCCAGCAGGATCTCCTCGGTCTGCGCCGCGAACTCGGGTGCCGGGCCCAGGTGCGGGGCGGTGACGTCGAACTGCACCGGATTCGCCACGAGTTCGAGCTCGCCGGCCGGCAGGATGTACTCGTTCGCCCTGACCTGCGCGTCCACGCCCACCTGTACGGAATCCTGTACGGGCGCCCAGGGCCCGGCCAGAGTCGCGAGCCGCTCCGTCCACTCCGCGAGCGTGCGGGTGGCGAACACCTCGCGGAGGATCTTGACCGCCTCCTCGGTGTTGGCGGCGATCTGCTCGGCCGTCGCGAAGCGCGGGTCCTCGGCCAGTTCGGGCCGGTCGAGGTGACGGCACACGTCGGCCCAGAACTTGCCCGGCTGGAGCATCACCAGCGACAGATAGCGGCCGTCGGCCGTGCGGTACAGGCCCGTCAGCGGATTGGCGGGGGAGTTGTGGGCCCCGGGTGGCGAGGCGACCCAGCTCCGGTCGAGGTGGAGGGAGAGCGCGATGCCGTGGCCCATCGCCCACACGCCGCTGCCGAGCAACGACACGTCCACGACGGACGGTTCGCCGGTGCGCTCGCGCTTCAGCAGCGCCGCCGCGATGCCTCCGGCGAGGTTCGTGCCGGAGATGGTGTCCCCGTAGGCGGGCACGGGCGGCGTGATCATGCCTTCCGTGCCGGGCGGCGTCAGACTGGCCGCCGTGCCGGCCCGCGCCCAGAACGCCGTCATGTCGTACCCGCCCCGGTCCGACTCCCGGCCCCGCGGACCGAGCGCGCTGCCGCGGGCGTAGACGATGTCCGGGTTCACCTCGCGGATGTCGGCCACGTCGATGCCGAACTTCCGCCGGGCGGAGGGCAGGAAGCTGGTGAGGAAGACGTCCGCCCGCCGGGTCAGCTCGTACAGCACCTCCTTGCCCTCGGGCCTGGCCATGTCGAGGCCGATGCTGCGCTTGCCCCGATTGGCGTGCTCCACATTGGGGTTGGGGTCGCCCTCGACCTTGAACGTGCCGGTCTGCCGCAGCCCGCGCTGCGGATCGCCGGTGACCGCGTGCTCGACCTTGACCACGTCCGCGCCCCAGTCGGCGAGCACGGCACCGGCGGACGGCACGAAGCCGTACATCGCCACTTCCAGCACCCGGATCCCGGCGAGAGGCCCTTCACCGCTCATGCGATCACCTCTCCGAAGGTCTTGTGCTCCATGAACTCCTCCACGTCGTGTGGAAATGAGGTTCTCTCAGACTGAGATCGCGTGAGTATTCAGGCGAGAACCCTACCGTGGCGCCAGGGGTCCGTCACGACCCGAGCAGGGCATTTCCCAGGGCTGTCGCGCGATGACACAAAGTCCGGACACGGGCCTTCCGGCCGACGCATCGTTGAAAGTAAGGTTCTCGCATTCGGAAGGGTGATTCTTGCCCACTGCTACAGGACAGGAAAGGAACCCGCCATGGGACGAGTCGAGGGCAAGGTCGCGTTCATCACGGGCGCCGCGCGCGGACAGGGCCGCAGCCATGCCGTACGGCTGGCCGAGGAGGGCGCCGACATCATCGCGGTGGACATCTGCCGCGACTTCGAGACGGTCGGCTACCCCATGGCCACCCCCGAGGACCTGAAGGAGACGGCCCGGCTGGTGGAGGAGCGGGGCCGGCGGATCGTCGCCCGCCAGGCCGACGTGCGAGACGCGGCACAACTGCGCGAGGCGCTGGAGGCCGGACTCGCCGAACTCGGCGGCCTGGACATCGTGGTGGCCCAGGCGGGCATCGCCCCGCTGCACGGCGAACCCAAGCTGCAGGCGTGGTGCGACGCCGTCGACGTCGACCTGATCGGCACCATCAACGCCATCCAGGTCGCCCTGCCGCACCTGCGCGAGGGTGCCTCGGTCATCGCCACCGGCTCGACCGCCGCCCTCATGGAACACGGCATCGTCGACACCCCCGGCGCCAACCCCGGTGGCTCCGGCTACGCGTTCGCCAAGCGGGCCCTGTCGGAGTACGTGCACGAACTCGCCCGCAATCTTGCCCCGTTGAACCAGCGCGCCAACGTCGTCCACCCCACCAACGTCGACACCCGCATGCTGCAGAGCGACCCGATGTACAAGTCCTTCCGGCCCGACCTCGAACACCCCACCCGGCAGGACGCCGAGCCGGCCTTCTCCGTGCAGCAGGCCATGCCGGTCTCGTTCGTCGAACCGGTCGACATCAGCAACGCGGTGCTCTTCCTCGCCTCCGACGAGGCCCGCTACATCACCGGCACCCAACTGCGCGTCGACGCCGGCGGCTACCTCAAGTGGTACGACTGGCGCAAGTGAACCGACGCCGCCCGATGAAGCCAAGTCGCCCACGAACAGAAGGAGTTGAAGAAGTGAAGGTCCGGGTCGACCCGGAGCGCTGCCAGGGCCACACGCTCTGCGCCATGATCGCTCCGAAGGCGTTCGAGCTCGACGAGATCGACGGCCATTCCTCGGCCGTCAGCGAAGAAGTCCCGGCCGACCAGGAAGCGGAGGTGCGGGAAGCCGCGCACTCCTGCCCGGAACGAGCCATCCAGCTGTTCTGAAGGGAGGGCGGAACCCATGAGCGAGGCCGCCGACGACGAACGCGAGAACGCCAGCAGTCGCGAGCAGGACGACGAGCGCAAGAAGGACCGGGTGCATTTCGACCGGCACACCCCCGAATACCGCCACCGGTTCGAGGAGATCACCCACGAACTGCACGGCAAATGCCCGATCGCCTGGACCGACGCCCACGGCGGCCACTGGGTCGCCAGCGGCAACCGCGAGGTCTTCGAACTGGCGCGCTCCGCCGAGTACTTGTCCAACGACCACGACGTGCAGGGCATCCGGCGCGGCTACAAGGGCATCACCATCCCCTCGCCGCCCCGCGCCCGCGAAGTGCAGGGCGGATTCCTGGAGATGGACCCGCCCGAACAGCGCTACTACCGCCAGACGCTCAACCCCTACCTCTCACCGGCGGCCGTCGCCCGCTGGATCCCCGTCGTCGACGAGGTGGTCCGCGCCTGTCTCGACGCGAAGATCGAGGAAGGGCGCATCGACTTCGTCGACGACCTCGCCAACGTGGTGCCGGCCGTCCTCACGCTGGCCATGATGGGCATCCCGCTCAAGGACTGGACCGTCTACAACGAGCCCGCCCACGCCTCGGTCTACACCCCGCCCAACTCGCCGGACATGCCCCGGGTCGCGGACCTGAGCCGCGCCATGGGCCAGGCCCTGTACCTGTCCCTCGTGGAGATCCGCGAGCACCCCAGGCCCGGCCTGGTCGACGCGCTGGCGCGGGCCGAGATCAACGGGAAGACCCCGTCCGACCTGGAGTTGGTCGGCGTCCTCGCCCTGCTGATCGGCGGCGGCTTCGACACGACGACGGCGCTCACCGCGCACGCCCTGGAATGGCTGTCGGACAACCCCGGTGAGCGGAACCGGCTCAGCAGCGAGCGGGACACCCTGCTGGACCCGGCCACCGAGGAGTTCCTGCGCTTCTTCACGCCGGCGCCGGGCGACGGCCGTACGTTCTCCGCCGACTGCGAGATCGCAGGACAGGAGTTCAAGGAGGGTGAACGCCTGTGGCTGTCCTGGGCGATGGCCAACCGGGACCCGGCGGTCTTCCCCGACCCGGACCGGGTCGACCTGGAGCGCAAGGGCAACCGGCACAGCAGCTTCGGCCTCGGCATCCACCGCTGCATCGGCTCGAACGTCGCGCGCACCGTGTTCAAGCGGATGGTGACGGCCGTGCTGGACCGGATGCCCGACTTCAGCTGCGACCCGGCCGGCACCGTCCACTACGAGACCATCGGCATCATCCAGGGCATGCGCCACCTCCCGGCGACCTTCACCCCGGGCAAGCGGCTCGGCCCACCGCTCGACGAGACGCTGGAGATCCTCCAACGCGCCTGCGACGAACAGCGCTTGGCCGAGCCGGTGACCGTACGGGCGGGACAGGCGCGGATCGTCCGCTGATATGCGGGCCGAGAGACGAGTGCGCTGAGCCGCAGGCCGAGAGTCGCGTGCGCTGAGTCGCAGACCCAGAGACGCGTCCGCCGAGACACAGGTCAGAGACGAAGGAGTGCAGGTGGCCGGAGCCCCGGGACGTCCCGTCCCCCTGATCACCGACCAGAACGAGTTCTTCTGGACGTCGGGGGCGGACGGACGGCTGCGGATCCAGGAGTGCGCCTCGTGCGCCTCCCTGATCCATCCGCCCCAGCCCGTGTGCCGCTACTGCCGCGGCCACGACCTGGGCGTCCGGACCGTCTCCGGCCTCGCCACCCTCATCGGCTTCACCGTCAACCACCGCTTCGTCCTGCCAGGACTGCCACCGCCGTACGTCGTCGCCCAGGTCGCCCTCGAAGAGGACCCCCGGGTCCGGCTCACCACCAACGCCGTCGAGTGCGACCCCGACCAACTCGCCCTGGGCATGCGGATGGAGGTCGTCTTCGAGCCCGTCGACGACGACGTATGGCTGCCGCTGTTCCGCCCCGCGGCCGAACAGGGCGACCCGGCGCCGCTCCCCGAGGACGGGCCGCCGCCCAGGTCCCGGCCCATGGCCACCGTCGACAAGTTCGAGGACAAGGTCGCGATCACCGGCATCGGCAGTTCACGGCTCGGCCGCCGGCTGATGGTCCAGCCGATCTCGCTCACCGTCGAGGCCTGCGAGGCGGCGGTCGCCGACGCCGGACTCACCCTCGACGACATCGACGGCCTGTCCACCTACCCCGGAGCCGGGGCGTACGGCGGTTTCGCCGAAGGCGGTGTCACCGCGCTGGAGTCCGCCCTCGGCATCCGGCCGAGTTGGTACAACGGCGGTGGCGAGACCTTCGGCCCCGGCGGCTCGCTCATGGCCGCGATGCTGGCCGTGGCCGGCGGACTCGCACGGCACGTGCTCTGCTTCCGCACCGTATGGGAGTCCACGTACGGCGAGTTGGTGAAACAGGGCAGGATCCCGGCACCGAGCGGCTCCGACCCCGGCTGGCTCAAGCCCTTCGGTGCCGTCTCCGCCGCCCACACCCTCGCGCAGAACGCCCAACGCCACTTCCACCGCTACGGCACCACCCGCGAGACCCTCGGCTGGATCGCCCTCAACCAGCGCGCCAACGCGGCCCTCAACCCCAGCGCGATCTACCGCGACCCGATGACCATGGACGACTACCTCCAGGCCCGCCCCATCACCACACCCTTCGGGCTCTACGACTGTGACGTCCCCTGCGACGGATCCGTCGCCGTCGTCGTCTCGGCCGTCGACACCGCCCGCGACCTGGCCCGACCCCCCGTTCTCGTCGAGGCCGTCGGCACGCAGATCACCGAGCGCCTCGAGTGGGACCAGAGCACCCTCACCCATGAACCCCAGGTCATCGGCCAGTCCGCGCATCTGTGGACCCGCACCTCGCTGCGCCCCGCCGACGTCGACGTGGCCCAGCTCTACGACGGCTTCACCTTCAACTGCCTCTCCTGGATAGAGGCGTTGGGCTTCTGCGGGATCGGTGAGGCGAAGGACTTCCTGGACGGAGGAAAGAACATCGCACGGGACGGCGTACTGCCCCTCAACACCCACGGCGGCCAGCTCTCGCACGGACGCACCCACGGCATGGGCCTCGTCCACGAGGCGATCGTCCAACTCCGAGGAACGGCCGGAGTCCGCCAGGTCCCGGACGCCCGGGTCGCCGTCGTCAGCTCGGGCGGCCTCACACCCAGCGGGGTCATCCTCCTCAGGACGGACACGTGACCCGGCCGACGGCGGCGGACGGCGACCCGCGCGTCGTGCCCGGTGCCGTCGACATCGACGGCATCTCCCTCTCGTACCGGGCGAGTTGGATCCCCGAGCCGCGTGCCGTCGTCCTCGCGCTGCACGGCGGCGGGACCAGGTCGACGTACTTCGACTGCCCGGGACACCCGCGGCTCTCGCTGCTGCGCACCGGCGCCGTGCTCGGCTTCTCCGTCCTCGCCCTCGACCGCCCGGGCTACGGCGCCTCGTTGCCCGACGCGCGGCAACTCACCGACCCCGCCCGCCGGGTGGACCTCGCGTTCGGTGTCCTGGACCGGCTGCTGGCCACGCGCCCGCGCGGTGCCGGTGTCTTCGTCCTGGCCCACTCCGCGGGCAGCGAACTCGCCGTACGGATGGCCGCCGACGCGCGGGGCCGTGAACTCCTCGGCCTGGAGCTGGCCGGCACCGGCCGGCACCACCACCCCCGCTCCACCGGCTTCCTGGAGCTGAACGACGAGGAACTGCGTCCCGCCGGGCGGGCCCGGTCACTGCTGTGGAAGGTGCTGTGGGGGCCCAACCACCTCTACCCTGCGGACGTGTTGGGCGGCGCGAGCATCGCCGCCGCCTCTCCGGAGTACGAGTCGGCGGCGCGCGGCTGGCGTCATGAATTCCCCGAACTGGCCCCCCGCGTGAGGGTTCCCGTGCAGTTCAGCCTGGGCGACCACGAGGAGGTGTGGAGCTCCGGGCCCGAGGCGCTGGCCGACATCGCCTCCCTCTTCACCGCCGCACCCCGGGTCCGCACCAACGAACAGCCGGACAGCGGCCACAACTTGAGCCTCGGCCACTCGGCCCGCGCCTACCACCTGAAGGTGCTGTCGTTCGCCGAGGAGTGCGCCGTGGCCCACGAGACCGACATCGCCGCGCACTCACGGCAGGGGAGAGCCGGATGAGCCACGCCGACACCACCGCGCTGCTGCTGATCCGCCTGGTCCTGGGCGCCGTCATGATCGCGCACGGCCTCAACCACTGGCGCGGCGGCGGCCGCATCGAGGGCACCGCACGCTGGTTCACCGGCCTCGGCCTGCGCCACGGCACGCTCCAGGCGTGGGCCAGCGTGCTCACCGAAGTCGGCGCGGGGGTCCTGCTGTTGGCGGGCCTGGTCACCCCGTTGGCCTGCGCGGCCGTCATCTCCGTGATGCTGGTCGCCGGCCTCCTCGCCCACCGGCCCAACGGCTTCTTCGTCTTCAAGGAGGGCTACGAGTACGTCCTCACCCTCGCCGTCTTGTCCCTCGCCCTCGCGGTGCTGGGGCCGGGGGACGTCTCGGTGGACGAGGCGGCCGGCATCGCCGTGACCGGTTGGGCGGGAGGCGCCATCGCGCTGGGCGTGGCCCTGGCGGCGACCACCGGCCTGCTCGCCACGTGCTGGCGCCCGAACCCACCGGCACCGGAGCCGACCCCCACCCCCTCACCCCATGAACAGGAGACCCGCTGATGCGCGTCGGATTCATCGGCCTGGGCAGCCAGGGCGGTCCCATGGCCCGCCGTATCGTCGACGCGGGCTACGAGACCACCCTGTGGGCCCGCCGCCCCGCCACCCTGGTCCCCTTCGCCGACACCCCCGCCCAACGCGCCTCGTCCCCGGTGGAGTTGGCGGCCGACAGCGACCTGGTCTGCGTCTGTGTCGTGGACGACGCCGACGTGGAGGAGATCCTCACCGGCGAGCACGGGGTTCTCGCCGGCCTGCGCAAGGGCGGGGTGGTCGCCGTGCACAGCACCGTCCACCCGGACACCTGCCGGCGCCTCGCCGACCGGGCCCGGACCCACGGCGTCACACTGATCGACGCTCCCGTCAGCGGGGGCGGCCCTGCGGCGGCCGAGGGACGGCTGGTGGTGATGGCCGGGGGAGAGCCCGGCACGGTCGCCTACTGCCGTCCCGTGTTCGAGACCTACGCCGATCCCGTCGTCCACATGGGCCCGCTCGGCACCGGCCAGCTCGCCAAGCTCCTCAACAACGTGCTGTTCACGGCCAACCTGGCCACGGCCGCCGACACCCTCGCCCTCGGCCGGGACCTGTCCGTGGACGCCGACGCGCTCGCCCGGGTCGTCGCGCACGGCAGCGGCGCCAGCTTCGCCCTCACCAGGATCGCGTCGGCCGGCGGCACCCTGGACCGCATCGCCGCCCACGCCGGACCCCTGCTCCGCAAGGACGTCCGGCTGGTGACCGATGTGGCCGAGGCGGCGGGGGCCCGGCCGGACGTCGTCACCGCGGCCGCGAACGTGGCCCTGGATCTGATGAACCAGGGCCGCTCGACGGTCAGTTGAGGGTGTCGGGGTCCGGACCCGTGCGCAGCCCGCGGTCCAGCTCCGCGATCGCGGCCATCTCCTCGTCGGCGAGCACGAAGTCGAAGACGTCGATGTTCTCGCGGATACGGGCGGGCGTCACCGACTTCGGGATCACCACGTTGCCCAGCTGAAGGTGCCAGCGCAGCACGACCTGGGCCGGCGACTTGCCGTGCCGCCCGGCGATCTCGGTCAGCGCGGACTCGCCCAGCACCGCGCCCTGGGCCAGCGGGCTCCAGGCCTCGGTGACGATCCCGAACTCGGCGTGCAGCGCCCGCAGTTCGCTCTGCTGAAGGCCGGGGTGCAGCTCGATCTGGTTGACCGCGGGCGCCAGCGAGGAGTTGTCCACCAGCCGACGCAGGTGCGCGGGCTGGAAGTTGGAGACACCGGCGGCACGGATCCGGCCGTCGGCGGCCAGCTTCTCGATGGCGCTCCACGAGTCGAGGTACAGGTCCCGGGCCGGCGTCGGCCAGTGGATCAGGTACAGGTCGACGTACTCCAGGCCCAGCTTCGCGAGGCTCGCGTCGAACGCGCGGAGCGTGGCGTCGTGGCCCTGGTCCGCGTTCCACAGCTTGGTGGTCACGAAGAGGTCTTCGCGGGCGAGGTCCGAGGCGGCGAGGGCGGCGCCGACGCCGGCCTCGTTGCCGTAGATCGCGGCGGTGTCGATGCTGCGGTAGCCCGCCTGAAGGGCGTTGGTGACGGCGGCGGTGGTCTCGGCATCGGGGACCTGGAAGACGCCGAAGCCGAGCTGGGGGATCTCGACGCCGTTGTTGAGGGTGACGGTGGGGGTCATGTGCGCTGTTCCTTTGCGGTGTTGGCGGTGCGGGGTCGGTCGGTTCGGTGCCGGTCGGTTCGGTCGGTTCAGTGCCGGGCGGCGACGGGGATGTCGTCGGCCGGGGCGGACGCGGCCACGACATGGCCGGTGGCGGTGCGGGTACGGCGGTCCAGGGCCGCGGCCAGGAAGGACAGCAGCAGCGCGGAACCGGACAGCAGAGCGCCGATCCAGTTCGGCGACGTGTAGCCGAGCCCGGCGGAGATGACGACACCGCCCAGCCAGGCGGCCAGCGCGTTACCGAGGTTGAAGGCGCCGATGTTGACGGCCGAGGCGAGGGTCGGGGCGGCGGACGCCTGGTCGAGTACCCACTTCTGCAGCGGGGGAACGGTGGCGAAGCCGAGGGCGCCGATCAGCGTGAGCGTGATCGCGGCGAGGACCTTGTTGTGCGCGGTCGCCGTGAACAGCAGCAGCGTCGCGGACAGCGCGGCGAGCGCGGTGAACAGCATCGGCATCAGCGCGCGGTCCGCGAACCGGCCGCCCAGCAGGTTGCCCAGGAACATGCCGACCCCGAACAGCACCAGCAGCCACGTCACCGCGCCGGCCGAGTAGCCGGCCACCTCGGTCATCATCGGCGTGATGTAGGTGATCGCGGCGAAGACACCGCCGTAGCCGAGGACGGTCATCGCCAGCGCGAGCCAGACCTGGACGTTGCGGAAGGCGGCGAACTCGGCACGTACATCAGGGGACTTGGGCCGGCCCGCGTCGGGCACGAGCTTCGCCAGACCGAGCAGCCCGACGATGCCGAGCGAGGCGACGAGGACGAACGTGACGCGCCAGCCGGCGGCCTGGCCGATGTAGGTGCCCAGCGGAACGCCGACGATGTTCGCGACCGTGAGACCCATGAACATCAGGGAGATCGCGGAGGCCTTCTTCTCTGGGGCGACCAGGTCGGCGGCGACCACGGAGCCGATACCGAAGAACGCGCCGTGCGCCAGGGAGGCGATCACGCGGCCGATCAGCATCACGCCGAAGCTGGGGGCGAACGCGGACAGCGCGTTGCCGATCACGAAGAGCCCCATGAGGAACATGAGCATCTTCTTGCGGGAGACCTTGGTGCCCAGGACGGTCAGCAGGGGTGCGCCGGCGACGACACCGAGGGCATAGCCGGAGACCAGCCAGCCGGCGGTCGGGATGGAGACCCCGAAGTCACCCGCGACCTCGGGCAGCACGCCCATGATCACGAATTCCGTCGTGCCGATCCCGAAGGCCCCGATGGCGAGGGCCAGAAGGGCGAGAGGCATGGGAGGTACCTTCCAGGCGATTGCGTGTGTCGCTTACGAGCGTCGACAATAATTGCAGACGCGGGATAAATGCAAGTGCAGGGAAGGTCGGGGGCGGGTAGAGCGCGTCTGCAAGCATGTGGTCGAGCGAGAGCCCCCGCGGCGAAAGCACCTCGGGGGCTCGGCGTCAGAGGCGGAGGCGGGGCAGGGGTCAGGCGGCCACGCGGAGCGTCTCGACCGCCTTGACCAGCGGGGCGAGCTCGGGATTCGCCGCGGCCGAGTCGAGGGCCTCGCGCAGGGCGGCCTCGTTGGTCGGGCGGGCCGCCTCCAGCAGTGTGAAGCCGGACTCGGTGACGTTCGTATAGATGCCACGGCGGTCGGTGGGGCACAGGTAGCGGGTCAGCAGCCCGCGATCCTCTAGGCGCGTGACCAGCCGGGTCGTGGCGCTCTGGCTGAGTACGACCGCGTCGGCGACCTGCTTCATCTGCAGATGCCCGCCGTCGCCGTCGTGCTGCCGGCTCAGGACGTCCAGCAGCGAGTACTCGCGCACGCTCAGGTCGTGCGCCGCCTGCAGGGCACGCTCGATGTGGGCCTCGATCCTGCCGTGCAGCAGCGAGAGGGCGCACCAGCCCTGGGCGAGGGCGGTGAGTGCCGGGTCCGTCGCGGTCATGGCCTGGGTCCTCCGTCGCGTGATGACTGGGATCCAGGATAGGGGATCGGTGAAATTACCGGCGGAAGCATGTAGCGCGCGTATGCAACGAGTGACCGCCGGTGCGGGTCCGTGCCCGTCGGTGCGGCTGATATACACGTCGGGTGACGGACGACTCCCGCGGATTCCAGGCAGGACAGACAGGCCTCGTGGCGCTGATCCCGGAGGCCGAGCCGGTGGTCGGAACGTGGCGCGCGCGCCTCGATCCCGCCGCGCGCGCGGGCGTCCCGGCCCATGTCACCGTCCTCTTCCCGTTCCTGCACGCCGACGTCATCGACGACGGCACCCGCGCCGCCCTCGGCGAACTGGCCGCCCGGCAACCGGCCTTCGACCTCCGCTTCGAGCGCTGCGGCCGCTTCCCCGGCGTCCTGTACCTCGCTCCGGACCCGGACACCCCCTTCCGCCGCCTCACCGAGGCCGTCGTCGACCGCTGGCCGGAAGCCCCGCCGTACGGCGGCAAGTACGAGCCCGTACCCCATCTGACCGTCGGCCAGGTCCGGGACGAGGCGGCCCTGGACGAGGCGGAGGCGGACATCCGCCCGAACCTCCCTGTCACGGCTCATGTGTCGGCGGTCGACCTGGTGGTGTTCAGCGGCACGGAGTGGCGGCTTGAGGCGTCGTTCCCCCTCGGGTAGCCGGGCGGAACAGGGCAGGCGAGCGACGTCGGCTGACCGTTACGGACGCGCCAAGTGCCGCATCGCCAGCGCCAGTTGGAGCCTGAGTCGGCCCTGCGGTGTGCGAACCGGCCAGCCCAGGAGGTGCTCCGCCTGGGTCAACCGGTCCTGGAGCGTGGAGTGGTGGACGTTGATCTCGGCGGCGGCCGCCCGCTGACTCGCCGTCGCGGCCACGGCGTTGAGCGTGGCCAGCAGCCCGGGCACGGCAGCGGCGGCCGCCTCGATGGCGTGCACGTCGGCCGGTGGCTCGGCGCCCGGTGCGATCAGCCCGGCGAGCAGGGCGATGCCGCCCAGCTCATCGGCGTACACCACGCACGGGCCGGGGTCCTGCGCGGTGCCGTCGGCAGTGAACCGCAGGGCCGTGCGGGCCTCGGCCCAGGAGTGCGGCAGGTCGAGCACGGGGACGGCGGGGCCGACGCCGACGCGGCCGGCCGGGAGGCCCGCGCCGGCGGTCAGCAGGCGGGGTCTGCCGTCGGCCGGGGCGAGGGCGCGTACGCGGAGGGCAGGGTCGGCGGGATCGACGCCGATGAGCCGGGCCGCGTGCAGCCGGGCGTCCTGCGGGACCGTCGCGTCCAGCAGCGTCTCCACCAGGGCCGGGTCGTCGGCGAGCGAGGCGGGGGCGCGGCCCCGGGTGCGGTCCAGGACGAGCCGGACGGCGCCCGCGGCCCGTTCCACGATCACCGCGTCGACGACACTGGGCTGCCCGGCCGGACGCTCCAGCCACAGTGCCGGGACACCGCCCGGTTCCAGCGCGGCGGACGGCCAGGCGGGGTCCGGCGGGGTGTCGACGTCCTTTCGGGTGCCGTCGGGCTCGACCCGGACCCGTACGCGCCGGCTCCCGTCGACGAGCCGCGCCGGGCAGCCGGCCAGCACGGCGGCGCCCCGTACCAGGGTCTCCAGACCGGCCCTGGCCTCGGCCAGGTGATCGAAGTAGGAGATGACCTGCACCGCGGCTCCGGCGTCCGGATCCAGCGCGGTCAGTCGTCCGGCCAGCTCTTTCATACGTTCATGGTCCTGCATGGCGCCGATGCGGGGGAGTCCGCGTCGGCGCGGGATGTGGGGTCCTCGCCCGGGGAGTGGGATGTCGGCGCTTCGCCCGCGGTGGGGGAGGTCGGTTCCTCACCCCACCCGCCGGATCCCCTCACTCGCCGATGAGCCGCCGCAGCCAGTTCAGCCGTGCCGCCCCGGTCGCGCGGGACACCGCCGCCTGCGGCACGAAGCCGTCGTAGCCGTGGAAGCCGCCCGGCCATACGTGCAGCTCGGCGACTCCGCCGGACTGCCAGATCCGGGTGGCGTAGGCGACCGCCTCGTCGCGGAAGGTCTCCGCCGAGCCGACGTCGATGAAGGTGGGCGGCAGGTCGGTGACGTCGTGGGCGCGGGCGGGGGAGGCGTAGGGGGACACGTCGGGGCCGCCGCGCCGGTCGCCGAGCAGTGCCGTCCAGCCGGTCTCGTTGGCCGTGTGGTCCCAGACACCGAGGCCCGCCATCTGGTGGGAGGAGACGGTGTCGTTGCGGTCGTCGAGCATCGGGCACATCAGCACCTGGCCGATCGGCCGCGGACCCTTGCGGTCCCGGGTGAGCAGGCCCAGTGCCGCGGTCAGTCCACCGCCCGCGCTGGCGCCCGCAATCACGATCCGGTCCGCGTCGGCACCGAGTTCGGCCGCGTGTTCCGCCGTCCAGACCAGTCCGGCGTAGACGTCCTCGATCGGCGCCGGGTGCGGATGCTCCGGTGCCAGCCGGTACTCCACGGAGACGACGACCGCGTCCAGTTCCTTCGCCCAGTCGAGGGCCGCGGTCACGCCGATCCGGTTGTCGCCGATGACCATGCCGCCGCCGTGCACGTGGTAGAAGACGGGCCGCGGGCCGACGGTCGCGGGGGCGGTGGGACGGCAGATGAGCAGCGAGATGTCCGGCTCGCCGTCGGGACCCGGCACCGTACGGTCCTCGACCTCGAAGAACCCGTCGAGGGTCAGGTCGAGCTCGCCCAGGAAGTCGACCCCCATTCCCTCGCGCATCGTGGCGATGTCGTCCAGCGTGAGGCCGGGCGAGATCACATCCCTGACCAGCTCCAGCGCGGCGGCGAGCTCGGGGTCGAACGGGGGCGGAACCTGGGTCATGACGTCTCCTCACGCGGGGCGCGGCGGTTCTCGACAGCCATGGTCCGCGCGACGGCGCCGCCGGGCCCGCCGCCGTCCGGCGGAAGGTGCCCGCCGAATGGCGGGTGGACTCCCGAAACCGCCTCATTGCCCGTTGTTCACCTGTCCGTGGTGGAAGAGATCACACGTCCCGACAACGCTGACCGGACCCCCCACCGCACCAGGAGTCCCACCCGTGAACGTCTCCCTCACCGTCTGGCTGCTGACCGTACTGGCCCTGTGCCTGCTCGTCGCCGTCGACTTCTTCATCGGCCGCAAACCCCACGACGTGTCGGTCAGAGAAGCCGGGGTGTGGACGATCGTGTGGGTCGTCCTGGCCTGTCTCTTCGGGGTGGGCCTTCTCGTCTTCGGCGGGGCGGGGCCCACGGGCGAGTTCTTCGCCGGGTACGTCACCGAGAAGTCGCTCAGTGTCGACAACCTCTTCGTCTTCGTCCTGATCATGGCGAAGTTCGCGGTGCCCTCGCAGTACCAGCAGCGGGTGCTGATGGTCGGCGTCCTCGTGGCCCTGGTGCTGCGCGCCGGCTTCATCGCCGCCGGCGCGGCGATCATCTCCACCTTCTCCTGGGTGTTCTACCTCTTCGGCGCCTTCCTGATCTGGACCGCCTGGAAGCTCATCCAGGACGCGCGCAAGGAAGGGCACGAGGAGGACTACGAGGAGAGCAAGCTGCTGAAGGCGGTGGAGAAGCGGTTCGGCGTCGCCGACCGCTACCACGGCACCAAGCTCTGGGTCGAGCAGAACGGCAAGCGGGTCATGACCCCGATGCTGGTCGTGATGCTCGCGATCGGCTCCACGGACGTACTGTTCGCGCTCGACTCCATCCCGGCCATCTACGGGCTGACCCAGGACCCGTACATCGTGTTCACCGCCAACGCCTTCGCGCTGATGGGCCTGCGGCAGCTGTACTTCCTCATCGGCGGCCTGCTCAAGAAGCTGGTGCACCTCAGCTACGGCCTGTCGATCATCCTGGGCTTCATCGGCGTCAAGCTGGTGCTGCACGCACTGCACGAGTCCGGCGTGCACGTCCCGGAGATCTCCATCCCCTTCTCGCTGGGCTTCATCGTGCTGGTCCTGGCGGTCACGACGTTCACCAGCCTGCGGGCGTCGAAGAAGCAGGAAGCGCGTGAGGCGGCACGCCCCCCGGCGTGAAGCGGCACGCCCCAGGCGTGAAGCGGCGCGTCCTTGACTTCGAGAGTGCTCGAAGATCTAACGTCGCCGGGGTCGGCACGGATCGGTACGGGCCGGGGCGAACGGAGACGGACATGCGTGTGGGTGTGCACATCAACCGGTTCGACCACCGCGGGGGAGGCCCCGCCCTCGGGACCGAGCTCGCCGCGGCCGGCCGCGCGGCCGAGGCGGCCGGGGTCAGCTGGCTGTCGGTCATGGACCACTACTTCCAGATGGAGTTCAACGGCGGCGCCGAGGCGCCGATGCTGGAGGCCTACACGACCCTCGGCTACCTCGCGGGCCAGACCTCCACGGTGCAGCTCGGCGCGCTGGTCACCGGTGTGACGTACCGCCACCCCGGGCTGCTCGCCAAGATCGCCACCTCCCTCGACATCCTGTCCGGCGGCCGGGCCACCCTCGGCATCGGCGCGGCCTGGTACGGCCGCGAGCACGAGGGCCTCGGCGTGGCCTTCCCGCCGCTCGCGGAGCGCTTCGAGCGCCTGGAGGAGGCCCTGCGCGTCTGCCTCCAGATGTGGGACCCGGACAACAACGGCCCGTTCGAGGGCAAGCACTACCGGCTGGCCGAGACCCTGTGCGTACCGGCCCCGGTCAGCGCTCCCCGCCCCGAGATCATGATCGGCGGTGGCGGCGAGAAGAAGACGCTGCGCCTGGTCGCCCGCTACGGCGACGCGTGCAACCTCTTCACGACCTCCCCGGACGAGGTCCGCCACAAGCTCGACGTGCTCCGCGCCCACTGCGACACCGAGGGGCGCGACTACGACACGATCCGCAAGACCGTCGCCTACAGCGGAGAGGCGGTCAACGAGGGCGACCTCGACGCGGCCACCCGGGACATCGAGGGCTACACCGGGCTCGGCATCGACACGGTCATCCTCTCGCCGCGCCTCGGTGAGACCTCCGGCTGGATGGAGAGCTTCGTGGCACCGGCCGTTCAGCGGCTGGCCGGACTCGACTGAGCGGTGGCGGGGCGGCTGCGCGAGACGATCCGCACACCGCGGTCGTCCACGCTCCTGACCTGGAGCGAACCGCAGCCGCAGCGCGTCCAGAGGGTGAGGCCGCCGGCGGTGGCGTGCCGGGACAGCACCTGGAAGGGGTCGGCGGCGTCGGGCCATCCGCAGTGCGGGCAGGCGGCGCCGGTCGGGCCGGGCATGGGAACTCCTCGTATCTCGTGGCTGGTTGACCGTCGCGACACACCCAGCGTGCGGCCCGACCTCCGTACACGTCCAGGTTGACTTTCCGGACCCGACCTTGAAGCGTGGACTTCATGATTGATCTGCGCCGGCTCCACGTCCTGCGCGCGGTCGCGCACTACGGCACGGTCACCGCGGCCGCCCACGCCCTGCACTTCACCCCGTCCGCCGCCTCCCAGCAGATCCGCGGGCTCGCCCGCGAACTCGGCGTCGACCTGCTGGAGCCGCAAGGCCGCGGAGTACGCCTCACCCCGGCCGCCGAGAGTCTGCTCGCGCACGCCGACGCCATCGAGGCGCGCTGGGAACAGGCCGAGCTGGATCTCCGCGCCGAACACAGCGCCCCCGGCGGCCTGTTGCGGGTGAGCGGCTTCCCGACGGCCGTGTCGGTGCTGCTCGCGCCGATGGCGGCCCGGCTGAGGGAGCGGCATCCGCGGCTGTCGGTGCGCATCCGGGAGGCGGGCGTGCCGGACAGCTTCGACCAGCTCTTCGAGGGCGAGGCCGATCTGGCGGTCGTGGAGGCCACGCCGTTCAACCCGCCGCTGAGCGACGCCCGCTTCGACCAACAGCCTTTGCTGGACGACCCGTTCGACCTCGTCGTACCCGATGACCACCCGCTGGCGGGGCGTGAGCGCGTCGACCTCTCCGACGCGGCGCACGAGGACTGGATCGCCCCGATGCCCGACAGCCCGTGCAGCCCGCACGTGCTGTCGGCGTGCGGCGAGGCCGGGTTCAGCCCCGGCGTCGTCCACTACACGGTGGAGTGGAACGTCACCGCCCACCTGGTGGCCCACCGGCTCGGGGTGGCCCTGATCCCGAGGCTCTCCCAGCTCACCCCGCACCTGCCGATCACCCGCGTCCGCTGCACGGGCGACCCGCACCGCAAGCTCCTCACCTCCACCCGCACGGGCGGCCGGGAGCGTCCCGCGGTCGCCGCCGCGCTGCGCGAACTGCGGGAGCTGGCGCGGACGGTGGTGGCCTGAGGCCCCAGGGGACGGACCGACCCGAACCACAGCCCTCGGCCGCGATGAGTTCCGGCGCCTTCGCGAGTCTGTTCCGGTGTGCGTCGTAGCGCGTCGTACGACGACGCCCGGCATCGGACACCACGGAGGACACCATGACGACCACGCCCGGCAACGCGAGCGGCGGCCTTCCCGGCAAACCGCCGGTCGTCGACCTGGCCACCTGGCAGGCGGCGCGCGAGGAGCTGCTGATCCGGGAGAAGGCGCACACCCACGAGGGCGACGCGATCGCCGCGGCCCGGCGGCGGCTGCCGATGGTCGAGTTCGACGGCAAGGTCGAGGTCACCGGCGCCGACGGACCGGTCCCGTTCCTGGACCTCTTCCAGGGCCGCGACGAGCTCGTCGTCTACAAGCACATGTGGTACGACGGCGCGCCCCACCAGGGGCAGTGCGAGGGCTGCACCACCACGGCCTGGCACCTCCAGGACGCCGTCTATCTCCACGCCCGCGGCGTCTCGTTCGCCGTGCTGGCCACGGGCCCGTGGGACGAGATCGCCTCGTACGTCGAGTTCATGGGCTACACCCAGCCCTGGTACTCGGTGCGCGGTGTGGACGGGCCGGCCGGCGGCCACATGGGCTACCTCGCCAGCTACCTGCGCGACGGCGACCGCGTGTTCCTCACCTACTCCACGACGGGTCGCGGCAACGAGCGGGTCAACGGGTCCCTCGGCCTGCTCGACATGACTCCCTACGGCCGAGGCGAGACCTGGGAGGACAACCCCGAGGGCTGGCCCGAGGGCGCGCACGCCTGCTGGTCCTGGCGCACGGACGCGGACGGGAACGCCACCTGGGGCGGCACCAGCCGACCGGTGCCGCAGTGGAACCGCCCCGGCGCGGGCCCTGTGGAGACCCTGGGCCGGAAGGGCCCGCACCACTGAAAAGGGGCCGGAGCTCAGAGCTCCGGCCCCTTCGGGTGACGCGTGCGCCGATCAGGCGGCGACGGTCTCGCCCGCGTGACCGTGCAGACGGGTGAGCACCTCGGTCACCTGCGCGGCGACCTCGGCGTCGTCGGCCGGGTGGGTCTCGGCGAAGCGGACCACGGAACCGGGGATGGAGAGCTTGAGGTCCTCGATCACCTTGCCGCCGGCGATGCCGACGGCCTTGCGGGCCTCGTCCTGCGCCCACACGCCGCCGAACTGGCCGTAGGCGGTGCCGACCACGGCGACGGGCTTGCCGCCGAAGCCGCTGGCACCGTACGGGCGGGACAGCCAGTCGATGGCGTTCTTCAGGACGGCCGGGATGGTGCCGTTGTACTCGGGGGAGAAGAGCAGGAAGGCGTCGGCGGCCTGGGCGGCGGCGCGCAGCTTGGCGGCGGCGGGCGGCACGTCGCCCTCGACGTCGATGTCCTCGTTGTAGAACGGGATCTCGGCCAGGCCCTCGAACAGCTCGATGTCCGCGCCCTCCGGGGCCAGCTTCACAGCGGCCTCGGCGAGCTGGCGGTTGTGCGAACCGGCGCGAAGGCTGCCGACGAGCGCGAGGATGCGAACAGACATGGGGGACTCCAGAGGGGGTGCTGAAACATTGCCGTTACGATCCGGACCGAGGTCCGTTTCAAGTTCTAGCACCCTAAGCGGACTGCGGTCCAGTTTTGTTCCCATGCTTTACGCTGTCTTCATGTCCGCTACCCTGCCGCCCATACCGGCGCCTCAGGAGCCCGTCGGCGAGCCGGAGTTGTTGCAGCTCAGCCCCGTCGAGGACGAGCCCTGCCTGCGGGCCGACGCCGCGCGCAACCGGGCCGCGCTGCTGGAGGCGGCCACCCGGCTGATCGCCGAGCACGGCGCGGCCGGGGTCACGATGGAGGCGGTGGCCGCCGCGGCCAAGGTGGGCAAGGGGACCGTGTTCCGTCGCTTCGGCGACCGGACCGGACTGCTGATGGCCCTGCTGGACCACTCGGCGAAGAAGCTCCAGGCCGACTTCCTCGGCGGACCGCCCCCGCTGGGACCCGGGGCTCCGCCTCTGGAGCGGCTGCGGGCGTTCGGCGTGGCGGTGCTGTACCGCACGCAGGAGCAGCTGGATCTGCAACTGGCCGCCCAGCCGGAACCGACCCGCAGGTTCGACCTGCCGCCGACCCGGGCGCTCACGATGCACGTCACCGTCCTGCTGCGGCAGCTCGTGCCGGACGCCGACTGCGAACTGCTGGCGCGGACGCTGATGGGCTACCTCGACCCCGCCCTGATCCACCACCTGACCAGGCAGTGCGGGATGCCGATGGCCCGCCTGGAGGCCGGGTGGGTCGACCTCGTCGAGCGCGTGACCTCCGTACCGCCGTCCCGCTGAGTCCGGCTCAGCCGTGGTGCGAGCCGAAGAAGTCGACCAGGCCCTGCGGGGCGTCGTCGCGGAACATCAGGATCCCGTTCGCGGCGGAGTCCGCCGCCGCCTCCTCGCTGCGCGGGAACAGCCTCGCCTCGTAGGCGGCCAGCGCGGCTTCGGTGTCGCCCGGGTGCGCGGCCAGCGCCAGGCCCAGTTCGGCCCCGTCGAGCATGGCCAGGTTGGCGCCGACGCCCGCGAACGGTGACATCAGATGGGCCGCGTCGCCCAGCAGCGTGACCCCGGGCACCCGGTCCCAGCGGTGCCCGATCGGCAGGGCGTGGATGTGCCGTGGCACCAGCGGTCCGTCGGCGTCGCCGACCAGCGCCCGCAGACTCTTGTCCCAGTCGCCGAAGTGCTCCAGCGTGTACGCCTTCGCCGCCTCGGTGTCCGTGAAGTCGACGCCGTCGAACCCGTCCTCGGGGATGCTGAGCGCCACGTAGATGTGCAGGCTGCCGTCGGTCTCGCGGTGGCCCAGGAAGCCCTTGCCCGCGCCGAGCGCCATCAGCATGCCGCCGCCGACGACCTCGGCGCTCACGGGATGCCGCAGGTCGGCGTCCGGGAGGTCCACCTCGACGAACGAGATGCCGGTGTACTGGGGCCGCGCGTCCGAGAGCAACGGCCGCACCCTGGACCAGGCGCCGTCCGCGCCGATCAGCAGATCGGTCGTGAAGGAGGAACCGTCCGCGAGCGTCACCTCGTGCCGGCCGCCGTCGAGCGGGCGGGCGCCGGTGACCTTCGCGCCCCAGTGGACGGTGCCCTCGGGGAGGGAGTCGAGCAGCAGGTCGCGCAGCTGGCCGCGGTCGACCTCGGGGCGCCCGCCGTTGCCGTCGTCGGGGCTGTCCACGAGGACCGTGCCGTGCCGGTCGAGGACGCGGGTGGCCTCGCCGCCCGGGTGGACCAGGGTCAGGAACGCCTCGTACAGACCTGCCGCGCGCAGCGCCGGCTGGCCCGAGTCGTCGTGGATGTCGAGCATGCCGCCCTGGGTGCGTGCGGCGGGGGAGTCGTCGAGGTCGAGGACGGCGGCCTCGATGCCGTTCACGTGCAGGACCCGGGCGAGCGTGAGCCCGCCGAGTCCGCCGCCGACGACGGCGATGGGGTGGTGGGGGGTGGTCATGGTGAACCTCTTTGAAAGGGGCGGGACTTGAAGAGGTGGCAGGTGGGGGAGGGGAGGGGGAGCGAGGTCAGTCGGGTACGGCGGTCCGCTCTATGCCGTTGATCACTGCCCGGAGCGCCCACGACTGGCGGGCCTCGGGTGGCCCCGACAGCAGGTCGTCCGCGAGTGCGGCGATGCGTGGATGTGTGCGGTCGGACGCGTCTCGCACGGCACGGCGCACGGCATCCCACTCCTCGTCGGACGTGTCCTCCACGTGCTCGGCGGCCTGCGCGGTGGAGTGCTGGAGCAGCAGGTCCACGCCCCACGCGGCCTGTGCCGGCGGGACGCCGCCCTCGTCGAGCAGGGCCAGCAGCGTCTCGATCAGGGTCAGGTAGTGCGGGCCGCTCGGCCGGGCGGTGAGCGCGGAGCGGGCCAGGCTCGGGTGCTCGAAGAGCATCGCCGTGTACGCGGTGAGCACCCGCTCCAGCCGCTCGCGCCACGAGCCCTCGGTCGGGGCGGGTCCGATGGTGCCCAGCAGTTCGTCCAGCACGGCCGCGTGCAGCTCCGCGGTGTTGCGCACGTAGACGTACAGCGAGGCCGGGCCGGTGTCGAGCTCCTGCGCCAGGCGCCGCATGGTCACCTTCCGCAGGCCCTCGGCGCGCAGCACGGCCACGGCGGCGGCCACGATGCCCTCCCGGGACAGGGCGGGCTTCGCCGGACGCTCACGGCGGCTGCGGGGGATGTCGGGGCGGTCTGTCATGTCTCCACGGTAACGAACATGTTCGTTGAGAACAAGTTCGTGACGAACATGTTCGTTGTGGACCGGGTGTGGCCTCGGACACAGGTTCTGCAAAGATGCCTCACGTCATGGTGCAGATACCGAACACGCCCGCGCTCGCGTCCCCCGCCGCGCGCCCCGTGCCCACGAGCGCCGATGTGGCCCGTCTGGCCGGAGTCTCGCGCGCGACCGTCTCCTACGTCCTCAACAACACCAGCGCCGTACGCATCAGCGAGCCCACGCGCCGCCGCGTCCACGAAGCCGCGAAGGAACTCGGGTACGTGCCCCACGCGGCCGCCCGCAGCCTGCGCGCCGGACACAGCCGCCTGGTCCTGATGCCCGCCCCCACCATCCCGATCGGCCCCCTCTACAGCCAGTTCATCAACGAACTCCAGTGGGCGCTCAGCCGCCTCGACTACACCGTCGTCCAGTACGGCACCGTCGGACTGCAGGGCGACGAGGCCGCCCGCGCGTGGGCCGAACTGCGGCCCGTCGCCGTCCTGGTGCCCGGCGCGAGCCTGGGCCCGCAGGGTGTGACCGTGCTCAAGCGCTCCGGCGCCCGGGCGGTCGTCACCCTCGGCCCCGATTCCGTCGAGGGCGCCCACGCCCTGCTCATGGACCACGAGGCCGTCGGCTTCTGCGCGGGCCGCCACCTGTACGACCGCGGCCGGCGCCGCATCGGTGTCCTCGTTCCCGAGGAGGACGGCCTGGAGCTCTTCTCGCTGCCCCGCCTCAAGGGCGTGCGCCGGGCCCTGGACGGCACCGACGCGGCGGTCACCGACCTGCCCCTCGCCTACGACGAGCAGGCCGCCGCGCGCCTCGCCGCCCGCTGGCACGCCCTCAAGCTCGACGCCGTGTTCGCCTACAACGACGAGTACGCGATGCTGCTGATGCGCGCCCTCCAGGACGCGGGCGTACGCATTCCTCAGGACACGGCCGTGATCGGCGCCGACGACCTCGTCCTCGGCCGGCTGCTGCGGCCCCGGCTGAGTACGGTGCACATCGAGCTCCCGTCCGGCCGTGACCTCGCCGAACTGGTGGACCGCGCGGTGCGCGACCCGGGCGCCGGGCCCGAGACGCACGAGGTACTGGGCGCCACGGTCGTCCACCGAGAGTCCAGCTGAACCCTCAGGAGGCGCCCATGCGCACGACGGTCGGCATCATCGGCGGCGGCCCCGCCGGGCTGCTCCTCGCCCGGCTGCTGCACCGCGCGGGCATCGAGTGTGTCGTCCTGGAGGCCAGGACGCGGGAGTACGTCGAGCAGCGCCAGCGTGCCGGAATGCTGGAGCAGGGCACGGTGGACGCGCTGCGCGAGGCCGGCGCCGCCGACCGTCTCGGCGCCGAAGGGCTGGTGCACCAGGGCATCGAGCTGCGCTTCGACCGCGAACGCCATCACATCGACTTCCCGGCCCTCACCGGCGGGCGGACGGTCACCATCTACGCCCAGACCGAGATCGTGAAGGACCTCGTCGCCCTCCAACTGGCCGAGGGGCCACCGCTGTTGTTCGAGGCGGAGGCCCTGGCGGTGGAGAAGCCGGAGAGCGGGACACCCGTCGTCCGGTTCGTGCACGAGGGCCGTGAGCAGACGCTGAGCTGCGACTGGGTGGTCGGCTGCGACGGCTTCCACGGCATCTCGCGGGGCACCTTCCCGGCCGAGGTCGCCCGGTCGTACGCGCACGACTACCCGTACTCCTGGCTCGGTGTCCTGGCCGATGTGGCGCCGTCCTGCGACGAGTTGATCTACGCGCGCGGAGAGGACGGCTTCGCGCTGCACAGCATGCGCTCCCCGCACGTCTCACGCCTGTATCTGCAAGTGCCCAACGACACCGACCCCGACGACTGGCCGGAGGACCGGATCTGGGACGAACTCGCCGCGCGGTTCGCCGTCGACGCCGACTGGAGCCTGAAGCGCGGCCCGATCACCGCCAAGTCCGTGACACCGATGCGGAGTTACGTCCACGAACCGATGCGCCTGGGCCGACTGCTGCTGGCGGGCGACGCCGCGCACATCGTGCCGCCGACCGGCGCCAAGGGACTCAACCTCGCCGTCTCCGACGTCCGCGTCCTCGCCCGCGCCTTCGCCGAACTGCACCGCACGGGCTCCGAGCGGCTCCTGGACACCTATTCCGAGGCATGCCTCGCACGCGTGTGGCAGGCCACGCGTTTCTCGTACGACATGACCCGGATGCTGCACACCCAGCCGGACGGGGACGCGTTCGAGAACCGGGTGCAGCTCGCGCGTCTCCGCCGGATCACCTCGTCCCGGCACGCGGCCGCCGAACTGGCCGCCAACTACACGGGACTTCCGCTCCTGGGCTGAGACCTACTCGCCGTTCTGCTCGGCCTGCGCCTGCTGCTCGGCGACGGACTTGCGGACCTCGTCCATGTCGAGCTTGCGGGCCTGGCCGATGACGTCCGTCAGGGCGGCCTCCGGCAGGGCGCCCGCCTGGGCGTACACGGCGACCTGGTCACGCACGATCATCAGCGTCGGGATCGACTGGATGCCGAAGGCCGCGGCGAGCTCGGGCTGCGCCTCGGTGTCGATCTTGCCGAACACCAGGTCCGGGTTCTCCTCGGCGGCCTTGTCGTAGATCGGGGCGAACATACGGCACGGCCCGCACCAGGCTGCCCAGAAGTCGATCAGGACGAATTCGTTGTCCGTGACCGTCTGGTCGAAGTTCTCCTTGGTGAGCTCCACGGTGCTGCTCATGACGTGTATCCCTACTTCCTCGTGTCGGGGCGAAGCCGTCGGCACAACGCGGCCGGCCGGTCACGTATTCCGCGCCCCTACCCGTGTGGCCTCCGGTCACACCACCGAGCAGACTGGCCCCATGACGGAAACGGAAGACATCGCGTACGACGTAGTGGTGCTCGGGGCCGGGCCCGTGGGGGAGAACGTCGCGGACCGCACCCGTGCGGCCGGACTCTCCACCGCGATCGTGGAGAGCGAGCTTGTCGGAGGCGAATGCTCGTACTGGGCGTGCATGCCCAGCAAGGCCCTGCTGCGCCCGGTGATCGCCCAGGCGGACGCCCGCCGGCTGCCGGGTCTGAGTCAGGACGTGCAGGGCCCGCTCGACGCGGCCGCGGTCCTCGCCCGCAGGGACTACTTCACCTCCCACTGGAAGGACGACGGGCAGGTCGGCTGGCTCGACGGCATCGGCGCCGACCTCTACCGCGGCCACGGCCGCCTCGCCGGACCCCGCACGGTCACCGTGACCGGCCCCGACGGCACGGTGACGACGCTGACCGCCCGGCACGCGGTCGCCGTCGCCACGGGCACCGGCGCCGCACTGCCCGACCTGCCCGGACTCGCCGAGGTCCGCCCGTGGACCAGCCGCGAGGCCACCAGCGCCCAGGAGGTGCCCGGCCGGCTCGTGGTGGTCGGCGGCGGCGTGGTCGCCACCGAGATGGCCACCGCCTGGCAGGCCCTCGGCTCGCGCGTCACCCTCCTGGTCCGCGGCAAGGGCCTGCTCAACCGCATGGAGCCCTTCGCCGGCGAACTGATCGCCGAGGCGCTCACCGCGGCGGGCGTCGACGTGCGCACCGGCGCCTCGGTCGAGTCGGTCACCCGGGAGAACGGCACGGTCGTGGTCGTCACGGGCCAGGGCGACCGCATCGAGGCCGACGAGATCCTCTTCGCCACCGGCCGCGTCCCGCGTACCGAGGACATCGGCCTGGACACGGTCGGTCTGACCCCCGGCTCCTGGCTCACCGTCGACGACAGCCTCCGTGTCACCGGCAGCCAGTGGCTCTACGCGGTCGGCGACGTCAACCACCGCGCCCTGCTCACCCACCAGGGCAAGTACCAGGCCCGGATCGCGGGCGCCGCCATCGCCGCCCGTGCCTCCGGCGTACCGCTCCTGGAGACCGACCCCTGGGGCGCGCACGCGGCCACCGCCGACCACAGTGCCGTCCCGCAGGTCGTCTTCACCGACCCGGAGGCCGCGTCCGTCGGTCTCTCGCTCGCGGAGGCCGAACAGGCCGGGCGCCGGGTGCGCGCCGTCGACGTCGAGTTCGCCTCGGTGGCCGGCGCGGGGCTCTACGCGGACGGTTACCGCGGCAAGGCCCGCCTGGTCGTCGACCTCGAACGCGAGATCCTGCTCGGCGTCACCTTCGTCGGCCCCGGCGTCGGCGAACTCATCCACTCGGCGACCGTCGCCGTCGCGGGCGAGGTCCCGATCAGCCGGCTCTGGCACGCGGTGCCGTCCTACCCGACGCTCAGCGAGGTGTGGCTGCGCCTGCTGGAGGCGTACCGGGACAACTGACGTGCGGGACAGGGAAGTTCACGCGGGGACCATCGACTTCAGGTGGTCCCCGCGCCGCGTGTGAAAGGCAATGCTCGGGCGGGCTACGGCAGTTCGAAGCCGAGTTCCCGCGCCGCCTCCTCCGGGGTCGGCCGGGTCCACCGCTCCGCCATCGCCTCGTTCGAGGACAGCGAGCGCAACTCGGCGCGGTCCAGATACAACAGGCCGTCGAGATGGTCCGTCTCGTGCTGCACGATCCGCGCCGGCCAGCCGCTGAACACCTCGTCCACCGCGCGCCCGTGCTCGTCCTCGCCCGTCAGCCGCACCTCGGCGTGCCGGGCCACCACCGCCTGCCACCCCGGCACACTCAGACAGCCCTCGAAGAACGCGGCCCGCTCGCCGCCGACGGGCTCGTACGACGGATTGACCAGCACCCGGAACGGCTGCGGCACCCGGCCCCGGGCGATGCGCACCTCGTCCGGCACCGGCGCCGGGTCCTCGATCACCGCGATCCGCAGCGGTACCCCGACCTGCGGCGCGGCCAGGCCCACGCCCGGTGCCGCGTGCATGGTGACCCGCAGTGCCTCGACGAGACGGGCCAGCAGCGCCGGGTCCAGCTGACCGTCGAAGCGCTCGGTGCTCTTGCGCAGGACCGGGTCACCGGCGGCCACGATCGGCAACGGGCCATCGGTCGCGAGGAGTTCCTCGACCAGGTCGACAAGGGGTGCGAGGTCACGGGGAGTTGCCATCGGGCCAGGATGCCATGACGTTCCGCCACGACCGCCACGCCCTGTGACGTACGCCACTTGTGTCGCCGGGAACTCGACGCCCTCCGCCCCCGACTACTGGACCGCCACAGTCACACACCGTCCCCGTCCCCCGGAGATCCCGCCGATGTCCACCGCGCCACCGACCACCACGGACGAGGCCCCGCAACCCGCCGCCGTCCCCGCGCCGACCCCCTCCAGATGGGCCCCGCTGCGCCCCCTGGTGCTGCGCCTGCACTTCTACGCCGGAGTGTTCGTCGCACCGTTCCTGCTCGTCGCCGCCGTCACCGGTTTCCTCTACGCCGGCTCGTTCCAGGCCGAGAAGCTGGTGTACGCCCATGAGATGACCGTCGCGAAGGTCGGTGACACCAAGCTGCCCATCTCCGAGCAGGTCACCGCCGCCCGCGCGGCCCACCCCGAGGGCACCGTGTCCGCCGTACGCCCCTCCCCGGAGTCCGACGCCACCACCAGGGTGCTGCTGTCGGGCGTCGCGGGCGTCGACGCGGACCACACGCTCGCGGTCTTCGTCGACCCGTACACCGGCAAGGTGCGTGGGGCCCTCGAACAGTACGGCTCGACCGGCGCGTTGCCCCTGCGCACCTGGATCGACGACTTCCACCGGGACCTGCGGCTCGGCGAAACCGGCCGGCTCTACAGCGAGTTCGCCGCGAGCTGGCTGTGGGTCATCGCGGGCGGCGGTCTGGTGCTGTGGTTCTCCCGCCGCCGTGCGCTGCGCAAGGTGCGCGGCACCAGCGGCCGGCGCCGCACGCTCGGTCTGCACGGCACCGTCGGGGTCTGGGCGGCGGCCGGGTTCATCTTCCTCTCGGCGACCGGCCTGACCTGGTCGACGTACGCCGGCGCCAACATCGACGAACTGCGTACCTCGCTCGGCCAGTCCACCCCGTCGGTCTCCGCGGCGGCCGGCGGCGAGCACGCCGGGCACGGGGCGGCCACCACCACCGGGGACGCCGACCACGGCGTCGGCCTCGACACCGTGCTCGCGGCGGCCCGCGCGAAAGGCCTCGGCGACCCCGTCGAGATCGTCCCGCCCGCCGACGAGAACTCCGCGTACGTCGTCCGCCAGGTCCAGCGCAGCTGGCCCGAGAAGCAGGACTCCGTCGCCGTCGACCCGAGCACCGGCAAGGTCACCGACGAACTCCGGTTCGCCGACTACCCGTTGCTCGCCAAGCTGACCCGCTGGGGCATCGACCTGCACACCGGTTCCCTGTTCGGCCTGGTCAACCAGATCGCCCTGATGCTGCTCGCGGCCTCCCTGATCCTGCTGATCGTCTGGGGCTACCGCATGTGGTGGCAGCGCGGCCGGGGCTCCTCCTTCGGCCGCCCCATACCGCGCGGCGCCTGGCAGAACGTGCCCCCGCAGATCCTCGTCCCGTGCGTCGCCGTCATCGCCGTCCTCGGCTACTTCGTCCCGCTGCTCGGCATCCCCCTGGCCGCCTTCATCGCGGCCGACATCCTCCTGGGCGAGATCGCCCACCGGCGGGGGACAGTGGCGGCCAAATGACGGACGACCCCCGGGCCACCTCGATACGGAGGCGACCCGGGGGTCGGTCGTGCGGTGTGGCTCAGACCTGCTCGAAGTCACCCGCGAGCGCCGAGGCGATCCGCAGGTGCGAGTCGGCCTCCTCGTCCCGGCTCTGCCGCTGGAGCGTCCGGCCGAGCAGTAGCCGGGCGTAGTGCTCCACCGGGTCGCGCTCGACGATGACCCGCAACTCGCTCTCCGCGCGCTTCAGTTGGGCCGAGTGGTAGTAGGCCCGAGCCAGCAGCAGCCGGGGCCCGGTCTGCTCCGGCACCTCCTCGACCAGCCCGTCCAGCACCCGTGCGGCGGCCGTGAAGTCCTTGGCGTCGAAGAACAGCTGCGCGCGCTCCCAGCGCTCCGCCGGTGTTCCGTGGTCGTAGTACGTGGTGTCCACTCGTTGCCTCCTTCGGCCTGCTCAACTGGAGGAGTTGATTGAATATTCCACTACCTCGGGAGGGGCGGTACGTATCCCGGGAGGGGTGGGTGCGTCAGGAGCGGCGCGCGGCCAGCTCCGCGTTGGCCCGCTCGGTCACCTGGGCCAGCACGCCGCCGGCCACCGCCAGGTCCTCGGCCGGGATACCGGCGTAGAGCCGGGCGGAAATCTCCCCGACCTCGGCCGACACCTCGGCGTGGAACGCCTTCCCGGTGTCCGTGAGCCGGACCTGCGAGGCCTGGGGCGCCAGCGACCCCTTGGCGATCAGCTCGGCGACGACACCCTGTATCTCGGCGGTGCCGACCTTGAGCGCGTCGGCGACCTCCTCGACGAGGGCGTCCCGTTCGACCGGACCCCCGGTGACCCGGTTGAGGGTGATCTGCTGCTGGAAGGTGGCGCCGTGGAGGGCCAGGACGCTCTCCAGGACGGCGCGACCCGCGTAGTGGGCGAGGCCGATGACCTGGCCGTTGACGGTGGGTGCGGTGGTGGTCATGACTGCTCCGTCTCGATGTCGTCATGCTCGATGTCGTCGTGCTCGTTCTCGTCGTGCGCGGAGGACGCGAAGGGGTCCAGGGGTGCGTCGAGCAGGGTCGCCAGGTCACGCGAGAACTCCTTGGCGCGCGGACTGTCCAGACCGCCGAGCGGCGCCAGCAACTGCCGCAACAGCCCCTGTACGACCTTGATCGCGCGCCCGGTGACCTCGCGGCCCTGCTCGGTGAGTGCCAGTTGTACGGCGCGGGGATCCCGGGGATCCCGGTCCCGCTCGACCAGGCCGGCCGCCTCGAGAGCGCGCGCCAGCTTCGACACGTAGAGCGGCTCGAGTCCCGTGACGTCGGCGAGGCGCCGCTGGCTGGGGCGCTCCCCGGCCCGCCGCAGCCCGTACAGCGAGGCCACCATGACGTACTGCGCGTGGGTGAGCCCCAGCGGGGCCACCGCCCGGTCGACCGCGACCCGCCACTTCATCGACAGGCGCCACACCAGCGCACCGGGTGTCGCCTTCTCGGAATCTGTACCGGAACCCTTGCTCATGGCGGATACAGTACATGGCTACTATATACATGGCTACTATTTTCGCCCTGACTGACGGAACGGCTCCGACGGGGCTAGGTTGTGGGACATGAGCAATCTTGATCGCGAGGCGGTTCCCGCCCTGTGCGGTGGTCGTGGCTTCGTGGTGGCGGAGCCCGTGCGTGAACTTCTCAGCCCTCGCCGGGTGCAGCTCGGCGCGTCGACCGAGGTCCGTCGTCTGCTGCCCAACCTGGGCCGCCGGATGGTCGGCGCCTGGTGCTTCGTCGATCACTACGGCCCCGACGACATCGCCGACGAGTCCGGCATGCAGGTCCCGCCGCACCCGCACATGGGTCTGCAGACGGTGAGCTGGCTGCACGACGGCGAGGTGCTGCACCGTGACTCGACCGGCAGCCTCCAGACGATCCGCCCGCGCGAGCTCGGTCTGATGACCTCAGGGCGCGCGATCAGCCACTCCGAGGAGAGCCCCCGTCCGCACGCGCGGTTCCTGCACGGCGCGCAGCTGTGGGTCGCTCTTCCGGACGGTCACCGCCACACCGATCCGCGCTTCGAGCACCACGCCGAACTCCCGGTCGTCACGGCACCGGGCCTCAAGGCGACCCTGATCCTGGGCGACCTCGACGGCGCGACCTCGCCCGGCACGACGTACACCCCGATCGTCGGCGCCGACCTGACGCTGGCCGGCGGAGCGGACGTACGCGTCCCGCTGGAGCGGGACTTCGAGTACGCCGTGCTCGCCATGTCCGGCGAGACCCGCGTCGACGGTGTGCCCCTGCTGCCGGGTTCGATGCTCTACCTCGGCTGCGGCCGCGACGAACTGCCGGTGCGGGCCGAGTCGGACGCCGGGCTGATGCTCCTGGGCGGTGAGCCGTTCGAGGAGGAACTGATCATGTTCTGGAACTGGATCGGCCGCACCCAGCAGGAGATCGAGCAGGCCCGCACGGACTGGATGACGGGAACACGCTTCGGCGAGGTGAAGGGCTACGACGGTGACCCGATCCCGGCGCCCGAACTGCCGCCGGTGGCCTTGAAGCCGCGGGGCAGGGTGCGCTGACCTGGGCGATTCAGAAGGTTGAGGACGCACAGGACCATGCTGAGTGGCTCTGTGCGCCCTCTTCCCACGTTTCTCAACGGCGCTTCCTGGACCGGCGGATGAGCAGCAGCGCGATGAACGCGCCGGCCGCGGCGAGCAGCGGGACGCGGTTGGCGCGTGCCGCGCGCATGCCCTGGTCCGCCTTCTCGAGCACCGGATCCGGGGTCTTCTCCCGCGCGAGCTGCCCGGCCTGAACCGCCTTGTCGCGGACCTGTTCCGTGGCCGCGCCGGCCTTGGCCCGCACCGTCTCCGGGGTCTTGTCCTGCACCACCTGGGCCACGTGTGATGCCTTGTCCCGCAGTTGGGCCTTGGCCTGTGCGGTCTTCTCCTCGACCTGCTGCTTGACGGCGTCCGTCTTCTCCTGGGCGCGGGCCTTGACATCGGCCTTGGCCGCGAGCGCCTCGACGGTCTCGCCGAGTTCCTCTCGGGTCGCTTCGACCTGCTGGCGCAGTTCCTCCGGGGAGGGTGTTGCCTCATCGCCCGTGTGCGGCTTGTCCTGGGTCATCGGTGTGCCTTCTCCTTGATTTCGGCCACGTCGGCCTTGACGCTGTCGATGGTCTGTTCCGGCGTCGGCGGGGATGCCTTGCTGATCTGCTGCCTGCCGAGAGTCGCCATCAGCGCGGAGACCGCGGCCAGGACGGCCGTGACGATCAGCGCCGCCGCCCACACATCCATGACGAGCGAGAGCGCGGCGATCACGGTGACCACCAGGGCCTGGAGGGTGAGAACACCCATCAGACCGGCGCCGCCGAACAGTCCGCCGCCCTTGCCGAAGCGTTTGCCCTTCTGGACCATCTCCGCCTGAGCCAGGCGCATTTCGTCGCGGACCAACTGGGACAACTGCTGCGAGGCACGTTGGACCAGGTCGCCGACCGGTTCCTGTGCTCCGTTGCCGGTGCGGGGGGTGCCTTCTGTCGTCATGGGTACTCACCTGTCCTTCTGGGCGATCAACTGGTCTTCTCCTGCCACCGCCTGATCGTGTGCCGGGTACCCGGACAACGACTCCTCACCGCTCGGTGGATGGATATCCCGCCCGCGGTGCCCCAGAAATGGCATCAGGAAGTGTGAGGGCTGAAACGCGTTATCCGGGGCACTCGGTACTCCGCGGCACCGATGGGCGCCGCTTCCCGAAGGAAAGAGAAAATCGTGTACATAGGTCTGGGTACCGTCGTCCTCATCATTGTCATTGTCCTCATCGTCATGATGCTGCGCCGTCGCTGACCTGTGCCTTTTGACCGCACGATCAGCCATGACCACAGCCCGCCCCGATATTCGGTGGCGCAGGGTTCGCCATCAATAAATGGATGAGTGTGGGACGGGCAACGAGGGGCACCCGTCCCGCCGAGGGTCGCCCACCGAAATATCGGACGGGCTTCCTCGGTATTCACGCATTGCAAGGGGAGGTTTTGTATGACGGACAACATGTGGGGCTATCAGGCCGAGACCGGCCACCAGACGGGGATGGATCTGACCGGCTTCAAGGTCGAGGCGAGCGACGGCTCGATCGGCAAGGTCGACAAGCACTCCGAGGACGTCGGGGCGGCGTACATCGTCGTCGACACCGGAGTCTGGATCTTCGGCAAGCAGGTTCTGCTCCCCGCCGGCGTCATCTCGTCCATCGACGTCGCGGAGCGGACGGTCCACGTCGGCCGCACCAAGGACGAGATCAAGAACTCCCCCGAGTTCGACAAGGACAAGCACGTCGGTGACGCGGGTTACCACGAGCAGGTCGGCGGCTACTACGGAGACGGACGCGTCTGATCGTCACTCCGCAGTACACGTGGGCGGGCACCGGCGTTCTGCCGGCGCCCGCCCACGGCTGCGCCAGTCAAGCCATTCAAGGAGAGTGAGCCCGATGGCCACCGTGTCTCTCACCGGAGCCTCCAAGGAGGACGCCGCCACCGTGTTCGGCGTCCTGCGCATGGCGTTCCCCACCGACCGACCCCCCGAGGACGTGCCCCAGGACCAGCCGGGAGACCGATCAGCCGTCTGGACCGCGGAGTTCGAGCCGACGCAGGAGTGGATCCCGACCGGCCCGATCCCGCTGGAGGGCCTGGTCTCCGCCACTCTGCAAGGCAGTTACGTCGCCGTGGACCGCCTCCGCGAGGCCCTGGACGTGGCGTTCGCCGTACAGGAACGTGGCTCGGCGTCGGGGGACCAGGAGAACGAGGTCGACCTACGGCTCGGCACGAAGCAGCGATGACCTGAGCGGAGGAGTGACGGAAGACCGCGGAGGTACGACGTCAGCCGGCGGTGAGTACGGAGTCGTCCTGGGGGCGGGCGCCGGACAGTCGGTGCCGGGCGACCACGAGAGCGGCGTCGACGTCCCGGGTACCGGTGGACACACACAACGTGTAGGCGACGTCGTCCATCCGGCGTCGTGCGGCGGGGCTGCCGTTCTCGGCGTGCAGCGCGCGCAGGGTCTCGTACTGCTCGACCAGGTCCTTCAACACGGCGGGGTGGGCCATCAGCACCGGCGATCTCCATTCACGTGAGCCTGACATCACCGATGCGGGTACCCCCGACCTGCGCGCCTATGCGGTCGATCGGGGTTGCGGCGAGTCCGGCCTTGTCAGCCGATGAAGGTGGGCCGACACGCGTCGGGATCGCCCCGCCCGCGGGGTCGTGAGGCGACCACCACGGGCCCACCCGGCCACCCGCATCTCGTAGCTCCGGCACATGCTGCCGCGCCGACGTCGCCACCTGATCACCGGACAGTCGTTACCCGTCCAGAGAGTCGTTCTTAGGTGGCGGGAGAGCCAGCATGAGGCAGTTTCCCTTGGAGGCACTCGACTTGGCGCCCGGGCGCCTGGTGGAGTGGCAGCTCGGGCGGACGGGGGAGCAGGCCGGCAGCGGCGGCGACGGGCCGGTCAGACGGGCCTCGTTCAATCAGGACAAGCATTTCAGCGTGGCCGAGGAAGGCCGCAAGGCGGACGATCTGTTCTCCTCCTGGCTCGCCGTCGCGTTCGAGGTGTCGGGGACCCTCGACCGGAGCGCGCTGGAATCCGCGCTGCTGCATTTCGTGCGGCGGCACGAGGTGCTGCGGTGCGAGTTCCGGCGGCTGGCGGGCGAGTTGGCGTGCGAGCCGCTCGGCCCGCGGGACATCGGCCTGACGCCGGTCGAGGTGGGGGAGTTCGAGTCCACGGACGAACTCCGGACGTTTCTGTCCGAGAGCTTCAAGAAGCGGATCGACACGCTCTCCTGGCCGCTGTTCCTGATGGGAGCGGTGGTCCGGGACGAGTCGTCGACGGTGTACCTCGCCTTCGACCACATCGTCTGCGACGGCATGTCGATGCCGAACGTCGTCAGCGACATCCAGACCGCGTACGCCGCGTACGCGGCCGGCGGTGACGTCGTACTTCCCAGTGTCGGCAGCTACTTGGACTTCGCGCAGGAGCAGCGCCGGCGGTACCTGTCGATCAGCGAGTGCGACAGGCGGCTGGACTACTGGAAGTCCTTCATCGCGCGCAACGGTGAGTTCTTCCCGCGGTTCCCGCTCGATCTCGGTATCGATCCGGGACGTACGTATCCCACGGTGAACGAGGCGTTCCCGCTCCTGGACGCCCGGCAGACCGCCGAGTTGGAGAACCGTTGCCGCGCGGTCGGCGGGAAGGCGTTCATGGGGGTGCTGGCCGCGGTCGCGATCTCGCTCCGGCAGGCTGGCGGTCCCGGTGTCTACCGGGGGTTGATGCCGGTCAGCGAGCGCGGCAAGGGCGACTGGCTGGGCTCGATGGGATGGTTCGTCAACACCATGCCCATCGAGTTCTCCGCGGCGGAGGAGGAGAGTTTCGCCGAGGTGGTGGCCAATGTGCGGGCCGGCTTCGCGGACATGCTGCGCAGCATCGACGTGCCGTTCGTCAGGGTGTGGGAACTGCTGGCGCCGGACGACTTCGCCAAGCGCACCTGGCCGTTCCCGGTGAACTTCTTCTCCTACGCCGACATGCGGAAGTGCCCGGGAGCGGAGAACCACGAGAACTGGCGGCCCACGACCCACGTATGGGCATCACGCTCCAACGGAACCTCCTCCTGGTTCCAACGGGACACCGCCGGCCTCCACATGAACTCGATCTACGCCGACACGCCCCAGTCGCGCCGAACGATGACGGACCTTCGCCGCAGGCTCCAGCAAGTGCTGCTGGATATCTCGGACTTCGGCACGATCCCGGCACCACGGAGCGAGACGGCGGGCCCGCGCGTGGCGGTGTCGACGAGGTGAGGCGGGCGCCGGCAGAACTCCGCCCCCGAACCCTTCGCCCCTGCCCCGACCCTTCGCCCCCGCTCTAGCCCTTCGAGTCCGGCTTCCACTCGTGGACGAGGAGACCGAGCAGCACCTCGTCCACGAACTCGCCCATCACCCAGCCCGCGGAGCGCAGCACGCCCTCACGGACGAAGCCGTTGCGCTCGGCGGCTCGCAGCATCGCCTCGTTGTCCGACAGCGTCTCGATCTGCAGTCGTTGCAGGCTGCGTACGACGAAGCCGTACGTGCACAGCACCGCGACCACGTCGGTGCCGTACCCCTTGCCTCGGGCGGAGGGCAGCAGCCCGAGCCCGAGGTGCGCGGACCTGTTGTGGGTGTCGATCTTCCACAGCGTCGCGTCGCCGACCAGCGTGCCGCCCTCCAGCTCCACCACGGAGAACGGGGCGTACGCCTGCTCCTTGTCGTCGACCGCGAACGGCGAGTCCTTCGAACCCGGCGTGATCGGCCGCCACGGCCGCCCGTTGGACCGGGAGAAGTTGGCCACGTCGTCGTGGAGTTCGGCCTGAAGGATCGGAATGTCGTCCTCGTGCCGGGCCCTGAGCCCGACTTTGCTGCCCGTTAGCATGCGAGCTTCCTATCCGAGCGGCCCGACCGGCGGCAAACGAATAAGCGGGCGCGATCATGCCGCCCGGCCATGGAGGCGCCCGATGGTCGCGAGCCCAGAGCCCGGGCTGATCCTGCTGTGCGGGCTGCCCGGGTCCGGCAAGACGACCCTCGCCAGGCGAAGCGTATGCGAGCCCGGTTAGAGGGGCGGTTGTGGGCGCACGCCCACGAGTTGTGCCGACGCCTCGATGCCCGTGCCCGCGCGGGCGACCCGGCGGCGGCCCTGGTCGGCCGCGCGTCGCTGGAGGAGTACGCGAGGCTCTTCCAGGCCCCCGACGCCGACGAGCTGGGGCTTTACGACGTTCCGTCCCCGAGCCGACGCGGTTGACACGGCGATCGTGGGCGACCGGGGCCGATTCTTTTCCTGCACGACCCTTGCCGTCGTTCGCGGCGCCTCCCTACAGTCTCGTCCCAGTCAGTCGATACGCATCGACACCGCGATCGACGCCGAGGGAACCGAGGGAGGTGCTCCGCATGGTCACGAGCCGGGATGTGGCCCGGTTGGCGGGGGTCTCGCAGAGCACGGTCTCCTACGTCATGAGCGGGCGCCGCTCGATATCCCCCGAGACCCGTCGCCGGGTCGAGGAGGCGATCGAGACGCTGGGGTTCCAACCGAACGCCGGTGCGCGGGCGTTGGCGAGTCAGCGCAGCCAAGTCATCGGCCTGGTGGTGCCGTTCGCGCCGGGTGCCGATATGACGGGCGTGCTGCCCTTCATCGAGACGATCACCAAGTGCGCCCGGGAAGAGGACCACAACGTCATCCTGGCCACCGAGGACGAGGGCGCCGAGGGCCTCACCCGGCTCAGCGACCAGTCCCTGTGCGACGCGATCGTGCTGATGGAGGTCGGCTCCAAGGACCCGCGCATCCCCGTGGCGGCGAACCTGAGCGTGCCGGTCATCCTGATCGGCGTGCCGGACGATCCCGCGGGCCTGTACTGCGTCGACCTGGACTACACACTGGCCGGACGCATGGCGGTGGACGAGCTGGCCGCCTCCGCGCACGACCGTGTCGTCCTGCTCGGCTACCCACGTGATGTCATGGCGCGCGACGTCAACTTCGTCCGACGCTTCCTGCGGGGAGCCGAGGAGTCGGCCGCCGCGCACGGCATCGCCTACGCCGAGGTGAGCCCGCCCGACACCAGCCGGGCCGGGGCCGAGGCGGCCCTGGACGAGGCGCTCGCGCAACCGCTGCCCGGCGGGGGCGAGCGGCTCGGACTCGTCGTCCCCGACCCGCAGTTGATCCAGCCGACCCTCCAGAGCCTGCTGGACCGCGGTCTGGTGCCGGGCCGCGACCTGTCCGTCATCGGACTGTGCACGGACCGCACGGCCGAGACCTCCACACCCCCCGTCACCAACCTCTCGCTGGAACCCAGGGACGTCTCGCGCCGCGCGATGCGGATCCTGTTCCGGCTGCTGAACCGCGAGAGCGTGCCCGCCCCTTCGACCGTCGAACTGGTCACCCCGCGTCTGACCCTGCGTCAGACCAGCATGTCCGCCCGCTGATCCCCACTGCTTCGTGTCAAAGGGGATGACGCGTCATTGCTGTCGATACGCATCGACACCCCGCGCGGTCCGCCGAGACAGCGCCGACCGAGGAGAGAAAGAACATGGCTCGACGACGAGCGATCTCCAGCAGAACGACACTGACGGTGACCCTCGCGCTCATGGCGCCGCTCGCGCTGAGCGCCTGTGGCTCGAACAGCGGATCGTCCGGCGGCGCCGACACGCTGCGGGTGATGGACTACTACGCCGATCAGCCCGACAAGGGGATCTACGCGAAGGTCCTGGACGCGTGCGGGCGGCAGAACGGCGTGACGATCAAGCGCGAGGCCGTGGCCGGCCCCTCCCTGATACCCAAGGTGCTGCAACAGGCCTCGTCGCGGACCCTGCCCGACGTCCTGATGCTCGACAACCCCGACCTGCAACAGATCGCCGCCAGCGGCGCCCTCGCGCCGCTCGGCGACTTCGGCCTGAAGGCGGACGGATACGCCAAGGGCGTGGTGGACGCCTCGACCTACCAGGGCAAGCTCTACGGCCTGCAACCGGTCACCAACACCATCGGCCTGTTCTACAACAAGGACATGCTCGACAAGGCGGGAGTCAAGCCGCCCACCACCTGGGCCGAGCTCAAGTCGGCCGCCAAGAAGCTCACTTCGGGCAAGCGGTACGGCATCGCCTTCTCCGCGCCCGCCACCTACGAGGGCACCTGGCAGTTCCTGCCGTTCATGTGGTCCAACGGCGGCGACGAGAAGGACATCGCAACTCCACAGACGGCGCAGGCCCTTCAGCTCTGGGTGGACCTGGTCAAGAGCGGATCGGCCTCCAAGTCCGTGGTCAGCTGGGGCCAGGCCGACGTCAACGACCAGTTCGCGGCGGGCAACGCGGCCATGATGGTCAACGGCCCCTGGCAGTTCCCGGTCCTCGACAAGAAGACGAGCCTGCACTACGACGTCGTCCAGATCCCCGTGCCCAAGGCGGGCGGAACTCCCGTCGTCCCGCTGGGCGGTGAGACCTGGACCGTCCCGCAGACCGGCAACGCGCAGCGCCAGGACAAGGCGGCCAAGGTCGTCGCCTGCCTCAACTCCGACAAGAACCAGCTGGCGCTGGCCGAGCAGCGCCAGACCGTGCCGACGAAGACCGCGCTGATGGACAAGTTCGCGGCGGACCAGCCCAGGATGAAGGCCTTCACCGACCAGGTGCGCAACGCACGTGCCCGCACGGGTGAGTTGGGCAAGGACTGGCCCAAGGCCGCCACCAAGATCTACACCGCCATGCAGACCGCGCTCACCCAGGGGGCGACTCCGGCGAAGGCACTGAAGCAGGCCCAGGATGGCTGACGTACTGCGCCGAGCGGTGCGGGCCAAGGAGCATGCCGTGCAGGCCACGGACAGCGCCCCGGCGGGCCGGAGGCTCGGGAGCCTGCGGAAACGCGGTCGGCGGGGCCAGTCCCACCTGCTGTTCCTGCTGCCCGCCGTGGCCTACATGGTGGCCTTCTTCGGCTACCCGGTCGTGAAGAACGTCGTCATGGGGTTCCAGCACTACACCACGAGCACCTTCTACACCGGCGAGGCGCCCTGGGTCGGCCTCGCCAACTACCGGGCCGTCATCTCGTCCTCCGTCTTCGACAAGGCACTCCTCAACACCGTGCTGTTCACGGTGGGTTCGATCGCGGGGCAGTTCCTCATCGGCCTGGCCATCGCCCTGTTCTTCCGCCGCAGGTTCCCGCTGAACGGTGTACTGCGCTCCCTGCTGCTGTTGCCGTGGCTGGTGCCGCTGATCGTCTCCAGCGCGGTGTGGCGCTGGATCCTCGACCAGGACAACGGCGTCCTCAACCGCTTCCTCGGCGCCCTGCACCTCGTACAGGACCGCCCCGGCTGGCTGACCAGCACCTCGCTGGCGCTGTTCGCGGTAATCGTGGTGAACATCTGGATCGGGATCCCGTTCAACGTCGCGATCCTCTACGGCGGACTCCAGGACATCCCCGAGGAGTTGTACGAGGCGGCGGCCCTGGACGGGGCCACGGGCTGGCGGGCGTTCCGGCACGTGACCTGGCCGCTGCTGCGTCCCGTGGTGAGCGTGGTGCTCGTGCTCGGCGTCGTCTACACGGTCAAGGTGCTGGACGTCATCCTCGGGCTCACCAACGGCGGACCGGCGAACGCGACGCAGACCATCGCCAGCCAGTCCTACCAACTCTCCTTCCAGCAGTTCGACTTCGGACAGGGTGCCGCGCTCGGCAACATCCTCATCGTTATCTCGCTGGTCTTCGCCGTCCTCTACCTGCGCGCGAACCGTCGCGCCGTCGAGCAGTGAGGCCGCCATGGCAACTGTCACGCACACACCGGTCCGACCCGTCACATCCGCACCCGTCCAACGGCGGCGCTCCCGGCGGCCCTGGCGATACACCGCGATCGGCGCGCTGATCCTGGCCGTGATGCTCTTCCCGGTCTACTGGATGGTCAATGTCTCCCTCCAGCCGGCCAACACCGCAGTCAGCACACCCTGGTTCCCGACCCACCTGAACCTCGACGGCTACACCACCGCGCTGAGCCAGCAGGGGTCGAACCTCCTGACCAGCCTGCTCGTCGCGGTGGGGAGCGTGGTGTTCAGTCTGATCATCGCCAGCCCGGCCGCGTACGCGCTCGCCCATGTCGACGCGCGCTGGGTCGGACCCGTGCTGTTCGGGATCCTGATCAGCCAGATGGTCCCCGGCATCGTCGTGGCCAACGCCCTCTACAGCGCGTACAACGATCTCGGGCTGCTCAACTCGATCCCCGGCCTGGTCCTGGCCGACTCCACCGCGGGCATCCCGTTCGCGATCCTGATCCTGCGGGCCTTCATGGGCAACATTCCGTCCTCGGTGATCGAGGCGGCGCGGGTGGACGGGGCGGGTAGGGTCCGGGCGTTCGTTTCGATCGTCCTGCCGATGAGCAGGAACGCCCTTATCACCGCAGGGCTGTTCACGTTCCTGTTCACCTGGAGCGACTTCCTCTTCGCGCTGACCCTGACGACGACCGAGGACGTCCGCCCCGTCACCCTCGGCCTCTACCAGTACCTCGGCGCCCACGTCAGCGACTGGAACGCGGTGATGGCCACCGCGACCCTCGCCTCGGTCCCGGCTCTCGTACTGCTCCTGGTGGCACAGCGCTACATCGCCACCGGCGTGACCGGCGGAGCCGTCAAATGACCCGCCCCCAGGGCGACTTCGGAGAAAGGCAGAACACTCCTGTGACCACGTCTTCCGCACCGCCCCCGGCCCCGATCCGCGTGACCGTGTGGGGGGAGAACCGCCACGAGAAGATCGAGGAGCACGTGGCCAAGATCTACCCGCAGGGCATGCACACCACGATCGCCGAGGGCATCAAGGAGAACCTCGGCGATGCCTGCACCGTACGCACGGCCACGCTGGACGACCCCGAACACGGCCTGACCGAAGAGGTGTTGGCGTCGACCGACGTCCTCACCTGGTGGGGACACGCGGCCCACGCCGAGGTGTCGGACGAGGTCGTCGAACGGGTGCACCGGCACGTCCTGTCGGGCATGGGCCTCGTGGTACTGCACTCCGGCCATTGGTCGAAGATCTTCGTCAAGCTCATGGGCACCAGCTGCACCCTGCGCTGGCGCAACGAGCACGACCGCGAGCTGGTGTGGACGGTGAACCCGACTCACCCCATAGCCCAGGGAGTTCCGCATCCGCTCGTCGTCGACGAGGACGAGATGTACGGCGAGTTCTTCGACATCCCCGTCCCGGACGAACTGGTCTTCGTCAGCTCGTTCACGGGCGGCGAGGTGATCCGCAGCGGCTGCACCTTCCGTCGCGGCCACGGCAGGATCTTCTACTTCAGCCCCGGCGACCAGGACTACCCCGTCTACCACAACAAGGGCATCCGACGGGTGATCGCCAACGGCGTCCAGTGGGCGCGTACGGACCGGCCCGAGCGCGCCGTCCCGGTGCTGTTGCGCTACGACACCGACGACTTCTTCAACGGCGTGGACTACTCGGGGCCGCTTCGATGACCCACCGGACGATTCCCTGCGGGCCCGACAACCCCCTGCGCGTGATCGTGGTCGGCGCCGGCTCCATGGGACAGCAGTGGCTGACCACCGTCACCGCCGCACCCGAGGCCGAACTCGTCGGCATCGTCGACCTCGACCTGGACGCGGCCCATCGGTCGGCCGCCGCTGTGGGCCTGCCGGACCTCCCGGTCGGCGCCGACGCGGTCGCGCTCGCGGCCGACACCGGCGCCCAGGCACTCGTCAACGTGACGGTCCCGGTGGCCCACCACCCCGTCACCACCGCCGCGTTGTTCGCCGGACTGCCCGTCCTCGGCGAGAAACCGATCGCCGACACCCTGGCCCACGCCCTGTCCCTGGCCGCAGCATCCGAGGTGAGCGGCGAACTGTTCATGGTGAGCCAGTCCCGGCGCTGGAACCCCCAACTCTTCGCCCTGCGTGGGATGTTGGGGGAACTCGGCGCGATCGGCACGCTGACGACCGAGTTCTTCAAAGCACCGCACATGGGCGGTTTCCGCGAGGAGATGGCGTACCCGCTGCTGATCGACATGGCCATCCACGCCTTCGACTCGGCCCGCTTCCTGCTCGGAGCGGATCCGGTCTCCGCCTACTGCCAGGCGTACAACCCGCCGTGGAGCTGGTACGCCGGCGACGCCGCCGCGAGCGCCGTCTTCGAGATGGAGGGCGGTGCGCGCTATGCGTACAACGGGAGTTGGTGCAGTCCGGGCGCCGAGACGTCGTGGAACGGGGTGTGGCGGGCGAGCGGCGAGAAGGGCTCGGCGCAGTGGGACGGCGACCACGAGCCCGTGCTCGTCGCCGACGTACAACCCGCCGAGCGGCCCCGCTCCCCGTACTCCGACATCGCCGGGGCGCTGCGCGTCTTCGTCGAGTCGCTGCGGACCGGCAGCGTGCCCATGGGCGAGGTGCACGAGAACACCATGAGCCTGGCGATGGTCGAGGCCGCGGTGGAGTCGGCCAGGACCGGCCGTCGCGTACTCGTCGACGACGTGCTCGACCAAGCGTACGCGGCGGCCCTGCGTGAGGAGAGCCGCCCCGACGTACGCGCCGCCCTCGCCGCCTGGCCGTCGGTCCGCGGCGCCCTCGCCCCGCACCGGACACCGCCCGCCGCCGCGTCCGCCTGACGCCCTACCGATACGGAGATCCCGTGCCCCGCCCTTCGCCCGACCCCGTGCCCGGCCGCCCCCGCCTCGGGGTGGCGATGATCGGCCACTCGTTCATGGGAGCCGTGCACTCCCAGGCCTGGCGCACCGCACCCCGAGTGTTCGACCTGCCCTTCGACGTCGACATGACCGTCGTCTGCGGCCGTGACCCCAAGGGCACGGCGCGGGCCGCCGAGCGGCTGGGGTGGGGCGACTGGGCGGTCGACTGGCGGCAGGTGGTGTGCCGCGACGACGTGGACGTCGTCGACATCTGCACGCCCGGCGACTCGCACGCCGAGATCGCGATCGCCGCCCTGGCCGCCGGCAAACACGTGCTGTGCGAGAAGCCCCTCGCCAACACGGTGGAGGAGGCCGAGCGGATGGCCGCGGCAGCCCAGGAGGCCGCGGAGGCGGGCGTCCGGTCGATGGTCGGTTTCAACAATCGGCGCGTGCCCGCGCTGGCCCACGCCGCGTGGCTGATCGCCGAGGGCGTGATCGGCAAGGTGCGGCACGTCAGAGCCCAGTACCTCCAGGACTGGATCGTCGACCCCGAGTTCCCGCTGGTGTGGCGGCTGCGGAAGGAGAAGGCCGGTTCCGGCGCGCTGGGCGACCTCGGCTCGCATGTCATCGACCTGCTCCAGCACCTGACCGGCGAGCGGCTCACCGGGGTGTCGGCGGTACAGGCCACATTCGTCACCGAGCGCCCGCTGCCGACGGAGTCCAGCGGGCTGTCGGCGAGCGCAGGGGAACAGCGCGGCCAGGTGACCGTCGACGACGCGACCGCGTTCACGGGTCGGCTGGAAGGCGGTGCCCTCGTCGTGGTCGAAGCGACGCGTTTCGCCACGGGACGCAAGAACGCCATGCGGATCGAGGTGAACGGGTCACGAGGGTCGCTCGCCTTCGACTTCGAGGCGATGAACGAGCTCCAGCTGTACGACGCCACCGATTCGGAGACGGAGGCGGGATTCCGCCGGATCCTGGAGACGGATCCCGAACACCCGTACCTGAGCGCCTGGTGGCCGCCCGGTCACGGCCTGGGCTACGAGCACGCGTTCGTCCACCAGGTCCACGACTTCCTGACGGCGCTGGCGGAGGACGGGAGCCGGCCGAGCCCCTCGTTCGCCGACGGCCTCCAGGTCCAGTGCGTGATGCGGGCCGTCGAACGCAGTGCCGCGGACTCCTCACGCTGGACGAGCGTCGACTGATCGACGGGGGTGCCGTGCGGGAGTGTTCACCACGCGCGCGTCGCGGACCGAGCAGTACGCGCACGGGGGCTGCAAAAGCTCCACGCGCGCGTGGGCGGCACCTTCACCCCGCGTCGAGCAGCCGCAGCCCCAGCGGGGTCGCCGAGTGCAGGACGTACTTGCCGGCGCGTCGGCTGTCGACCAGGCCACCCTCGCGCAGCACGCCGAGCTGGTGGCTGACGCTCGGCAGGGAGAGGCCCACCGCCTCGGCGACCTCGGAGGTGGTCCGGCCCTCCCGCTCGGCCACGTCGGCCAGGACCGCTGCACGCGTGCGTCCCAGCAGACGTACGAGCGACTCCCCGGTCCGGCGGGAGACGTCCAGCGGGGTCTTCGACACCGGGTACACGAGCACCGGCGCCAACTCCGGGTCCGCCAGCGCCGTCGGCCTCCCCCAGCAGAAGTACGACGGGACCAGCAGCAGCCCGCGCCCTTGGAGATGCAGGTCGCGGTCCACGGGGTAGTCCACCTCGAGGACCGGGGAGCGCCAACGGGCATGCGGATGCAGCCCGTTCAGGAGCGCGACGGTGCCGCCGTCCAGGAGCGTCTTCGTGCGCCGGTCGAGGTCGTCGCCGACCATCGCGCGCACCTGGGACCAGTGCGGCTCCACCAGGGTGCGGAAATAGACCCCCAGCGCGCGCGTGAGGGCGGCCAGTCCACCGTCGCCGGGGCGGCCGAGCCCGGTCGTCCAGGCGGGCAGCGAACGAGTCCCGCTCAGCCGCGTCAGCTCGCGCACCACCCGTCGGCGCGGAGTGGCACGCACCTCGTCGAGGCCTGCGGTCAACTCCGCGCCGGAGATCGGGGGAGTGAGGAAATCGGGGATGTAGCCCGCGCTGGGGATCAGTGACCGCAGCGGCTGCAGGGCCTCTCTCAACGCCGGTTCACCGGCGATTCTCGAACGTGCCGAACGACGCCACTGACCGAATTCGAGCGGTCCCTGTCCGGTCTTCAGTCGACACATACTGCAGACCAGCTCCCACAGCGGGTCCGGGCGCCGCAGGATCCGGATGCTCTGCAGGTCGTGGGGGGTGAAATGAATACGGAGCATTACGTCCTCGTTCGCTAGGAACATGCCGGACGCGAGCCGCCCTGCTCTTGCCCGGCGATTCCCGTTATATCAACGAACGCAATTCCGTGGCCCCTTCATGCCCGGCCGCCCGAACCCCGTTGTCAGTGGCGCGTCCTACGCTCGAAGCATGACCTACAGCGTCTGGCACAGGGGCCTCGGAATCACGCTCGACCTCACCGAGGCCGATCTCGGGCACCCGGAATACCCGGGGCTGCTCGACGAGATCTACGGCAATTACCAGCCGGATCTTCTGTACTGCCTGGAAGCCCATGAGGACGAGGGCTTCATCTGCCCCGGCTTCATGGCGATCCGCAAGGTCGACGGCCGTCCGCACGGGATGCATGTGGCCAAGGGCGAGCGCCCCGAGACGAAGGCCGAGAGCGATCTCCACAAGGCACTCGAGGAATACACCGCTCAGGTCGCCGGGGGAGAAGGGTTCCGCGTCACCCGCCCGGACGACGGCCGGCGCGGGAAGCGGCGCACGGACGTGACCGTGGAGGGCACCGACAGCAGGCGGTTCGGCTACGAGATCCAGCTCTCGGCGATCGCGGGCGGATCCGTCGACGAGCGCACCCGCGGCGCGCGCGAGGCCGGGCTCACCCCGCTGTGGCTGGTCAACAACGAGAACGCGATCCCCATCGACCGCGCCCCCTGGGCCCGGCTGAACGTACAGAGCTGGCGTGACGTGACCGACCGCGCGGCCCTGCCGGTGCGCGGCGGCATCAAGCAGCTGCACATGTCCCGCTGCGACTGGACCAACCCGGTCCCGTGCCCACGCCAGGGCACCAGCAGGTGCGGCGGCCGGCACGGGCTGTGGGAACCGGTGCGCGGTCTCTACTACGACGACGTCATCCGGCGCACGGCCACCGGTGAACTCGTCTCGCTCTACCTGCCCCACCCGGCGGGCCGCCGAGGCTGGCACATGTGGGTCACCCCGGCGGACAAGGAGGAGTTCCTCGAAGGCCGCCCGGAACCCCTGCCCGGGGTGCCGACGCAGCGCCGGGGAGGAGCGGCGGATCCCGTACGCCGACCGCTCGACCCGGGGACCGGGGACGGCACGGAGGCGGACGTCCGGGCGGAGCTCGCGCGGGCGCGTGACGACGAACGGCCCCTCGACGCCTCGCTGTGGCACACGGAACCGCCGTCCTGGGAGTTCTCCCGGCCGTTCACCGTGGGCGAGTTCGTCATACCCGGCGACCTGGTCGCCGCCCGGCGCACCTTCACCAGGGCGCTGGCCCACTGCCAGGACATCGCCTCGCACCTGCCCAGCGGCGCCGATGTCGCGGCGGGGCGGGCCGAGATCACCGGCGAGCAGCGGGAGCGGCTGTCGGACGCGCGTGAGCGGTGCCGCCGGCTGGCCGAGGAGATGCACACCCACACCTGGTGGGAGACGGTCGGCGACCGGCACGCGGCGAGGGAGGCGCTGGTGCACGCGGCGACACACGACTCGGTGTCCTAGGCGGACGGCGTCCCGAGTGCGGCGGCGCCGTGGACTCTGGACTTTTAGTCCAGAGATTGGACATGTAGTCTAGGTCTCGGGCGCGGCCCGGAATCACCGAAGCCGCCGAATCACAGAGCCGCGAAAGAACGGGGGCACGTCATGGTCGCCGACAAGGCACGGGCGCTCACCGCCGAACGCGACGCGATCATCGCCGCCCTCGGACCGGTCGTCGACGGCCTCGTGGCGACCTTCGGGCCGATGTGCGAGGTGGTCCTGCACGACTACCGGCGGCCCGAGAAGTCCGTCGTCGCCCTCGCCGGCTCGGTCACCGGACGGGCCGTGGGCGGGTCGATGAGCGAGATCGGCCTGCGGATCGTCGCCCGCGGCGACGCGGCGGCAGACGACCTCAACTACGTCACCCGCACCCCGACCGGCCGACTCGTGAAGTCGTCCACGATGGTCCTGCGGGACTCCACGAGCGCGGTCTTCGGCGCGCTGTGCGTCAACGTGGACATCACCGCCGTAGGAGAGGCCCACGCACTGCTCGGCGCGCTGGCCGGCCTGGGACAGGGCGCCACGGACGCACCGGTCACCACCTTCGGCAACGACGTCGACTCCGTCGTGGACGCCATCCTCGACACCCACCTCGCCGGACAGCACCGGACCTGGGCCGGGTTGGACCGCGCGGGACGGCTCGACCTGTTCCGGGGTCTGGACGAGCACGGCGTGTTCGCGGTGCGCCGCGCCGTCGAGCAGGTCGGCGCCCGCCTCGGCATCTCCCGCGCCTCCGCCTACAGCTACCTCTCCCAGGCCCGCGCCGCCGCGGCCCCGACGCCCGACCCCGATGGAGGACCCGCGTGACGACCACCACCCCGCCGATCACCCTCGACGCCGTCCGTGACGCCGCCGCACAGATCAAGGGCATCGCCCACCGCACCCCCGTGCTCCGCTCCCGCACCCTCGACGCGCTGGTCGGCGCCGAGGTCCACATCAAGTGCGAGAACTTCCAGCGGATCGGCGCCTTCAAGTTCCGCGGCGCCTACAACGCGGCCTCCCGGCTCACCCCGGAGGAACTGGCCCGCGGCATCGCCGCCTACTCCTCCGGCAACCACGCCCAGGCGGTCGCCCTGGCGGCCCGGGAGCTGGGCAGCACCGCCGTCATCGTCATGCCCGAGGACACCCCGCGCTCCAAGCGGGACGCCACCGCCGGATACGGCGCCGAGATCGTCACGTACGACCGCTACACCGAGGACCGTGTCGCCGTCGGCGAGGCACTGGCCGCCGAGCGCGGGCTCGCCCTCATCCCGCCGTACGAGCATCCGCACGTGATGGCGGGACAGGGCACCGCGGCGCTCGAACTCCTCGAGGAGACCGGGGAGTTGGACGCGCTGATCGTGCCGGTCGGTGGCGGTGGCCTGATCGCCGGGAGCGCCACGGCGGCCAAGGGTCTGCACCCCGGGATCCGGGTGATCGGTGTCGAGCCGGAGGCAGGGGACGACACCAAGCGGTCCCTGGAGGCGGGGAAGCGGGTCAGCATCCCGGTGCCCCGCACCATCGCCGACGGCCAGGCCGCGGACATCCCCGGCGAGCTGACGTTCTCGGTGAACCAGCGGCTCGTCGACGAGATCGCCCTGGTGTCCGACGACGAGATCCGGGCCGCGATGCGGTTCGTGTTCGAGCGGCTGAAGATCGTCGTGGAGCCGAGCGGGGCGACTCCGCTGGCCGCGCTGCTCAGCGGGCGGGTAGGTGCTCTGCCGCGCCGGATCGGCGTGATCGTCTCCGGCGGCAACATCGCCGCCGACCGCTTCGCGGAGCTGTGCGGCCACTGATCGACAGCCGGGAGGCACCTGCCGACATCCCCCGAATGGCGCCATCCGTTTGACAGACCGACGATGGAGTGGTGGGCGGGTTCGAACGGAAGGGAGCCGTCATGATCGAGATCAAGTCGGTGGACAAGCCCGACGAACGGCGCGATTTCCCGCGCGGCCACCTGGAAGCGGTCCATCTCACCGGGCTCGACTTCGCGGTGGGCACTTTCGAACCCGGCTGGCGCTGGTCCGAGTCCGTGGCGCCCATCGCCGGCACGGAGAGCTGCCAGGTCCATCACAACGGCTACGTCGTCCAGGGACGCATGGGCATGCGCATGGAGAACGGCGGTGAGAGCGAGGTCGGACCCGGCGACGTCTTCGTGGTTCCGCCCGGGCACGACGCCTGGGTCATCGGCGACGAACAGGTCATCGTGTACGACTTCGCCGGCGGTATGGCCCAGGAGTACGCGAAGGCCAAGGACTAGGCGCCGCGTTCATCGCGTTCCGTCCGGAAGGTCGGAGAAAAGGTCGGGAAATAGGTCGCAGAACAGGCGCTCTCGCGGCCCTTCTCGCGGCGTTCTCACACCGTGATGACGATCTTCGACCGCGCGTGCTCCACCTCCATGTGCCGCATGGCCTCCGGCACTTCGCTCAGTGGATAGGTGCGCTCGACGACCGGCGAGAGCTGCCCGGACTCGGCGAGCCTGCGCAGCTCCGCCAGGTTCGCCTTGCTCTGTTTCGCGGGGAGTTCGCGCAGCCGCTGACGGACGAAGGGCGCGGCCAGCCGCCCCTTGATGAAGAGCGCCATCGGCCCGATCAGACTGCCGCCCTCGTAGAAGCCCCCGCCGGACAGGACGAGCGTCCCGGTGCGCGTCAGGGCGCGCCGGAAGTCGGTCAGTGAGCGGTTGCCCACCAGGTCCAGGACGACGTCGTAGCGGCGCCCGGCCCGGGTGAAGTCCTCCCGCGTGTAGTCGACGACGTGGTCCGCGCCGAGCGAGCGCACCAGGTCCACGTTCCGGGTGCTGCACACGCCGGTCACCTCGGCGCCGTAGGACTTGGCGATCTGTACGGCGAACGTGCCCACACCGCCGGACGCGCCGTTCACCAGCACCGACTGCCCCGCCTCGATCCCGGCGATGTCCCGCAGGCCGATCAGCGCGGTGTTCGCCGCGAGCGGCACCGCGGCCGCCTGCTCGAAGGTGAACCCGGCCGGTTTCACGTCCACCGAGTGGTCGGCGGCGCAGACGAACTCCGCGAACGCGCCGTCGGCCTCCCCGTACACCTCGTCCCCGGGCCGCAGCCCCTTGACCGCGCTGCCGACCGCCTCCACGCGCCCGGCGAAGTCCCGGCCCCTGATCCGCGCCTTGGGCCGGCCGAACCCCATGCTCAGCCGGGCGATCTTCGGATCGCCGCGCATGAAGTGCCAGTCGTAGGCGTTGACCGAGGCCGCGAGCACCCGCACCAGCACCTCGCCCTCGTCCGGCACGGGCTGGTCGACCTCCTTGAACTCCAACGTGTCCGCCGAGCCGTACCGGTCCTGAACGACTGCCTTCATGGGATCCCCCTCCATCACTCGGGAGAGTAGGGAAATTCCGCCGCCCCCGATATCCGGGACGAGCCCTACGTCTCCGGGATGACGCGCGCTCCCGCTTGCCCTTGGAAACCGATCGGTTTACTGTGGTCGAGACATGGAAACCGATCGGTTTCCAGTCGGTCCGCCTACCCAGTGTTCGCACAGTCGGGAGAACCCCCCATGACCACCATCGAAGGTTCCGTCGCCCTGGTCACCGGCGGCAGCCGAGGCATCGGCAAGTCGCTGGTCGAAGCCCTCTACGAGCGAGGCGCCAAGAAGGTGTACGCCACCGCCCGCGACCCGCGCACGGTCACGCACCCGGACGCCGTGCCGCTGGCCCTCGAGGTGAGCGACCCCGACTCCGTGGCGGCCGCCGCCGCGCAGGCCCAGGATGTGACCCTGCTCATCAACAACGCGGGCGCGTCCGTGAACGCGAACTTCCTGGACTCGCCCATCGAGGACGTCCGCCGCGAGTTCGAGACCAACTTCTACGGACCGCTGCTCGTCACCCGCGCCTTCGTTCCCATCATCGAGCTCAACGGCGGCGGCCACATCCTGAACTTCCACTCCGTGCTGTCCTGGGTCGGCCTCCTCGGCTCCTACAGCGCCTCCAAGGCGGCCCTGTGGTCCCAGACCAACTCCCTGCGCCTGGACCTGAAGCCGCGCGGCATCGAGGTCACCGGTCTGCACGTCGGTTACGTGGACACGGACATGGCCGCCCACGTCGACGCGCCCAAGTCCACGCCCGAGAGCGTCGCCTCCCAGGCCCTCGACGGCATCGAGGCCGGCGCCTACGAAGTGCTCGCCGACGACCTCACCCGCCAGGTCAAGGCAGGCCTGGCCGCCGACCCCTCGGTGCTCTACCCGCAGCTCGCCGCCTAGGCGTGCCGGCTCGCGGAGTCGCTCACACCGGCAGCAGACGCGCCACCAGCGCGCCGAGCTGCCGGGCGTTGCGGCACTCGAACATCTCCACCAGACCGGCGTAGTCGAGTGCCGCGGAGTCGCCCGTGCCCCACTGGGTACGCGGCTCGGGGTTCAACCAGTAGACGCGGCGGGCCCGTTCGGACACCCGCCGGACGGCCGCCAGGTTCGGGTCGCTCATGTTCGTGCGGGCGTCGCCGAGCACGAAGACCGTCGTACGCGGACCGACCGCGTCGCCGTAGCGCTCCGCGAACTCGCCCAGGGCGACGCCGTAATCGCTGCTCTCGTGCCAGCCGGTGAGCGTGGCCTGAGTCCTGATGTGGGCGCCGAGCCCCTCGGGATCGGCCGTGCCGTGCGTCAGAAGGCCGGTCACCTCGTCGATCCGGTTGACGAAGGCGAACGTCCGCACCTTGCTGAACTGGTCGTGCAGCGCCTGCACCAGCAGCATCGTGAAGTCCGAGAAGCCGGACACCGAGCCCGACACGTCGCACAGCAGGACGAGTTCGGGCCGCACCGGCCGGCGCCTGCGCAGCACCGGCTTCATCGGCACCCCGCCCGTCGACAGCGAGCCGCGCAGGGTGCGCCGCAGTTCGATGGTGCCCCGCGCGGCCCGGCGCCGACGCGCCGCGAGCCGGGTGGCGAGCTTACGGGCCAACGGCTGTACGGTCCTGCGCAGTTCGGCGAGCCGGTCCTTGCCGGCGTACAGGAAGTCCACCCGGTCCGCCGTCGGCGCCACCGCGCGCCGGGCCAGCTCGTCCCGGTCGCGCCGCTCGGCGACCCGCCGCCGCGCCTCCGCCGCCACCAGCCGCCGGAACGTCTCGATGCGCCGCCGGATCTCGTCGTCGAGCAACCGGTCCGAGAACCCCGAACTGCCGTCCCGCGCACGGACGTCGTCACGGACCCGGGCGAACAGCGTCTGCGGCCGGATCCGTTCGAGAGTCTGGTACGAGGACCAGCCGTCCGACCGCGGTGACGTGCCGTAGCCGCCGAAGCCGTCGACCGCCTCCGCCGCCAACTGCCCCATCAGCGAGACGTCTTGGGCGGCCAGCGCCGCCGCGAGCCGGTCCCGCAGGTCCTCCCGGCCGGCGGACTCCGTCTCCGGGGCGCCGACGCCCCGCGGGAAGTACAGGTCGAAGACGGGGTCGAACACCTGGCGCTGCGCCGGGCCGTGCAGCAGCGTCGCGGCCAGCCCTTCGCGCAGCAATTCGCGGTCGGCCAGGCCCAGTTCGGCCATCGCCTGGGCCGCGTCGACGGTCTCGCCGGTCCCGATGCGCATGCCGTGCGCGCGCAGCGCCCCGACCAGCGAGGTCAGCCGCTCGGCGACCCCGGGGGCGGTCACACGGCGTCCAGGTCGAGCTTGGCGGCGGCCTTGAGGACGTCGTCCTGGTGCTTGAGGAGAACGCCCAGGGTGTCCCGTACGACGGTCTCGTCGAGGGTGTCGGCGCCGAGGGCGAGCAGCGTGCGCGCCCAGTCGATCGTCTCGGCGACCGAGGGGACCTTGCGCAGGTCCATGGCGCGCAGCGCGCCGACCACCCGGACCACCGACGCGGCCAGCGTCTCGTCCAGGGCGGGCACCTTCAGTCGTACGATCCGGCGCTCCAACTCCTCCTCGGGGAAGCCGATGTGGAGGAAGAGGCAGCGGCGGCGCAGGGCCTCGGACAGCTCGCGGCTCGCGTTCGAGGTGAGGACGACGAAGGGGCGGCGGGTCGCGGTGACCGTGCCGAGTTCGGGGACTGTGATCTGGAAGTCGCTGAGCACCTCCAGGAGGAGGCCCTCGACCTCGACGTCCGCCTTGTCGGTCTCGTCGATCAGCAGCACCTTGGGGTCGTCCCCGCGGATGGCGGTCAGCAGCGGGCGGGGGAGGAGGAACTCCTCGCTGAAGATGTCCGTGCGCGTCTCGTCCCAGGACTCGTCCCGTCCCGCGCTGATGCGCAGCAGCTGCTTGGCGTGGTTCCACTCGTACAGCGCCCGGGACTCGTCGACGCCCTCGTAGCACTGCAACCGGACCAGCCGGGCGTCCGCCACCTCGGCCACGGCCTTGGCCAGCTCGGTCTTGCCGACCCCGGCGGGCCCCTCCACCAGCAGCGGCTTGCCGAGCCGGTCGGCCAGGAAGACGGTCGTGGCCACCGCGGGCGAGGCGAGATAGCCGGTCTCGGCCAGACGCGCGGAGACGTCGTCGACGGATGTGAACAGCAACGGGGCCTCCAGGTCGGCGCGGCGCGGAGTCACTATCTAAGCGCTTGTTCACCCAGTCTGTCACGGGTCCCCGAGACCGCCCCAGCCGGATACCGATCGGTTTCCATACCGGCCCTCGCGGAGGTAACCTCGGTGTATGACCACGACAGACAAGGCGTCGACGAAGGACCGGCTGCTCGACGCGGCGGCCGAGCTCTTCTACCGCGACGGTGTCTCGATCGGTGTCGAGGCGCTGTGCCGGGAGGCCGGCGTCTCGAAGCGGTCGATGTACCAGCTCTTCGCCGGCAAGGACGAGGTCCTCGCCGCGAGCCTGGAGCGGCGCGCTCCCGAGATCGCGGCCCAGCTCGCCGAGGGGCTGGAGCAGGTCGTCACTCCGCGGGAGCGCATCCTGCACGTCTTCGAGCGGTCGGAGTGGCTTTCGACCGGCCCCGACTACCAGGGCTGCCCCTTCCTGGCCGCGCTGGTCGAACTGAAGGACCCCGAGCATCCGGCGAGCAAGGTCGCCGGCATCGCCAAGCAACAGCTTCAGGACGGGTTCCGCGCCGAGGCGGAGCGCGGTGGAGCTCCGGACCCGGAGTTCCTGGCCCGGCAGCTGATGCTGGTCTACGACGGCGCGAGCGCCCGCGCCGGCGCCCGGATCGAGACGCTGGACGGGCTGAGCATCGCGACCGCGGCGGCGCTGCTGGACGCGGCCGGCGTGAAGTAGCAGGGCCGGGGGCGCAGTAGCCGAGTGCCGGCCGGGCACAGACGAAGGGGTGGCCGCCGAAGCAGCCACCCCTTGTCGAGATCGCGGAGCCAGCCGGTTCCGGGGACCGCCGAAGCCGTCGGCCCCCGGTACGGATCGCCGTCACGCGGCGACCGCCACCGCCCCCACCGCCGGGGCACGCAGCACGCGCCGTGCCGTCGTCAAGCCCGTCCCCAGCGTCACCGCCGTCGCGACCGCGACGACCGCGAGCCAGATGCCGAGCCACTGGTCGGGAAGCACCGCATCGGACCGGACGACCGTGAACGGGACGACCCCCGCCAGCGCGGCCACCGTGCCGAAGACGACACCGACGACGGTCAGCAGCAGACCTTCGGCACCCACGACCGCCAGCACCTGCCGGGGAGTCGCGCCGGCCAGGCGCTGCTGCCCGAACTCCCGGCTGCGGTAAGTCGTCGCCGCGTACAGGGAGTTGACCAGCATCACGCAGACAAAGACCACGATGATGCCGACGACCGTGAGGTTGAGCGTCTCCAGGTTCTTGTCCTCGACGGACTTCTTCAGCCCCGAGGCGGCCACCGCGTCGCTCTCCACCGCCTGCATCGTCAGGGTCGCCGAGGCCACCGCTGTGAACAGCACCAACGACATGAGGATCCCGGCGAGTTGACCGGTCCGCTCCCGCAGGTTCCGCACGGCGAGCCAGCCGGCCGCACCGGTCAGCGGCAGCCGGTCGAGCACCACCTTCAGCAGCCGCGGTGACAGCAGTGCGAACCCCACCGACAGCAGGATCGCCCCGTAGGCCGGCGCCGCCATGAGCGCCGGGTCCGTCGCCGAGAACGCGAACGTCGACGTCACCGACACGGCACCGACGGCCAGCGCCGCCCAGGCGAGGAACGTCCGTGCCCGCCCCCGCGGTTCACTCCGCCGCGTGGCCCGCCGTACGGCCAGGAACGCGGCCCCCGCCGCCGCGAGCAGCGTGATGTCGACGCCCGACATCAGCGCGACCGTGCCGAAGGAGTACTCGACCGACCCGGAGACCTGACCGCTGTCCTGGAACATGTCCAGCAGCCACCGCCCGCCGAGCATCGCAGGACCGATCGCCAGCACCGCGCCCACCAGGGCCACGACCGCCGCCTCACCCACGACCATCCGCTTCAGCTGCGCCGGAGTCGCCCCCGAACTGCGCAACAGCTCCAACTCGGCAGCCCGCTGGCGCACGTTGACCGTGAGCGTGGAGGCGACCGCGAAGAACACCAGCAGCGTCCCGTAACCGCCGACGACGCTCGCGGTGGTGGTCAGCGTCTCCCGGCTCACCGAGTCGACACCGGTCCCCGCGGCCGTGTCGTGCAGGGAGTTGAACGTCATGATGATGGTCGCGCCCAGGAACGCCGACAGCAACGTGGCGAGGAACCGCCCAGGACGCTGCCGTATCGACCGCATGGCCAGTACGAACATGGCTCACACCCCCACCGTCACGTCGTCGCCCAGGTGCGCGAGGCGCTCGGCCACCGCGTCCGCGGTCGGTGCGTCGAGCCGTCCGACAAGCCGGCCGTCCGCGAGGAACAGCACGGAGTCGGCGTAGGAGGCGGCGACCGGGTCGTGCGTCACCATCACCACGGTCCGGCCGTGCACCTGGACCGCCTCCCGCAGCAGCCGCAGCACGTCCCGCGCGCTGCGGGTGTCCAGCGCGCCGGTCGGCTCGTCCGCGAAGATCACCCGCGGCTCGGTCACCAACGCCCGCGCGATCGCGACCCGTTGGCGCTGACCGCCGGAGAGCTGGGCGGGACGGTGCCCGAGCCGGTCGCCGAGACCGACCTGTTCGAGAACCTCCTTGGCCCGCCGCCGGTCGACGCGCCGACCGGCCAGCTTGAGCGGCAGCACCGTGTTCTGCGCCACCGTCAGCGTTTCCAGCAGGTTGTACTGCTGGAACACGAACCCGATCCGCCCGCGCCGGAACTTCGTCAACTCGGCCTCGCCGCCGCCCGTCAGCTCCGTACCGTCCACCTGCACGATCCCGCTGTCCGGCCGGTCCAGGCCGGCCGCGCACTGCAACAGCGTCGACTTGCCCGAGCCCGACGGCCCCATCACCGCGGTGAAGGTGCCCCGGGCCAGCCCGAGCGTGACACCGTCCAGCGCGGCCACGGCACCCTCGTCGCTGCCGTACGTCTTGCTCACCTTCACCAGCCGCAGTGCCTCGGCGGCGGGTCCCTTGTCGTGACCGCGCCGCGATCCCGTACGAAACATCGTCATCACTCCCCGTCCGGCACGCCCTGTGCCCTGATGAAGAACCTACGGAGAGCGAGGTCGGAGCACATGGGGCGCAGAACCCGTATCGCGGGGTGTACTCAGCGACACCCCTCGGGTGGTCCTGCGGTCGTCGGGGGAGGCTGTGACAGGCCTGTGACCGGAGGTATGGCTTCCGTCACAGCCTTCCTGACTCCGTCTTGATCGACTCTGCGGATGCGGAGAAGCGTGCTCGACGCGATGTTGACGACGGCGGTGGGACTGGTCGTCGGTGCCGTCATCTGGACGGTGACGGACGTGGTGTACGACGCGCCCGCCGCCGCGGCGCAGAAGCCGGAGCCGACCTGTCCGCGGGACGGCGTCCGCGTCACCGCGGGCCCGGTGGAGGCGGCCCTCGGCCTGCGGGCCATGGACCTCGAACTGGAGAACTGCGGCACCCGCACCTACCGGGTCGAGGGCTACCCCGGCCTCCGGCTCCTCGACCAGGACCAGCAGACGATCACCGGCATCTCCGTCATCCACGGCAGCGGCGGCATCGCCACGGTGGCCGCGTTCGACGAGCCGCCGAAAGCCGTGGCCCTGGCACCCGGCGAGACAGCCTCCGCCGGCCTGCTGTGGCGCAACACCACCACCGGCTTCGACGGCGCGACCGACGTGCCGTACCTGACGGTCGAGGCGCATCCCGGCGCGCTCCCGCTCCTCGTGGCGCCGGACGGCGGCCTCGACCTCGGGACCACGGGCAAGCTCGGCGTCAGCCCCTGGCACACCACGACCGGCGACGGAGGCACCCGATGACCGCCCAGGACACCGCCGCCACCCGGTTCACGCGGCGCCTCCTGCGCCGCTCGCCCGAACACCGCCGGACCGACGGCGTCACCTGCGCACTGCTGATCACCCTCGACGTCCTCCTCGTCGCGGGGATCCTCCTGCTGGGGACCGAGGGCATCTTCACCGAGGACTGGATGCCCTACCCCGGGATGATGGACGCCACGGCCTTCTCCTACCAGCACGACTGCGTGGTGTTCCTCTGCCGGGTCGAGGCCGTGACCGTCGGCCTGGCGATCGCCTGCCGCCTCTGGATCACCGCAGGCGCGCAACTCGTCGTCCTCACCTCCGCGGCGGCCTTCGTCGCCTCGCTCTCGACCTACTGGAACCCCTGACCGCCGCCCGTACGGGTCACCACAACGCGCCGACACCCGCCCCGCCGGATCCAATGGACCCGTGACCGCGCCCCCGGACGACTGCCTCGCGCGCAACGAGTGGATCTGCGGTGAGTATCTGAGCACCCGCCGCCACATCCTCTTCGACGCCGTCCTCCAGCATCTCCAACTGACCGCGATCTCGGTGCTCATCGGGCTCGCGCTCGCCCTCCCGCTGGCCGTCGTGGCGCGCCGCTGGGGCTGGGCGGCCGGTCCGGTCCTCGCTCTGACGACGATCCTCTACACGATCCCGTCCCTGGCGATGTTCTCGCTGCTCCTGCCCGTCTACGGCCTCTCGAAGAGCCTCGTCGTCGCCGGACTCGTGCTCTACTCGCTGACCCTGCTCGTACGGAACATCCTGGCGGGCCTGCGCGCGGTCCCGGCGGAGACGAGACAGGCCGCGCGCGGCATGGGCTACGGCCCGATCCGCCTCCTGCTCACCGTCGAACTGCCCCTCGCCCTGCCCGCCGCGATGGCCGGACTGCGCATCGCCACGGTCTCGGCGGTCTCCCTGGTCACGGTCGGCGCGATCGTCGGCTTCGGAGGCCTCGGCAACCTCATCTACGCCGGAATGAACACCTACTTCAAGGCGCAGGTGCTCACCGCCTCCGTGCTGTGCGTGGTCATCGCGATCGTGGCCGATCTGCTCCTGCTCGGTGTGCAACGCCTGCTCACCCCCTGGACCAGGGCGGCCCGCGGATGAAGACACTGACCGACGCCTGGGACTGGCTCACCGACTCCGCCCACTGGTCGGGCGACGACGGCATCTGGAACAGGCTCGCCCAGCACCTCGTCCTGACCGTGGTCTGCCTGGTCATCAGCTGCCTGATCGCCCTGCCGATTGCGCTCGTCCTCGGCCATCTCGGCAAGGGCGGAGCGCTCGCGGTGAACATCTCCAACATCGGCCGCGCTGTCCCGACCTTCGCCGTCCTCGTCCTCCTCCTGCTGACCCCGATCGGGAAGTGGGGGGAGGGCCCCACGGTCGTGGCCCTGGTGCTGTTCGCCGTACCGCCCCTGCTCACCAACGCCTACGTCGGCATGCGCGAGGTCGACCGCAGCATCGTCCAGGCCGCGCGCGGCATGGGGATGACCGGGCGGCAGATGCTGTTCCGCGTCGAACTGCCCCTCTCCCTCCCGATGGTGATGAACGGCGTACGCATCGCCGCCGTCCAGCTGGTCGCGACCGCGACGATCGCCGCGCTGGCCGGCGGGGGAGGGCTGGGGCGGATCATCACGGCCGGGTTCAACCTGGCCAGTACGGCACAGGTGGTGGCCGGGGCCGTACTGGTCGCCGTGTTCGCGCTGGTCGTCGAGGGGATCTTCGAGACGGTGGAGAGACTGTCGCCGCGCTGGGCCAGGGGCGAGCGGTGAGGCGGGCCCTGGCCCTGGCGGCCGTACTGCTGCTGGCAGGCTGCTCCACCGGCCCATCCTTGGAGAACCAGAACGCGGTCACCGAGCCGCCCGGCGACAGCCACCATCTCACCATCGGCTCGGCCGGATTCACCGAGAGCGACCTGCTCGCCCAGATGTACTCCCTGCTCCTCAAGCAGGCCGGATACAAGACGTCCCTGCTGACCGTCGCCAACCGCGAACTGTACGAACCCGCCCTGGAATCAGGGCAGATCGACGTCGTCCCCGAGTACGCGGCCACCTTCGCCGACTGGCTCAACGCCAAGACCAACGGCGCCGACGCACCGCCGGTCGGCTCGCCCGACCTCGACGCCACGATGAAGGCCCTGCGCCGACTGGCCACACCCCGAGGCCTCACCGTCCTCGCCCCCGGCCGGGCGGTGGACCAGAACGCGTTCGCCGTGAGCGCCTCCTACGCCAAGCAGCATGACCTGAAGACCCTGAGCGACCTGGGCGCGTCCGGGTTGAAGGTGCGGCTCGCCGCGGGCGACGAGTGCGTCCAACGGCCGTACTGCGAACCGGGCTTGAAGAAGACCTACGGCATCGACGTCACCGCCGTCGACCCCAAGGGCGTCGGCACCACCCAGGCCAAGCGGGCCGTGCAGAGCGGCCAGGACCAGATGGTCCTCACCACGACGACGGACGCCACCCTCTCCGAGTTCGGCCTCGTCCTGCTCGCCGACGACAAGCACCTCCAGAACGCCGACTACGTCGTCCCGGTCGTCAACCGCTCCCGGGCGGGCGGCGAAGGAGTCACCAAGGCGCTGGGCAAACTGAACGACGTCCTCACGACGGCCGACCTCGCCGCCATGAACCAACAGGTCGACAGCTGGCGTCGGTTGGCGGAGGACGTGGCACGGACCTATCTCAAGGACAAGGGTCTGCTGGACTGAGACCGGCCGACGGATCGTCAACTGAGGTGCCGCAGGCCCACGATGCGGTGACGATGCCGTGACCGTATTGGTGCGGTACGGGCGTTCCGAGCACCCGCCCGTGGCGGTACATGTCCTGTATGACGGACAACGGGGGAATCCACCGGACTCGGTGGGAAAGAGCGTGCGCAGTGATCGAGGGGGCACCGACCGAACGGCACCCGCAGGAGCTGCTGGTCGGCGTGGAGCCCGAACTCGCCGAGGACATGGCCCAGTTCCGCAAGGTGTACCCGAAGCGGCAGCTGGAGTTGGAGTACCTCTACGGAGCGGCCCAGCGGGCCTTCGAGGAGCGCACCAGGGAGGCGTTGAAGATCACGCTGGACCGGTTGGTGCGGACCGTCCTCAACGACCCGCGGCTCTATGACGCGCCGGGTGACGAGGACTTGGGCGATTACCTGGACCGGGAGATCGACGGTGTGTGGGCGCGGCTGTGCCAGGACGAGGCGGTCGCGGTCGTCCGGGGACTCAACATCGGTCTCACCATCGGCGGCGTGTGCAGCTTCCTGCTGCTGTGCCTGCCCCTGCTGGCCGGGGTGAAGCTGCTGGGCCTGATCGACGTGTCGCTGAACTGCAACGACCGCTGGAGCCTGCTCGGCGCGTTCGTGTGCGGCGGGGTCGGCTCGCTGGGCGCCGTGCTCAGCGTGCTGCTGCGGGTGCGGTGCAGCGAGGAACCGCTGCGGCGGGGCAAGTTCACGCACAAGCTGGCGATCGCCCCGGCCCAGGTGTCGCGCAGCCTGCGCCACGAAGGCGTCTACCGCGTCATGGTCGGCTGGATCCTGGCGCTCGCCGTGTATTTCCTGCTCAGCACCGGCTGGGTCACGGTGATCGACATGCCGGCCACCACCGCCGAGATCTGCGCCACCGGCAGCGAGGCCGCGTCGAAGGGCACGGCGTTCTGGGGCTTCTGGTGCGCGATCGGGTTCCTCGCCGGGTTCAACGAGCGGTGGGCCTTCGGCATGCTGAACCGCCCCGAGACCCGGGGCAACCGGTCCCGCAGGCGTCAGGCGTCCGCCACCGAGTCGAACGACACCTGATCCCGCGGCACGCCCAGCGCGTCCGCGTCCACCGACCGGCGCAGCGCCTCGTGCAGCTTCGCCGGGGTCAGCACGCCCAGGAAGCGGGCCTCGTCCAGCACGGCGACCCAGCCGGCGTCGTGCTGGAGCATCACGCCGAACGCCTGTTTCAGGGGCGCGCCGACCGGGACCCAGGCGTTCATACGCCGCGCGCGGTCGCCGACCGTACCGTCCGAGTCGAGGTCCTCGATACCGACCCAGCCGTGCAGATCGCCGTGCGTGTCGAGGACGACCGCCCAGCGCGCCCCGTCCGCCCGCAGCCGCGCCGCCGCCCGCCCGGCCGGCTCGTCGACGCGGGCCACCGGCGGCTGCTCCAGGTCCTCGGCCTCGATCGCGGTCACCGACAGCCGCTTCAACCCGCGGTCGGCGCCCACGAACTCGGCGACATACGGCGTCGCCGGCGTGCCCAGCACCGCCCCCGGTGTGTCGAACTGCTCGATGCGCCCCTGCCCGTACACGGCGATACGGTCGCCGAGCCGCACCGCCTCCTCGATGTCGTGCGTGACCAGCAGCACCGTCTTGCGCACCGCGGCCTGCATCCGCAGGAACTCGTCCTGCAACTGCTCCCGCACCACCGGGTCGACGGCCCCGAACGGCTCGTCCATCAGCAGCACCGGCGGATCGGCGGCCAGCGCCCGCGCCACGCCGACCCGCTGGCGCTGGCCGCCGGAGAGCTGGTCGGGATAGCGGGGCCCGTACAGCTTCGGATCCAGGCCCACCAGATCGAGCAACTCGGCCGCCCGCGCCCGGGCCTTCGCCCGCTTCCAGCCGATCAGCGCCAGCACGGTCGCCGTGTTGTCGAGGATCGTCCGGTGCGGAAAGAGCCCCACCTGCTGGATGACGTACCCGATGCGCCGTCGCAGCCGCACCGGATCGACGGCCGCGATGTCCTCGCCGTCCACGAGGATCCGGCCCGAGGTCGGCTCGATGAGGCGGTTGACCATCATCATGGTCGTCGTCTTGCCGCAGCCGGACGGGCCCACGAGCGTGACGAGCTCGCCGTCGGACACCTCGAAACTCAGGCCGTCCACCGCCGTCGTACCGTCCGGATACCGCTTGGTGACCTGTTCGAACCGGATCATGCCCTCACGCTAGCCGCGCGGCTTCCCACCCGCGCCCCGGCAGGCCCCGGGGCCGGGCGAATGGCTGAAGCCGCTGGTGAACGGGCCGCTAGGCGTCGTCCCCGGCACCCGGGGGACCGCTCACCAGCACCACCTCCAGGGTGCGCGGACCGTGCACCCCCTCGACCCGGTCCAGCTCGATGTCACTGGTCGCCGACGGACCGGAGATCCATGTCAACGGCCGGGTCGGATCGAGGCGTTCGAGGGCCTGCGGCACCGAGGAGACAACCTGGTCCGGGACCCGTACGACGCAGATGTGGTGGTCGGGGACGAGCGTGATCCGGCGGCGGCCCTGGTCGGGGGAGCCGTCGAGGACTATGGTGCCGGTCTCGGCGATCGCGATGGCGCAGCCCGTGACCACGCTTTCGACCGTGTCCAGTTCGTGCGGGGTGCTCACGGCGCGGTCGTGGACGCGGGTCGGATCGGCGGCCGACATCCACTCCGGCGGCAGTCCCGGCGGTACGAGAACGTACTGGGGCCCGCGCTCGGCGAGCAGCCGCATGATCAGGTACGGCAGTTCCTCCGGGTCCGTGCGGTGCACGATCGCGCGGTAGTCGGCGAGGTTCTCGGCCAGCAGGTCTACCGTCGCCGCGACGTTCAGGTTGCCGTGCTGGTGCAGGTAGTCGCGCTGGACTGCCTGTTCGTAGGGGGTGTCGTCTGGTGGTACGTCGGCCAGCGCGCGCCGTACGCGGCCCAGGATCCGTTCCCTGCTGCTCACTTGGCGCCGTCCTTTCCGCCGTTCGTACGCTGCCACCAGTCGCGGAAGGGTTCGGGAGGCAGGGTCGGCAGATCCCGGCTGTTGCTCCAGGCCTTGCCGGGTCCGGGGAGGGTGCGGGGGTGGAAGCGTCGGGTGCGGGAGGCGAGTCGTTGTCCGGTGCGCAGTGCGCCGGGGCGCCCGAACGCCCAGCGGGCGGCGCGCATGGCGGTGCGTTCGGCGGCGTGTCCCTTGGCGGGTTTGAGGACCACCTTGTTGCCCTCGCGGACTACTTCCCCGCCTTCCACGATGCGTTCGCGCAGGTGCACGAGTACTTCGGGGATGTCGATGGCGACCGGGCAGACCTCGTAGCAGGCGCCGCACAGGGAGGAGGCGTACGGGAGTGAGGCGTCGATTTCGCTTGCTGTGCCCCGGAGTTGGGGGCTGAGGATGGCGCCGATGGGGCCCGGGTAGACGGAGCCGTAGGCGTGGCCGCCGGCCCGCTCGTACACCGGGCAGACATTGAGACAGGCGGAGCAGCGGATGCAGCGCAGGGCTTGGCGGCCGACCTCGTCGGCGAGGGTGTCGGTGCGGCCGTTGTCGAGCAGGACCAGGTGGAAGGTCTGCGGTCCGTCTTCGTCGGTGGTGCCGGTCCACATCGACGTGTAGGGGTTCATGCGTTCGGCGGTGGAGGAGCGGGGCAGGGTCTGCAGGAACACTTCCAGGTCCTGCCAGGTCGGCAGGATCTTCTCGATGCCGACGACCGAGATCAGCGTCTCCGGCAGGGTCAGGCACATCCGTCCGTTGCCCTCGGACTCCACGACGACGAGTGTCCCGGTCTCGGCGATCATGAAGTTGGCGCCGGAGACACCGACTTTGGCCCGCAGGAACTTCTCGCGCAGATGCAGGCGGGCGGCTTCGGCGAGTTCGGCAGGCGTGTCCGTGAGCCCGTCGGGGGCAGGGCGGCCCCACTCGCTCATCTCTTTGCGGAAGATGTCGCGGATTTCGCCGCGGTTGCGGTGGATGGCCGGGACCAGGATGTGCGAGGGCCGGTCCTTGCCCAACTGCACGATCAGCTCGGCCAGATCGGTCTCATAGGCCCGGATCCCCTCCGCCTCCAGCGCCTCGTTGAGCCCGATCTCTTGCGTGGCCATCGACTTGACCTTGACGACCTCCGACTCCCCGGTCTCCTTCACGAGTTGGACCACGATCCGATTGGCCTCGTCGGCGTCGGTCGCCCAGTGGACGGTGCCGCCGGCCGCGGTGACGGCCTCCTCCACCTGTACGAGATAGCGGTCGAGGTGAAGGAGGGTGTGATCCTTGATCTGTTTGCCCGCCTCGCGCAGCGCCGCCCAGTCGGACACCTCCGCCACGGCCTTGGCCCGTTTGGCGCGGATGGTGTGGGTGGCGTGGCGCAGATTCCCGCGCAGGGTCTGGTTGTTGACGGCCTCGTGCGCGGCCACGGGGAAGGCCGGCATGCCTACGAATGTGCCGCTCATGCCGTCGGCTCCTCTTCCGTGCCGGCCAGGATCTCCGCGATGTGCACCGGCCTCATCCCGGTGCCGAGCCGGGTCATGGTGCCGCCGATGTGCATCAGGCAGGAGTTGTCGGCCGCGCACAGCACCTCCGCGCCGGTCGATGCGGCGTTGCGGACCTTGTCCGCGCCCATCGCCGCCGACACATCCGCGTTCTTCAGGGCGAAGGTCCCGCCGAACCCGCAGCACTCCTCGGCACCCGGCAACTCGACCAGCTCAAGCCCCTTGACGGACTGGAGCAGTCTGCGCGGACGGTCGCCGAGGCCCAGGCTGCGCAGGCCGTGGCAGGTCGGGTGATAGGTGACGGTGTGCGGGTAGTACGCGCCGACGTCCGTCACCCCGAGGACGTCCACGAGGAACTCGGTCAGCTCGTACGTCTTGGGCACCACCGGCGCCAGTGTGGCAGCGAGCGTGTCCCCCCGCCCTTCGGCGCGCGCCCGCTCCCCCATCCGCGGGTACAACTCGCGCACCATCGCCCCGCACGACCCGGACGGCGTCACGATCGCCTCGTACCCGCCGAATACATCGGAGAAATGCCGGGCCAGCGGTTCTGCTTCGTGGCGGTAGCCGGTGTTGTAGTGGGCCTGTCCGCAGCAGGTCTGGGTCATCGGGAAGTCGACCTCGACGCCCAGCCTGGTCAGCAGTTTCACCACGGCACGCCCGGTGTCGGGGTAGAGCGTGTCGTTGACACAGGTCAGGAACAGGGCGACACGCATCGCGGCTCCTAGCGATCGATCATCGGATGAGTGCAGCGTAATGCGGCGATGCGGTCTGGGGGAGTCCCCGTCTTCTTCCGGCCCGTCACCTTCCGGTGAGCCTGACTTGTGCCTCGTGCCATCGTGCGGTGTCTCCCCGTGGCTCGTAGTGGGTGAGCGGTTGGGTACGGGTGAGCAGGCGTCGCATGGCCGGGAGGTCGCCGACCAGCCCGTGCGCCCGGGCCTGCACGAGGACGTTCCCGAGAGCCGCCGCCTCCGTCGGTCCCGCCACCACCGGCAGCCCGCAGGCGTCGGCGGTGAGCTGGCACAGCAGCGCGTTGCGGGTGCCGCCGCCGACGATGTGCACGACGTCGACGGGGTGGTCGGCCAGCCGCTGGGCATCCTCCACGGCTCTGCGGTGGGCCAGGGCGAGCGAGTCGAGAATGCAGCGCGTGATCTCCGCGGGCGAGGCGGGTACCGGCTGCCCCGAGGCACGGCACGCCTCGGCGATCCGCTCCGGCATCCGGCCCGGCGCCAGGAAGGTCTCGTCGCCCGCGTCCACGACCGACCGCAGCGCCGGCACCTCGGCCGCGCTCAGCAGCAACTCCTCCAACTCCGGCTCGCCCCACGCCCGTACGCACTCCTGGAGCAGCCACAGGCCCATGATGTTGCGCAGATAGCGGACCGTGCCGTCCAGGCCCAGTTCGTTGGTGAAGTTGGCGGCCCGGCTCTCCTCGGTCAACACCGGTGCCGGCAGTTCGAGTCCGGCCAGTGACCAGGTGCCGGTGGAGATGTACGCGAAGCGCTCACCCCCGGCGGGTACGGCGGCCACGGCACTCGCCGTGTCGTGCGACCCGACCGCCGTCACCGGCACCGGACCCTTGAGGCCGGTCTCCTCCAGGACCTCCGCGCGCAGCACGCCGGCCGGGTCCCCGGGCTGTCGCAGGGGCGCGAACAAGCCGAGGTCGATGCCCAGTCGGGAGGCGACCTCGTGGGACCAGTCGCGGGTGCGGGGATCGATGAGCTGGGTGGTCGAGGCGTTGGTGAGCTCGGTGCCCTGTTCGCCCGTGAACCAGTAGGAGAGCAGGTCGGGGACGAGCAACAGGCGCCGGGCGTGAGCCAGTTGGTCCGTGCTGCGGGCGGCCACCAGTTGGTAGAGGGTGTTGAAGGGCGCGTACTGGAGTCCCGTCGCCGCGTACAACTCCTCGGCGGGAATGGTCGCCCACACCTTCTCCGCGATGCCCTCGGTGCGAGGGTCCCGGTAGTGGACGGGGTTGCCGAGCAGCGCGCCGTCGGCGTCCAGCAGGCCGTGGTCCACGGCCCAGCTGTCGATGCCGACGGAGTCGAGGCGGCCACCGCACTGGGCGCCCGCGGCCCTGAGCCCGTCCAGTACGCCCGCGTACAGCCCGAGGATGTCCCAGCGCAGCCCCTCGGGTACGCGCACGGGCCGGTTGGGGAAGCGGTGGGCCTCGGTCAGCTCCAGGCTGTCGGGCCCGACGCGGCCGACCATGACGCGCCCGCTGGACGCGCCGAGGTCGACCGCGGCGTACGCGTGCGGGGCCGTCACCGCAGTTGCCTGTGCCATCTCTGTCACCGAAGGAAGGCGGCCGCGACACCGGCGTCGACCGGGACATGAAGGCCGGTGGTGTGCGTCAACTCCCCGCCGGTCAGCGCGAACACGGCGTTCGCCACATGCTCCGGCAGCACCTCGCGCTTGAGGATGGTCCGCTGGGCGTAGAACTCGCCCAGCTTCTCCTCGGGTACGCCGTACACGGCCGCCCGCTGCGCGCCCCAGCCGCCCGCGAAGATGCCGGAGCCGCGCACGACGCCGTCCGGGTTGACCCCGTTGACGCGGATGCCGTGCTCGCCCAACTCGGCGGCCAGGAGCCGTACTTGGTGGGCCTGGTCGGCCTTGGTCGCGGAGTAGGCGATGTTGTTCGGGCCGGCGAAGACGGCGTTCTTCGAGGCGATGTAGACGATGTCACCGCCCAGCCCCTGCGCGACCATCACCCGCGCGGCCTCGCGCGAGACGAGGAAGGAGCCGCGGGCCATGATGTCGTGCTGAAGGTCCCAGTCCCTGGCCGAAGTCTCCAGCAGGGGCTTGGAGATGGAGATACCGGCGTTGTTGACCACCAGGTCGACCCCGCCGAACGCGAGCACGGCAGCGCGGAACGCCTCGGCGATCTGCTCCTCCGACGTCACGTCCACCGTCACCGCGACGGCCTTGTCGGACCCGCCCAACTCCTCCGCCACGGCGACGGCGTTGTCCGCGTCGAGATCGGCGACCACGACACACGCGCCCTCGGCCGCCAGCCGCCGCGCGATGGCCTTGCCGATCCCGCTCCCCGCACCGGTCACCAGCGCCACCCGCGTCGCCAACGGCTTGGGCTTCGGCATCCGTTGGAGCTTGGCCTCCTCCAACGCCCAGTACTCGATACGGAACTTCTCCGACTCCTCGATCGGCGCGTACGTCGAGACCGCCTCGGCGCCCCGCATGACGTTGATGGCGTTGACGTAGAACTCGCCTGCCACCCGCGCCGTCTGCTTGTCCTTGCCGAAGGAGAACATGCCGACGCCCGGGACCAGCACGATCGCCGGGTCGGCGCCGCGCATCGCGGGGGAGTCGGGCAGGGCGTGCCGTGCGTAGTAGGCGGCGTACTCCTCGCGGTACTCGGCGTGCAGTTCCGTCAGCCGGGCGATCGCCTCCTCCAGCGGGGCGGTCGGCGGCAGGTCGAGGACGAGCGGGCGGACCTTGGTGCGCAGGAAGTGGTCAGGACAGGAGGTGCCCAGGGCGGCGAGCCTCGGGTGCTCGGCCCGGGAGACGAAGTCCAGCACCACGTCCGCGTCGGTGAAGTGACCGACCTGCGGCCTGTCTTGAGAGGCGATCGCACGCACGTGGGGTGCGAGCGCGGCGGCCCGCGCCCTCCGGTCGGCATCCGGCAGACTCTCGTACCCCTCGATGACGGGACCGAAGGGCTCGGCCCGCCCCTTCTCCGCGAGGAAGGCCTCGGCGGTGCGGATGATGTGCAGCGAGTTGCGCTCGCACTCCTCGGACGTGTCGCCCCACGCCGTGATGCCGTGCCCGCCCAGTACGCACCCGATGGCCTGCGGGTTGGCCTCCTTCACCGCGGCGATGTCCAGGCCCAGTTGGAAGCCGGGCCGCCGCCACGGCACCCACACCACGGTGTCGCCGAAGCACTCGGCGGTCAGCTTCTCGCCGTCCGCCGCGCACGCCAGCGCGATCCCGGAGTCGGGGTGCAGATGATCGACGTGCGAGGCCTCGACCAGCCCGTGCATCGCGGTGTCGATGGACGGCGCCGCCCCGCCCTTCCCGTGCAGGCAGTAGTCGAACGCGGCGACCATCTCGTCCTCGCGCTCCACACCGGGATACACGTCCTTCAGCCCGCGCAGCCGGTCGATCCGCAACGCGGCGAGCCCGGCCCCGGTGAGCGTCCCGAGGTCACCGCCGGACCCCTTCACCCACATCAACTCGACGTCCCCGCCGGTCGCGGGGTCGATGTCGACGCCCTTCGCCGAGGTGTTGCCGCCGGCGTAGTTGGTGTTGCGAGGGTCGGCGCCGAGGCGATGGGAGCGCGCGAGCAGGGCGGCGGCCTGGGGGTGGGTGGCTACGGGATGGGCGGCTTCGGGCTGGGGTGCCATGTCCATTCAGTCCTTCGAGAAGAAACCCTGGGTGAAACGCTGCGTGAACCGCGTTTTGAATCGTTTCAGGGAAACTAGCCGCAGGGCTGTGAAGGAGTCAAGATGTCGGCGTGACCATTGGGGATCAGCCCAGGACGGCCGGCTTGAGCACCTCCTCGCACCACTGGCGGAAACCGGTGGGGCCGGGTCGCGCGGTGCGCTGTTCCTCGTCGTAGGCACCGTTGTTCTGGGCCGTGGCCATGTCTGCCAGACACTGCGCCGAGTCCTCGGACGCACCGCGTTGGAGCATGTTCTGGCGGTGCGCCTCGACGGGGATGGACTGGACGCGGACCGGCCGTGCCAGCACTTCGGACATGATCCCGGCCATCTCGTCGAGGGTGAGTGCGTCGGGGCCGATCACCGGGACGCCCTCGTAGCCGGTCCAGGAGTGGTCGCGCAGCAGCTCGGCGGCCGTGGCGGCGATGTCACGGGTGGCGACGTTCGCGAGCACGCGGTCCGCCGGATGCGGCATGAAGAACGTGCCCTGGTCCCTGATCCCTTCGACCTGGCGGAGCAGGTTCTCCATGAACGTCGGCGGCCGCAGCGACCGGTAGGCGACGCCCGTGTCGGCGATCAGTTCGTCCGTGGCCCGCGCGGCGGACAGGTGTCCGGCGTTCTTCTCAATACCGACGCCCAGGGTGGACACCCCCACCACCTGCTTGACCCCGTGCGCCTCGATCGCCTCGCAGGCCGGGCGGGTGCTGTCCAGGTAGTGGGCCTCGACGTCGGCCGCACGGTGGTCCGGGGGCACCACCCAGAAGACGCGGTCGGCGCCTTCGAAGGCCTTCATGACGACCTCGCGGTCGGTGTGCGAACCGGTGACGACCTCGGCGCGTTCGCGTACGTGCTCGGGGAGTTGAGAGGGATCGCGTGCGATCACGCGGATCGCCTCCTCGCCGTCGACGATGCCGGCGAGGAGCTGTCGGCCGATGGAGCCGGTGGGAGTGGTGATGACGATCAAGGAGAACTCCGGGAACTTGATGGCAGGGAGGGCGGAGACGCGAAGGCGCGCTGCGTGTGCTGCGGTGCGTGCTTCGTACGCCGAGTGCTTGGTGCACTGGGCTGCACGGCACTGCGCTGCACGGCACCGTGCTTCGTGTGCCCTGCTTCGATCTTCGGATCAGGTCTCGCGGAACGGAAGGATCGAAAGGATCCGGGTTGTTACCCTGGAGGTAATACTGATCGGAGGTGTCTCCGGCTATGGAATCCCGGCCCTTGCGCTACTTCGTCGCCGTCGCTGAAGAGCTCAACTTCGCCCGTGCCGCCGAGCGCCTGGGCATCTCGGCCCCGCCCCTGTCCCGCGCGATCCGCAAGCTCGAAGCGGACCTTGGTGTCACCCTCCTGGAGCGCACCACGCACAGCGTCGCACTGACCTCGGCCGGCCGCGTCCTCCTGACGGAGGCCCGGGGCGCGCTGGAGGCGCTGCACGCTGCCGGGCGGCGCGCCCAACGTGCGTCCAGCCCGGACGCGAAGCTGGTCCTGGCCGTCAAGGCCGACGGCGACGCGGGCCTGTTGGAGACCGTCCTGGCCCGCTTCGCCACCGACCCCGCCGCCCTCCCGGTGTCGGTTCGCCTCTCCGGCTGGGGTGAGATGGTCCGTCTGCTGCGGCAGGGCGAGGCGGACGCGGCTCTGCTCTACGACCCGTTCGACCGCAGCGGCCTCGACGCGGAGCCGATCTTCGTCGAACCGCGAACGGCGGTCCTGCCCGTCGCCCACCCCCTCGCCGCCCGCGACCGACTCACCCTGGCCGACCTGGCCCTTCCCGGGGTCGAGCCGGGCGACCTCGCCGGTCTCGGCCGCTTCCTCGACTCGACGGTCGAACAGCACGGCTTCATCGACCTCGCCCAACTGCTCGCACGCGTCGAACTGGGCGATCTGGTCACGCTGTTGCCGGAATCCGTGACGTTCCGCTATCCGCGCCCGGGGGTGGCCTACCGCCCGGTCCTGGACGCCCCGCCCGCCACCTTGTGGATCGCGTGGCCTCAGCAGTCGTGCTCCATGGCGACGGCGGCGCTGGTGCGGGCGGCGACTTCGGTGGGGGCGTAGAGGGATGGGTACTGCCTCTGACGATGGCTCCGCCTCCGCCGTCTCTGACGATGGCTCCGTCCCTGCCTCCGCCGTCTCTGACGATGGCTCCGCCTCCGCCGTCCCCTCCGCCACTTCTGCCTCCGCCGACCAAGCCGTCGCCCTGCTGCACGAGTTGGGTGCCGCAGACATCCCCCACCCGGGAGGCACCCTCCTCGCACACCTCCAGCGCGTCCAGGGCCGACTCGCCGAGTGGGGTGCCCGCCCCGACCTCCAACTCGCGGGCCTGTGCCATGCGTTCTACGGCACCGACGGGTTCCCCACGGCCTTGCTGCCGGTGGCCCGCCGTGCCGAACTCGCCCTGGTGATAGGCGCCGAAGCGGAAGGGATCGTGTACTGCTACGCCGCGTGCGACCGGAAGGCCACCTACCCGAGGCTCGTAGAGGCCGACGGGCCTTTCCATGACCGTTTCACCGGTCGCAGTCACATTCCGGAGCTTCAACTCCGCCGGGAGTTCGCCGAGTTGTCCGCCGCCAACGAACTCGACATCGCCCGCATCGATCCTGCCTTCCGCGAGCAGTGGGGAGCCGAACTCCTCGCTCTCTTCACTCGCTTCCGGCCCCTGCTGAGCCAACCTGCGTGGGCGGCTTGTGAGGTGGAGCTGAGTTCCTAAGGGCTGTCCCGCTCGCCGACCTTGGTTCGGTGACCCGCGTCACACCCAGCTCCTGTCAGCAATCGGGGCGCTGTCTCGTTCGAAGAGCACGCGAACGAGACAGGAGCAACGCCATGAAGCACCGCATCGTCGTACTCGGTGCCGGATATGCCGGGGCCTTCGCCGCCGGAAACCTGGTCCGCCGGCTCTCCCCTCTGGACGTCGAGATCACCGTCGTCAACGCCGTGCCCGACTTCGTCGAGCGGATGCGGCTCCACCAGCTTGCGATCGGTCAGGACCTCGCGTTCCGCAAGCTCGCCGACGTGTTCGAGGGCACCGAGGTACGGCTGCGCCTGGCGCGCGTCACCGGCGTCGACCCCGGACGCAGGACCGTTGCCGTGACCGGCGAGGACGGCGAGGGCGAGCTCGTGTACGACACGCTCCTCTACACGCTCGGCAGCTCCGTGGCCGACCATGGCGTCCCGGGCGTGGCCGAGTACGCCTTCGATGTGACCGGCCTGTCCTCGGCGCTGCGTCTGCGTGAGCGCCTGGCCGGCCTGGGTGCGGGCGCCGCCGTGCTGGTCGTCGGTGAGGGGCTGACCGGCATCGAGACCGCCACCGAGTTCGCCGAGTCCCGGCCCGACCTCTCGGTCGCGCTCGCCGCTCGCGGCGAGCTGGGCGCCTGGCTCTCGCCAAAGGCCCGCCGTCACCTCCGCCATGCCTTTGACCGGCTCGGCATCACCGTCCACGAGCACACCGGCATCGAAGCCGTCGAGCCGACCCGGGCGATTGCCGCCGACGGTACGTCCATCCCGGCCGATGTGACCGTGTGGTCGGCCGGGTTCGCCGTGCACCCCATCGCGGCCGCCAGCGGCCTTGAGGTCGCCGAGACCGGCCGGATCGTCGTCGACCGCACCATGCGCTCGGTCTCGCACCCAGACGTCTACGCCGCCGGTGACTGCGTTCACACGATCGGCGAGAACGGCCGGCCGCTGCCCATGTCGTGTGCCTCGGCCGGCTCCACCAACATGCAGGCGACCGCTGCGATCATCGCGCGTCTGACGGCCCGTGACGTGCCGACCATCGGCCTGAAGTATTACGGCAACCACATCAGTCTCGGGCGGCGGGACGCGATCTTCCAGATGGTGGACGGCGACATCCGGTCGAAGTCCTGGTACCTGGGCGGCAGGGTTGCCGCGCGGCTCAAGTCGGGCGTGCTGAAGGGGGCTGGGTGGGGTATCGATCACCCGACCTTCGGTATTCCGAAGCGCAGGCGCCGCCTGGCCACCGCGCCTGACCGGGCCGGTGTGAGGGCCGCTGCATAGGCTGCTGCGCATGGAAAGCGCGGCCATCGATCGGTTCGAGGCCAGCCGGGGCCGGCTGGCCTCGCTCGCGTACCGTCTGCTCGGGTCGGCCGCCGACGCCGAGGACGCCGTGCAGGACACGTTCCTGCGCTGGCAGGCCGCAGACCGCGAACGGGTCGAGGTGCCGGAAGCGTGGCTGACCAAGGTCGTCACCAATCTCAGCCTCGACCGGCTCCGCTCGGCGCAGGCGCGCCACGAACGAGCGGCCGGCGCGTGGTTGCCCGAGCCACTTCTTGAGGGCGACCCCATGCTCGGCCCGGCCGATACCTTCGAGCAGCGCGAATCGGTGTCCCTCGCGGTCCTGACCCTGATGGAGCGGCTCTCGCCGGTCGAACGGGCCGTCTACGTCCTGCGTGAGGCCTTCTCGTACAGCCACGCCGAGATCGCCGTGATCCTCGACATCAGCGAGTCCGCGAGCCAGCAGCATGTCCACCGGGCCCGGATCCGGGTCGCCGCCGAGCGCCGCCGTGGCGGCGAGGCCGACCTCGCGTCCGCGCGCCGGGTCGTCGAGGAATTCCTCGCCGCCGCGGTGTCGGGGCGTACGGATCGGCTGGTGGCCCTGCTCACCGACGACGTGACGGCGGTCTCGGACGGCTACGGACTGAGCACGCGGCTGTTGCGGTACACAACGCGCGAGCGGGTCGCCTCCTACGTGCGGGCCGGCTTCAAGCCCACGCCGGCGAAGCGACGGCTGGCCGGCGGCTCGCCCGCGATGCACATCGCCCTGGTCAATGGCTCCCCGGCCGTCCTCGCCGTGGTCGACGACCAGGTCGCGGGCGCTGTGGCGTTCGAAGTCACCGACGGCAAGATCGCGTCGCTGCGCGGCATCGCCGCCGCGGACCGGCTCGCACGCCTCAATGAGGTCTGGCGGCAGCACGAACCCGACGTACCGTTCATCAGCGCATGGTGACCCAAGCCTCCGGAGTAGCCACCTACGAATCGTCACGGAGGGCCGACCAGGGCGGATCACAGCGCGCCTGCCACCCGTCGCTCGAAGTCACACCCGAAACCGTCTGCGGGACAGCCCTCAGCTGATGAGGGTCGTCTTCGGGCGGACCACGCAGAACTCGTTCCCCTCCGGATCGGCCAGCACCGCCCACGACTCGTCGCCGCTCTGACCGACGTCCGCCCGGCGGGCGCCGAGTGCGAGGATGCGCTCGATCTCGGCCTCACGGTCTTCCGCGGCGGACGTCAGGTCGAGGTGCAGCCGGTTCTTGACGACCTTGCGGTCCGTCACCGGCATGAAGCAGATGCCCACGGGCGCGTTCTCGTCCGGCCCGATCACGACCTCCCGCTCCCGCTCGGACAGGATCCGCCAGCCCAGCACCTCGGACCAGAACCGGGCCAGGGCGGGCAGATCGTGGGCGTCGATGACGATGTGATGCAGAGAGACAGGCATGCCGCCAGTGTGCCCGGCGGATCCGGTACGTCACTCGCGTCAGCGGGTCCGGCCCGCGCCCTTCCCCACCGCGCCGGCCGCCGCCTCCGCGGCTTTGGCCGTGACGTCGGCGGCGGCACGCGCCGAGCGTCCCGTCACCTTCCAGGCGAGCATGTTCAGCCCGACGGCAGGACTCGGCGGGAAGACACCGAGCTGTCCGAGCATGGTCACGTCGTCGCGCACCGCCTCGTGCCCGACCACCTTGCCGTCCTTGAGGTCGAGCACATGGATCTGCTCGAAGTCGATGTCCCGTCCGGTGGGAGGTATCGCCTGGTCGAGGGCGCCGTCGCGGAAGCGGACGAAGGGCCCTGTGTGACGGCCGCGCATGCGCAGTCGTATCCACACCTGCTCGTCGTTGTGGGCGACAGCCAGGACCGGAAAGCTCAGGTCGCTGAAGGCCGAGCGCATCCACACGCTGGAGGCGAGCACACCCGCGGGGCCGGGGAGCGAGCAGGCCGAGGGCGAGACGGCCGCCTCCCGGTTGTGGAAGTCCTCGTGCACCACCTCGGCGGCCAGTGCGGGATCGCCGGTTTCGAGGATTCGGAAGAGCCCGTGGGCCAGTTCCGTGGCGTCCATGCCCATTGCGTGATTCCTTTCGCGGGAGGTGCGTTCTGAGGGGGTGCTGGTGACCTGGGTGCAGGGGCCCATGATATTTGAGGTTATAGCACGCCTATTGAATTCATCGCCGTAGGATGGCGTGATGCCTCCCAAGCGTCGTTACGTCTCTCCGCTGCGCGAGCAGGGCGCCGCTCGGACGCGCGCGCTGATCCTCGAACACGCCACGGAACTGTTCGCCGAGCGTGGGTACGGGCGGGTCACCGTCGCCGACATCGCCGCGGCGACCGGCGTCGCCTCGAAGACCGTCTTCGCGAGCGTCGGCAGCAAGGGCGACATCCTGAACCTGATCGTCGACCAGGGCGTGCTCGCCTCGGGCTACGAGCAGGCCATGAAGGATCTGCTCGAACTGCGGACCCCGGAGTCGGTCCTGACGGCCTTGGCCCACGGCACGCGACTGGGCAACGAGGGGCAGTTCGCGGTGCACGAGGCGATCCGCAAGGCGCTGCCCGTGCATGAGAACGGCGAGGAGTTGTGGGAGCGCGCGACGGCCGCGTACCGGGAGGCACTGCGCACCGCCGCGCGCCATCTGCATACCCTGACGCCCTCGCCGCCCCACTCGACGGAGGAGACCGGCGATCTTTTCTGGTACTGGTTCGGCCCCACGGGATGGCGCACGCTCGTGGTCGAGAACGGCTGGTCATGGGATCGCGCCGAGGAAGTGCTCCGCGACATGGCCGTCACCGCCCTTCGCTGACAACTGACGTCGGACGTCTGGCGCCCGACGCGCGCTCAGCAGTCGAACACCGACCAGCAGATGTCGTTCCGCAGTCGCTGGTCGTCGAGTACGAGCTCCCGGATCGCTTCCGGGAGCCGGTCGCGCTGCCACTGGCACTCGTGTCGCCCGGCGGCCTCGCTCTCGCCCTTTGGTGCGGCGGCGCGCGCGGCCTTGATCGCGTAGGCGGCCGCACCGAGTTCGTGCGCGGCGACGTGTGCGACGGCTCCGGCCTGACCGGCGGCGTACGCGGCATGTCGTGCCGCGCCACTCAGATCACGAGCCGCACCCATCGCATGGCCGCCGGCCGCGCGGGCCTGCATCATCTTGACCTCGCCGCGCACCCAGGCGCGAGCGTGCTCGATCGCCTGGCTGGGGCGTGGGTCCTCGGGCTGAACAGCCTCGAAGAGACCGAGGACGTGCTCCGCGCAGTCCGCCGCCCAGAGGGCGAGGAGATGGTGATCCGCGTCGGTGAGGGTCCCACCACGTCGGATCGTCACGAAGCGCGGATCTCTGATCTTCGGGAGGATCATGGCCCACATTCTCTCCCCTGCGACCGTTCGTCAGAGGGTGTGGCGCCGTACCGCGTCGAGGAGTTGGTCGATGTCGTCGGCGTTGTGCGAGAAGGAGGTGACCAAGCGGACGATGCCCGGTTCCCAGCGGTCGTGGTAGAAGGCGTAGCCCTCGGCGAGAAGTCCTTCGGTGACCTGCTGGGGCAGGCGGCAGAAGAGGATGTTGGCCTGGGGCGTGGCCAACAGGCCCGCGCCGGCGATGGACTTGAGGCCGTCGCCGAGGCGCGTCGCCATCTCGTTGGCCTGGCGGGCGTTGCGCAGCCACAGGTCGTCGGTGAGGTACGCGTCGATCTGGGCCGTCTGGAAGCGCATCTTGGAGGTGAGTTGACCGGCGCGCTTGGCGCGGAAGGCCAGTTCGGCCGCGAGGGCGGGGTCGAAGGAGACGATGGCGTCGGCGGTCATCGCGCCGTTCTTGGTGGCGCCGAAGGACAGGACGTCGATGCCCGCCTTCCAGGTCATCTCGGCCGGGGTGGCGCCGAGATGGACCAGGGCGTTGGCGAAGCGCGCGCCGTCCATGTGGACGCGCAGCCCCGCGTCCTTGGCGATGGCGGACAGGTGGCGGATCTCCTCCAGGGTGTAGACGCTGCCGCTCTCGGTGGCCTGGCTGATGCTCACCACGGACGGCTGCACACTGTGCACGTCACCGGCCCGGCGGCGCACGGCAACCCGCAGCGCCTCGGGGTCGATCTTGCTGTCGGGACCCGGCACACCGACCAGCTTGGCGCCGGCGGTGAAGAACTCCGGAGCCCCGCACTCGTCCGTGTTGATGTGGCTGCCGGGATGCGAGAGCACGCTGCCCCACGGCGGGGTGAGGGCGGCCAGGCTCAGGCCGTTGGCCGCGGACCCGGTGGAGACCGGGAAGACGTCGACGTCCCGCTCGAAGATCTCACCGAGCCTGCGGCGGGCGCTGTCGGAGAAGGGGTCGTTGCCGTACGGCAGAACCTGCCCGGCGGCCGCGTCGGCGACGGCCCGGGCTATCTGCGGGGACGCCCCGGCCATGTTGTCGCTGATGAAGGCGAGGCTGGAGGGGGTGGTGGCTATGGCCGTGCTCATGAGGAGTCTTCCTGGGGTCGGGAACGTCTCAGGTGCTGGGTCTTGAGGGAGGGCTCAGGTACTGATGGGGGAGGCGAAGACGACGGTGATGTCCACTTCCTTGGCACCCGTGCGGTAGAAGTGCGGGGCGTCCCCGGCGAAGGCGAGCATGTCGCCGGGACCGAGATCCTGCGGGGCGTCGACGGGTCCCGCGGTGACGTGCCCGGTGGCGACGAGCAGGTGCTCGATCGTGCCGGTGGCGTGCGGTACGCCGGCCAGCTCCGTCTCGGCCGGAATGCGCAGCCGCCAGATCTCCAGGCTGTTGCCGCTGCTGATCCGGCGGAGCAACTCCCTTGACACTTCGCCGGGTTCGACGTCCGTTGCCGGCCGGAAGACCGGTCCGGTGTCGGCGTCCCGCGCCAGCAGGTCGGCGATCGGGATGCGCAGGGCGATCGCGATCGCGTCCAGCGTGTCGATCGTCGGATTGCCGTTGCCGGCCTCCAACTGCGACAGCGTGGCCTTGCTCAACCCGGCCCGCCGCGCCATCTCCGCGGCACTCATCCCGCGCTGCTGACGACGCAGCCGGATCTTCGCGCCGACGGCGGCCGCGGTACTGCTCACCGGCTGACGGCCGGACGGCGGGGGAGTCATGAGCCGTTCCTGTGCCTGGCGGTGTACGACACCCGGATACGGCCCTTCTTGACCCTCAGCGTCGGCAGCACCACGTCGGCCAGGTCCCCGAGACTGCGCACATGAGTGCCTCCGCACGGTGCCGAGTGCAGCGCGTCGAGGTGCACCACGCGCCGCCCGTCGTCGAGGTACCGCGCGAAAACGGGCAGGTCATCGGCGATGGCGGCTGCCACCGCCGTGCGCAGCACCGCGGTCACCTCCTCCCGCCCTTCCGGGTCGGCCAGCCGCGCGTCCGCCTCGGGCATCTGGAACTCGACGCGTGCCTGACCGGGGAAGTGGTTGCTGGCGACCATCTCCCACCCCTGCGCCCGGCCGGCCGCTTCGACGAGGTGCCCGGCCGTGTGCAGCGCGGCGTGAGCCGTCCGGGTCGGGAGGTCGATCCTGGCGTGCACCTGCTGCCCCTCCGTGAGCAGCGGAAGCGAGCCGCCCTCGGCCGCGATCGCCACGATCAGGCCTGACTCGAGGTCCCGGACCGGCACGATCTCCGTGTCCTCCAGCCACCCTCGGTCCGCCGGCTGGCCCCCGCCCTGCGGATGGAACAGGCAGTGCTCGACGGCCGCCCAGGGCGCCCCGTCCCGCTCGCCGACCGCGATCAGCCGCGTATCGACCTGCTCCAGGTAGGTGTCTTCCAGGTAGGCGCTGACCTGTGGTGTGCCCACTCGGGGAACCGCAACTGAATGAACCATGCGTTCACTATACCGAACCACCACCCCCTTGGTGAACCTTTCGTTCATTTTAATGAACGATCCGTACCTCGTTCACGGACAGGCAATCGGCACGTCGCCCCTCGCTCATTCGCGGCTGAGATCTTCGCGGTGTCGCTAAAGTTGGCTATACAACTCTGAAAGCGAGTGATGGCTATGTCACTGTCAGTAGAAGATCTGCCGCTCACCTGGCTGCGGGACAACTGCCCCTGCCCCCGCTGCCGAGACCCGCGCAACGGGCAGAAGCTGTTCCAGATCACCGAGCTGCCCGCCGATCTCGGGCTCGGTGCGGTGCGGCGGACCGTCGACGGCGTCGAGGTGGACTGGGCGCCCGACGGCCACCGATCCGCGTACTCCGCACGGTGGTTGACGGCCAACCGGCCCGACGCGGGCGACCGTTCCGGGGACCGGCGCGACGAGACCGGCAAGACGCTGTGGGCCGCCGCCGACCTGGACGGCGGGCTCCCCGAGGCCGACTGGGCGGACTACCTGGGCGACCCGATCACCAAGGCGCGGGTGCTGGAGTCGGTCCTCGGGCTCGGCTTCGCCCTGCTGCGGGACGTGCCGTGCCGTGAGGGCCAGGTGCTGGAGGTGGCGGAGACCTTCGGCTACGTCCGCGAGACCAACTACGGTCGGCTCTTCGACGTACGAGTCGAACCGGACCCCAACAACCTCGCGTTCACCGGCGCGCGGATCACCCCGCACACCGACAACCCGTACCGGGACCCGGTCCCCACGCTCCAGTTGCTGCACTGTCTGTCGAACGCGGCGGTCGGCGGTGACTCCGGTCTCGTGGACGGGTTCAAGGCCGCCGCGCTGCTGCGCGACGAGGACCCGGAGGCGTTCGGGGTCCTGACGCGCACCCTCGTGCCCTTCCGATTCAGCGACGCCCGTACGGTGTTGGCGGCCGACCGGCCGTTGATCGAGGTGGACGGGCGTGGCCGGATCCGCGAGGTGCGCTTCAACAACCGCTCGATCTCCACGTTGCGGCTGCCTGCCGACGAACTGGACGCCTTCTACCGCGCCTACCGGACCTTCGCCGAGATCATCCTGCGGCCCGAACTCCAGCTGGACTTCCGGCTGTCGCCCGGAGACTGCCTGATCTTCGACAACGTCCGGTTGCTGCACGCCCGGACCGCCTTCGAGGAGAGCGGCGCCCGCCACCTGCAAGGCGCCTACGCCGACATCGACGCGCTGGCCGGCACCTTGGCCGTGCTGTGTCGCCAACGCGCCGCGGAGGGAGAGGAGTTCCTCGACGAGCTCGCCGCACTCTTCGCGGGCGAGGGGGCGGGCGCGTACCTGGGCGAGGCGGTGACGATGGCGCAGCACATGCTTCAGGCCGCGGCACGGGCCGAAGAGGCGGGTGCGCCGGACGCGTTGGTGGCGGCCGCGCTGCTGCACGACGTCGGTCACTTCCAAGGGCCGGTCAGCGGCGAGGAGTTGATGGCCGGAACCGACAACCGGCACAGCCACACCGGGGCGGACCGGCTAGGGGAGTGGTTCGGCCCGGAGGTCACCGAGCCGATACGTCAGCACGTGGCGGCCAAGCGGTACCTGTGCGCGGTCGAGCCCGAGTACTTCGGTCTGCTCTCCGAGGCCTCGGTGTTCACGCTCCAGGTGCAGGGCGGTCCGATGACCCCGGCCGAGGTCGCCGAGTACGAGGCGAATCCCTACGCATCGGACGGGGTGGCGGTGCGCCGCTGGGACGACGAGGGAAAGGACCCCGAGGCATCGGCCCCGGACTTCGCACACTTCCGTCCGCTGCTCGCGGGCCTGCTGCGGACCGTTTGATCAAAGACCCGTTCGATCAGGCGCGCGTTTGCATCAGGCGTGCGGCTGGTCAGGCGTGCGATTGATCAGAGGTCCGCCCCTCCCCGGCGGCGTCGCGTCAGGCGTCGCCGGCCGGGCGGCGGGCCAGCGAGCCGGAGGCCGCCGAACTGTGCACGGTGAAGGCGACGGTCTCCGGCAGGTACCGGTCGTCGGACCATTCGATCGGTGTGCCGGTCGGATCCGTGCTGACCCGGCGTTCCCGCAGCAGCGGGTCGCCGGGCCGGCAGCCGAGCAGCCGGGCGTCCTCGTCGTCGGCCCGGCACAGGTCGATGGTGTGCTGGGCGTCGGCGAACAGCACCCCTGAGTCCTCCAGCGCCACGGTGTACGAGACCGTGTCCGACGGCAGCCCGGCGAGCAACTCGCCCACGGCGGACGGGTAGACGGTGCGCTCCAGCATCACCGGGCGCCCTGACAGGGTGCGCAGGCGCCGTACCTGGTGGACCTCGGCGCCTTCGGGCAGGCGCAGTTGGGCACGTTCGGTGGGATCGGCGAGGCGGGTCTCCGTGGCGACGATCAGACCACCGGGCTCCTCGCCCGTCGAACGGGCCCAGCGGGTGAAGCTGAGCAGTTCACCGAAGCTCTGCGGCCGGGGCACCCCGATCACGACCCGCCGGGTGCCGCGCCGCGAGGCGATCAGCCCCTCGGTCCGCAGCAGGGCCATCGCCTGGCGGACCGTGCCCCGGGATACGCCGTACCGTTCGGCGAGCTCGCCCTCGGTGGGCAGTCGCCCACCGGAGTCGTATCTGCCGTCGCCGATCTCCCGGCCCAGGTCCGCCGCGACCTTCCGGTACATGGCCTGCCCCCGCGCCCCGCGCTCGCCGGCCGCGCCGTCCGTCACCCTGTCCTCACCGTCCTGCTCGGCCACAGTCCTTCCCGACCGGGCACGAATGTGCTCCGAGCAGGGAGCCTAACGGGGCCACCGCAATCGGGTGACCGTGCCGCGCGCGGTGCCTGCGGCGCGCCGGCAGACAATCCCCACCGTCACTGAACCGGCCCGGTGTCACCGCCCCCGGACCACCGCCCCGGACCACGGCCCCCGCCCATCACCGACGCGAGGACGGCTCTGTCCGTCACCGGCCCACCCAGGCCGTCACCGGCGTGGCCGAGTGGGCGCCGACCGATCACCTTCAGCTGTCGACGAGCCCCGGGCCCGGCTGCCATCGGCGCGGTCGAGCGAGTGCCGACCGGACACCTACGACCGCCGCCGTGTCTCAGCCCCGGCCGTCACCGGCGTGGCCCAGTGGTCGCCCGCCGATCACCTGAGGCCGTCACCGACCCCCAGCCCCGGCCGCCGCCGGCGCTGCGGCAAGAGCGCTCACAACCGTCGCCGACCCATGCGCCGCCCCGACCGTCGGCCCCGCCCAGCTCGCCCCTCACCGACACCAACCACCCCGAGAGCGCCACCCAACACCTCCTACGCTCCAACACCTCCCACGCCCCTCAGCACTCTCAGCACACCCCCTACGCCCCCCACCCCGCCTGCGTCCCCCCAACCCGCTCCGCCACGATCCGCTCCGCCCACCCCGACCGCCGATACGCCCCCATCGGATCCGGATCCAGCCCCAACTCCTCCCGCACCTCACCCAGCAGCGGCCGCACATCCGTGTTGTACGCGTCCATCAACACGGCGTTGGCGCCCAGTACGTCACCCTCCCGCTGGGCCACGGCCAGCGCGTCCCGGTCCACCAGGAGCGCCTTCGCCGTGGCCTCCTGGACGTTCATCACGGAGCGGATGATCGCCGGGATCTTGGCCTCGATGTTGTGGCACTGGTCGAGCATGAAGGCGACGCCCGCGGTGAACCCGCCGCCCCGCGAGACCTCGTAGAGGATGCGGAAGAGCTGGAAGGGATCGGCCGCGCCGACCATGAGGTCGTCGTCGGCGTAGAAGCGGGAGTTGAAGTCGAAGCCGCCGAGCTTCTGCTCGCGCAGCAGCGTGGCGACGATGAACTCGATGTTGGTGCCGGGGGCGTGGTGGCCGGTGTCCACCACGACCTGCGCCTTGTCGCCGAGCTTGAGGCAGTGGGCGTACGCCGTGCCCCAGTCGGGGACGTCGGTGGTGTAGAAGGCGGGCTCGAAGAGCTTGTACTCCAGCAGCATCCGCTGGTCGTCGCCGAGGCGGTCGTACACCTCGGTCAGGCCCTCCGCGAGCCGGTCCTGGCGTTCGCGGATGTCGTCCTGCCCGGGGTAGTTGGTGCCGTCGGCGAACCACAGCTTCAGGTCCCGGGACCCCGTCGCGTCCATGATGTCGACGCACTCCAGCAGATGATCGAGCGCCTTGCGCCGCACCGCCGGATCCGCGTGGCAGATGCTGCCGAGCTTGAACGCGTCGTCCTGGAAGGTGTTGGAGTTGATCGCCCCCAGCTTCAGTCCGCGCTCCTGCGCGTACTTCGCCAGCGCCCCGTAGTCCTCGACCTTGTCCCACGGAATGTGCAGCGCGACCGTCGGGGCCACGCCGGTGAACTCGTGCACCTTCGCCGCGTCCGCGAGCTTCTCGTAGGGATCACGCGGTACGCCCTGCTGCGCGAACACCTTGAAACGGGTCCCCGAGTTCCCGTACGCCCATGACGGCGTCTCGACTGCCTGGGTCTTCAGCGCGGCCTTCACCGCGGCGAGCTCGGTCACTTCAGGGCTCCTGTGACGTCGGTACAGAACAGCTTCTGTATGAATCGATTCAGGATCGGAAGCTAAGAGGCTCCCGGAGGGGTGTCAAGCGTTTTGGCAGACCCTGTTGCCCATGACCCGCCCGTGGCCTGACCGTGACCTCCGGCTCTCGAAGGACTGTCGAAACTTTTTCGATCCGGACCCATTGACGTGACATGGCCCACGCGCCTAACGTCCCGGCAACCAAGTTGAAACCTTTCACGACGCTGTGAGGGCCCGCCCCGGGCGTCGTCGAGGAGCCCCTCATGACCCACCCGTCCGACACGGGGCCGGCCCCGGTGCTGGCACTGGAGGACATCTCCAAGTCCTTCGGCGCCGTGCGTGCCCTGCGGGACGTGTCCCTGGAACTGTTGCCCGGCGAGGTGCACGCGCTCGCCGGAGAGAACGGCGCGGGCAAATCGACCCTCATCAAGACGCTCGCCGGAGTGCATCGGCCGGACGCCGGCCGGGTGCTGCTCGACGGCGAGCCCGTCGTCTTCCACGGGCCCGGCGACGCCCGGGACGCCGGCATCGCCGTGATCTACCAGGAGCCCACACTCTTCCCCGACCTTTCGATCGCCGAGAACATCTTCATGGGCCGCCAGCCCCGGCGGGCGCTCGGCCGCATCGACCACAAGGCCACCCACGCGGCGACCGCCGCCCTGATGAAGCGCCTCGGCGTCGACCTCGACCCCGAGCGCCCGGCCCGCGGCCTGTCCATCGCCGACCAGCAGATCGTCGAGATCGCCAAGGCGCTCTCCTTCGAGGCGCGGGTGCTGATCATGGACGAGCCGACGGCCGCCCTCACCGGCAGCGAGGTGGCCCGCCTCTTCGGGGTCGTGCGCACCCTGCGCGACCAGGGCGCCGCCGTGCTGTTCATCTCGCACCGGCTGGAGGAGATCTTCGAGATCTCCCGCCGCGTGACAACGTTGCGGGACGGCGCGTTGATCGCCAGCGAGCCGCTCGACGGCATGACCGAGGACGATCTCGTACGGCGCATGGTGGGCCGCGATCTCGACGAGCTGTACCCCAAGCAGGACGTCGCACCCGGCGAAGTCGCCCTGAGCGTCAAGCGGTTGACCCGGGAGGGCGTCTTCACCGATGTCTCCTTCGATGTGCGGCGCGGCGAGATCGTGTGCCTCGCCGGGCTGGTCGGCGCCGGTCGTACCGAGGTGGCGCGTGCCGTCTTCGGCATCGACCGGTGGGACGCCGGCGCGGTGGAGGTGGACGGCAAGGGGCTGACCAACGGCGCCCCCTCCACGGCCATGGCCGCCGGAATCGCCCTCGTCCCCGAGGACCGGCGCGCGCAGGGCCTGGTGATGGAGATGTCCATCGAGCGCAACATCGGCCTCACCGGCCTGCGTTCGACCGTCAGGGCCGGGCTGATGGACCGAGGCGCCGAGCGCAGCCGGTCGCTGGACTGGGCCGTCAAGCTGCACGTCAAGTACGCCCGGATCGCCGACGCCGTCTCCACGCTGTCCGGCGGCAACCAGCAGAAGGTCGTCCTCGCCAAGTGGCTCGCCACCGGACCCAAGGTGCTGATCGTGGACGAGCCCACCCGGGGCATCGACGTCGGCACCAAGGCCGAAGTGCACCGCCTGCTCGGCGAGTTGGCCGCCGACGGGGTGGCCGTCCTGATGATCTCCTCCGACCTGCCCGAGGTGCTCGGCATGGCCGACCGCGTGCTGGTGATGCACGAGGGCCGGCTCGCCGCCGAGATCCCGCGCGCCGAGGCCACCGAGGAGACCGTGATGGCCGCCGCGACCGGGAGGGCAGCCGCATGACGACGACGTCCCGCGGGTCGGCCCGCCGCACGGTGAACGCTCACGCCGCGCGCTCCCACGCCGTGAGCTCTCACACCGCGAGCTCCCGCGCAACGAACTACCGCACGGCGCCGACCCGTTCGGCACGGACCCGCCGCACGACGACTGCCGTATGGAGGGCCGCCGTATGACGGTGACCGCACCCAATCCCGCTCCCGCCGCCGAGGTGCCCAAGTCCAGCGGCACCCGGCTGGTCGACCGTGTCTTCAAGATGCGCGAACTCGCCATCCTGGCCGTCTTCCTGGTGATGATCGCCATCACCCAGATGGGCAACAGCGAGTTCCTGTCCGAACAGGGCATCAAGGACCTGCTCCTCAACGCGACCATCCTGGTCCTGGTCGCCACCGGCCAGTCCCTGGTCGTCATCACCCGCAACGTCGACCTGTCCGTCGGCTCCACGCTGGGCATCACCGCCTTCGCCGCCGGCGACTATCTCCAAGGCGGCGGCAACGGACTCGTCGCCGTCGTCCTGGCCGTCCTGCTCGGCATCGGCTGCGGTCTGCTCAACGGGCTGCTGGTCAGCCTCGGCCAAGTCCCCGCGCTCGTCGTCACGTTGGGCACGCTCTACATCATCAGGGGCCTCGACTCCATCTGGGTGGGCTCCCGCCAGATCACCGCGGCCGATCTCCCGGGCGGCTTCGTCGACTTCGGCTCCGGCGGCATCTCGGCGGTGCCGTGGCTGGCGCTCATCGCGCTCGCGGTGCTCGTGGCGACGGCGTACTACCTCAAACACTTCGGCAGCGGACGCGAGTTGTACGCGCTCGGCTCCAACCCCGAGGCCGCGCGCCTGGCCGGTATCCCGGTGCGCAAGCGGATCCTGGCCGCGTACACCTTCTGCGGCGCACTAGCCGGGCTCGCCGGTGCGATGTACCTCGCGCGGTTCGGCAACGTCGACTCCGGCACCGGCAACGGCTACGAACTCACCGTCGTCAGCGCGGTCGTGGTCGGTGGCGTCGTCTTCACCGGCGGCTCCGGCAGCGTCTACGGCGCGGCCCTCGGTGCCCTGCTGCTGACCTCCATCAACAGCGTGCTGCCGGCCCTCGGCGTCAGCTCCGTGTGGGTGCTCGCCATCAACGGCATCCTGCTGCTCCTCGCCATCGCGGTCGACCGGATCGTGGCGCTGCGGGTGGCCTCCGCCCTGAAGAAGAGGAACGCCCGCCATGCCTGACTCCCTGACGCGCGCGGTCCGTTGGGACACGGTCGTCGGCGCGCTCCTGATCGTCCTGCTCCTGCTGTCGTTCGGCACGGTCGACGGCTTCGGCAACGCCCTCAACCTGTCCTTCCTGCTCGGCAACACGCTGCCGATCGCGCTGATCGCCCTGCCGATGACGCTCCTGGTGGTGGCAGGCGAGATCGACCTGTCCGTCGCCTCCACGGCCGGTCTGTCGGGCGCGGTGATGGGCAAGCTGTGGAACGACGGCATGGCCATCGAGACGATCATCCCGATCTGCCTCCTCCTCGGCTTGGCGTGCGGGCTCGTGAACGGCCTGCTCGTCACCCGGCTCGGACTGCCCTCCCTCGCCGTCACCATCGGCACCCTCGCCGCCTACCGGGGCATCGCGCAGATCGTGCTCGGCTCGAACGCGGTGACCGACTTCCCCACGCAGTACCTGGACTTCGCGTCCGGACGCATCGGCAGCAGCTTCCTCCCGCAGGCCTTCCTGCCCTTCCTCGTGCTGCTCGCCATCGCCGTGGTCGTCCTGCACGCCACACCGTTCGGTCGGTCGCTGTTCGCGATCGGCGCGAGCGAGGAGGCCGCACGCTTTGCCGGGATCCGGGTCAGGCGGCACAAGCTGATCCTGTTCACGGTGACCGGCCTGATGGCCTCGCTCACCGGCATCTTCTGGGCGCTGCACTACGCCAGCGCGCGCTACGACAACGCCACCGGGCTCGAACTCTCCGTAGTGGCGGCCGTGTTGCTCGGCGGTATCGACTTCGACGGTGGCAAGGGCACGTTGGGCGGTGCCATCGCGGGGGTGTTCCTGCTCGGGGCGCTGCAGAACGTGATGAGCCTGCTCAATGTCTCCGCGCAGTCGCAGATCGTCGTCACCGGCGTTCTGCTCGTCGTCTCCGTGCTCGGCCCTCGGGTCGCCCGACAGATCTCCGTAGCGAGGGCAGGCCGCAGAGCCGCCTCGGCTCCGACCTCGTAACGTCCGTTCTCCCTGGTAAAGGACCTCCGTCATGCGCAAGTCATCGATCCGCCGCTCCTGCGCCGCCCTCGCCGCCGCCACCTCCCTCGCGCTCGCCCTGACCGCCTGTGGCGGCACCACCAAGAACGACGTCAAGGACGACGGGGGCTCCGCCGCCACCGCCGGCAAGGCCGACCCGAACGCCGCCCTCAAGAAGGGCCTCACCGTCGGCTTCCTGCCCAAGTCGGTCAACAACCCCTACTTCACCTCCGCCGACAAGGGCGGCGAGAAGGCGCTCACCGAACTGGGCTCCAAGTACAAGGAGGTCGGCACCTCCAGCGCGACCGACACGGCCGGGCAGGTCTCCTACGTCAACACGCTCACCCAGCAGCAGGTGAACGCGATGGCCGTCTCCGCGCAGGACCCGGGCGCCCTGTGCACCGCGCTCAAGCAGGCCATGAAGAACGGCATCAAGGTCGTCACCTACGACTCCGACACCAAGCCCGACTGCCGCAGCGCCTTCGTCTCGCAGGCCAGCGCCGAGGACCTGGGCCGCACCGAGGTGCAGCTGCTCGCCGAACAGATCGGCTACAAGGGCGAGATCGCGATCCTGTCCGCCGCGCAGACCGCGACGAACCAGAACACCTGGATCGACTTCATGAAGGACGAGCTCAAGGACCCCAAGTACAAGGACGTGAAGCTGGTCAAGGTCGCGTACGGCAACGACGACGCCCAGCAGTCCTTCCAGCAGACCCAGGGCCTGCTCCAGGAGTACCCGAACCTGAAGGGGATCATCTCCCCGACCACCGTCGGCATCAAGGCCGCCGCCCAGTACCTGTCCGGCTCCAAGTACAAGGGCAAGGTCAAGCTGACCGGCCTCGGCACCCCGAACGACATGCGCAAGTACGTCAAGAACGGCACCGTCGAGGCCTTCGAGCTGTGGGACCCGGCCAAGCTCGGCGACCTCGCCGCCCGCACCGCCGTGGCGCTGGCCTCCGGCCAGATCACCGGCAAGGAGGGCGAGACCTTCAAGGCCGGCGACACCTCGTACACCATCGGCAAGGACGGCGTGATCAACCTCGGCAAGCCGACCGTGTTCGACGCCAAGAACATCGACCAGTTCAACTTCTAGTCTCCGGAGGGCCGTTGATGCAGCGCGTGTGCTTCCTGCTGAAGGTCAGGGCGGACCGCCTCGACGAGTACCGCGAGCGGCACGCCGCCGTGTGGCCCGAGATGCTCGACGCGCTCTCGGCCACCGGCTGGCACAACTACTCGCTCTTCCTGCGCGAAGACGGCCTGCTGGTCGGCTACTTGGAGACCGAGGACTTCGCCGCCGCCCAGGCCGGCATGGAGGCCACCGACGTCAACGCCCGCTGGCAGGCCGAGATGGCGCCGTTCTTCGAGTCACTGGACGGCGCCCGGCCCGACGAGGCGATGATGCCCCTCACGGAGGTGTTCCACCTCTCATGACCGCCGCCGGAAGCGGGCTCGCCGCACCCGCCCTCACTCTCCTCGACCGCACCCAATTGGACGCCGCCGCCCTCTACTTCGTCTCCTACGACGGGCTGGTCAACAACAACTCGTTCCAGAAGAACGGGCTGTTGACGTACAAGGGCCACCAGTACGCGGCCTGGTACACGGCCACCCGTCACGCCGTCATCGCCAGACGCCCCCTGGGCGGCTCCAGTTGGTCCACGCTCACCCTCGCCCACACCCTGAAGAGCGACGACTCCCACAACGTCATCTCGATGGGTGTCTCGGAACTGGACGGCCGCCTCCACCTCAACTTCGACTCCCACAGCGACGGCTTCTTCTACGTCAGGTCGATCGCGGGCCTCCTGGACAACCCGGCGTCCACCGCCTGGACTTCAGCCGTCCTCGGCCCCGTACAGACCTCGCTCGACGGACTCCCGCTCACCTCGCAGTTCACGTACCCGCAGTTCATCGCCACCCCCGAGGGCGGGCTCCAGCTCAGCTACCGGGTCGGCGTCTCCGGCAACGGCCGCAACGCCCTTGCGGAGTACGACGGTTCAAGGTGGGCGGCGCTGGGGGAGTGGTCCAGTTCGACGGGCACGTACACCAGCGCGCACGGCTCCTCCACGGCCCGCAACATGTACCTGCACGGCATCGACTACGACGTCCACGGGCGCCTGCATGCCCTTTTCACCTGGCGTGAGCAGAACGCGGCCGTGATGTGCAATGGGGGAGGTATCACCAACCACGACACGGGCTACGTCACCTCGACCGACCGCGGCCGGACTTGGCGCAACGACGCGGGCACCGTCGTAGGCACGACAGGCGGCTCCGACACCGTGGCCGTCACGGACCACGGCCTGGTCGTCGACGCCCTCGCCCCCGACCACTCCCTCATGAACCAGGAGAGCCAGGCGACCGACTCCACCGGTCTCCCGCACGCGATCATCAGCTACGTCCCCGGCCGCTTCGGGCAGTGCACCACCGACTACGTCGCCGACCGCACCGCGCACGGCCGCGCGTTCCACCTCCGCAAGAACTCCGCAGGCGTCTGGCAGAAGACCGAGATCCCGGTCCCGCTCGTCTCCAGCCAACGCACCAAGCTGGTCCTGGACCGGCACGACAACGCCTACGCGGTCCTCCCTTACGGCCGGATCGCCGGGGCCTCGAAGGCCTCCGCGTACACCGACTGGACGCTGCTGCACGACGGCGGCGACCTGAACGCCTTCGGCGAGGTCGTCGTCGACGAGACGCGGGTGCGGGCCGACAACGTCCTGTCGTTCATGTACCAGGAGAAGTCGAGCGGTACGACACCCTCGGCGCTCCATGTCGTCGACTTCGCGCTGCCCGCGTGACCGGGCCGGATGTGCGCGGTGATGACGGTAATGTGAAGGTCTTCTTTCCGCCCTCCCGAGTACCCCTGGAGGTCCCTGCCTGATGGCCCAGTCGGTGGGTATCAAGGACGTCGCCCGCGTCGCCGGAGTCTCGGTCGGCACGGTCTCGAACGTCATCAACCGCCCGGACACGGTCGCCACCGAGACCCGGGCGCGCGTGCTGTCCGCGATCGACCGGCTCGGTTACGTCCGCAGCGAGTCCGCGCGCCAGCTGCGCGCGGGCCGCAGCCGCATCATGGGACTGCTCGTCCTGGACATGGGCAACCCGTTCTTCGTCGACGTGGCGCGCGGCGCCGAGCGCGCCGCCCGCGAGGCAGGACTCGGCGTGATGGTCTGCAACAGCGCCCAGAGCGCGAGCGAGGAGGCCGACTACCTGTCCCTCTTCGCCGAGCAGCGGGTGCGGGGCGTCCTGTTCACCCCCGCCGACGCGACCGGCCGCAACATCGAGTCGTTCCGGCGGCACAACATCCCCTTCGTGCTGGTCGACCGGGTCGCCGAGGGCACCACCGAGTGCTCCGTCTCGGTGGACGACGTCGCGGGCGGCGCGCTGGCCGTACGTCATCTGGTCGACGCCGGACACCGCTCCATCGCCTACGTCAGCGGCCCGCCCGGCCTCAACCAGGTCCGCGACCGCCGCATCGGCGCCCTGAACGCGCTCGCCGAGGCGGGCCTGGGCCCCGAGAACCTGCGCGAGCTGCCCACCGAACGTCTCGACGTGGCCGCCGGACGGGACGCGGGCGCCCGGCTGCTCGGCCTCGCCGACCGCCCCACCGCCGTCTTCTGCGCCAACGACCTGCTCGCCCTCGGCGTCCTCCAGGCCATGTTCGCGGCCGGCGTCTCGGTCCCCGACGACCTCGCGATCGTCGGCTACGACGACATCGAGTTCGCCGCCGCCGCGGCCGTCCCGCTCACCTCCGTCCGCCAGCCCGCCGTCACCCTGGGCGCCCTCGCCGCCGAGCTCCTCCTGGAGGAGACGGAGGCCGAGAACGGCACGGTGCAGCACGAACACCGACGGGTCGTCCTCCAGCCCGAACTGGTCGTGCGCAGATCCAGTCTGTCCACCCGCTGATCGCGCGTTCAGTACGATTTCATGATCCCGGGGGGTGTTGGCCGCAGGATCATGTGCTGAACTGGGACGCGGTCCACAACCCGTACGTCCCAGGAGCCCCGTTGACCGCCACGTACCGCCAGCCCGGCGTCGTTCTCACCGACCGCCGCTTCACCGTGCCCCTCGACCACGACGACCCGGCCGGGGAGACGATCGAGCTCTACGCCCGTGAGGTCGTCGGAAGCGACAAGGCGCACCAGAACCTGCCGTGGCTGCTCTACCTCCAGGGCGGCCCGGGCTTCGGGGCGAACCGTTTCGTGGGACGGCAGGCCTGGCTCGACCGGGCGCTGAAGGAGTTCCGGGTCCTGCTCCTGGACCAGCGCGGCACCGGCCACTCCACGCCCGCCACCCGCCAGACCCTTCCGCTGCGCGGCGGCCCCGCGGAGCAGGCCGACTACCTCACGCACTTCCGCGCCGACTCGATCGTCCGCGACTGCGAGGCGATCCGCGCCGAGGTCACCGGCGGCGCGCCCTGGACCGTCCTCGGCCAGAGCTTCGGCGGTTTCTGCGCGGTGCACTACCTCTCCAGCGCTCCCGAGGGCCTGACCGCCGCCGTGATCACCGGCGGCCTGCCCTCGCTGGACGCGCACGCCGACGACGTCTACCGGGCGGCCTACCCACGTATCGAGCGCAAGGTCGCCGCGCACTACGCGCGTTACCCGCAGGACGTCGAGCGGGCCCGCCGCATCGCCGACCACCTCCTCGCGCACGACGTGACCCTGCCGAACGGCTACCGCCTCACCGTCGAGGCCTTCCAGACCCTCGGCATCGTCCTCGGCGGCAGCGAGGGCAGCCACCGACTGCACTACCTCCTGGAACACGCCTTCGTCCGCACCCCGCAGGGCCCGGCCCTCTCGGACGCCTTCCAGGACGAGGTCCAGGCCCAGCTCTCGTACGCCGGACACCCCCTGTACGCCCTCGTCCACGAGTCGGTCTACGCCCAGGACGAGCGCCCCACCGACTGGTCGGCCGAGCGCGTCCGCGGGGAGTACCCGCAGTTCGACGCGGCCAAGGCCCTGGCCGGCGACGGTCCGCTGCTGTTCACCGGAGAAACGATCCATCCCTGGATGTTCGACAACGACCCCGCCCTGCGCCCGCTCCGCGAGACCGCCGAACTCCTCGCCGCCCGCACCGACTGGAAGCCCCTCTACGACCCCGCTCGCCTCGCCGCCAACGAGGTCCCGGTCGCGGCGGCCGTCTACCACGACGACATGTACGTCGACGCGACCCACTCCCTGGAGACCGCCCGCGCGATCCGCGGACTGCGCACCTGGGTCACCGACGAGTTCGAACACGACGGCGTCAGGGCCGGCGGGCCGCGGGTCCTGGACCGACTGCTGGCGCTGACGCGCGACGAGGTGTGACGACACCGAAACCGACATAAGGTTCATTTCGTCGGTCTGTCGTTCCCTGTCGCGCGAGAGGACACCACGCGATGCGTACGAGGTCAGCCCGCCCGGAGCGCCGAACGGGACGAGCCCGGGCGGTCGCCCTGGCCCTGGCAGCCACTCTGGCGGGCGCGGTCCTGGTGTCGTGCAGCAGTGACGGCGACGGCGACGGTGATTCCTCGGCCACGCCGACGGCACCCGACACGGCCTCCTTCTCGGGCAACACGCCCTCCGCTCTGGAGTCGAAGGCCGCGTCGGCCGTCGCGTCGGCCCGCGCCTCCGCCTCGGCCCGCGAAGCATCCGCCTCCGCCGCCGCGTCCTCCTTCGAGGCCTCCGTCTCGGCCGAGGTCGAGCGCGCCAACAAGGCGGCCCAGAACGCGCTGAAGGACGTGAAGGGACGCGGCAACGCGCTGTCCGAGGTCGCGATGACCGGCAAGGCGCGCGCCAGCACCGACGGCCTGCTCGCCGTCGTCGTCTCCATCACCAACAAGACCGACCACAAGGCCTCGTACGCCGTCCAGGTCGACTTCCTCGACTCGGCCGGCAAGACGGTCGAGACCCGTTACGTCGGCGCGGAGAACCTCGCACCGGGGGAGCGGGCCCAGCCGATCGCCATCAGTCGCAAGCCACCGAAGCCGGTGCTGACGCCGAAGCTGGTCAAGGCACAGCGCTACTGAGGTCGTGCAGGGGCGGGGGCGCGGGCGCTGTTTCGAGCCGTTCGGGTCGTGATTGGATGATCACATCGTCCGTACGATCCAGACCGCGACGGGGGCGGAATGAACGAGACGGATCTGCTGGCCGACCGCTTCGAGGAGCACCGCGGGCGGCTGAAGGCGGTCGCGTACCGCATGCTCGGCTCGACGGCCGAGGCGGAGGACGCTGTCCAGGAGACGTGGGTCAAGCTGAGCCGCACCGAGGCGGACGACATCCGCAACCTCGGCGGCTGGCTGACCACCGTGGTCGGCCGGGTCTGTCTGGACCTGCTGCGCTCGCGGAACCTGCGGCGCGAGGAGCCGATCGACGACACCTTCGTCCCGGACCCGGTGATCAGACCCCTCTCGCAGATCGACCCGGAGCAGGAGGTGCTCCAGGCGGACTCGGTGGGGCTGGCCCTCCTGGTGGTGCTGGAGACCCTGGAGCCGGCCGAGCGACTCGCGTTCGTCCTGCACGACATGTTCGCCGTGCCCTTCGACGACATCGCGCCGATCGTGGAGCGCAGTTCGGCGGCCACCCGGCAGCTGGCGAGCCGGGCCCGGCGCCGCGTGCGGGGCGCCACGCCGTCGGCGGAACCCGACCTCGGCCGGCAGCGACAGGTCGTCGACGCCTTCATGGCCGCCGCCCGCGCCGGTGACTTCGAGGCACTGGTCGCGGTCCTCGACCCGGACATCGTGCTGCGCGTCGACTCCGGCACCCTGGTGGGCGGCGCGGCCGCCTCCAAGCTGGTGCGCGGGGCCAAGAGCGTGGCCGAACAGGCAATGATGTTCCGGCAGTTCACGCCGCTGTCCCGGGTGGTCCTGGTCAACGACACGGTCGGCCTGGTCAACGTCGTCGAGGGCCGGGCGCTCGCCGTCATGGGCCTCACCGTCGTCGACGGCAGGATCGCCGAGATGCACATCCTGGCCGACCCGGACCGCCTCGCCCACCTCGACCTCACCGCGCTGGACTGACCGTCACGGCACCATGCAAGGCCGTCAGCAGATCCAACGGCCGACGGTCGGGAAAGTCCCCACGGACCAGATTCATCGTGTACGAGAATCCGACGCGCTCTCCCGGCCAGGCACCGTGCCGGGAGCCGCCGAAGCCCGCGTGCCCGAACGTGTCCCGCGGCGGCCCGAACAGGGCCAGGTCGGTGCGGAGTTCGTAGCCCGCGCCGTACGCCATCGGGCTGCCCCACAGCGGTGAGGTGCCGCGCCGCAGCTCCCGGCGGGCGAGCTCGACGGTCGCCTCCTTGAGCACACGGACGCCGTCCAGTTCACCGCCCCGCGCGAGACAGACGTAGAAGCGGGCCATCGAACGGGCCGTCACATGCGCGCCGACGGCGGGAATCTGGGCCCGGCGGAAGGGGGCGCTGTTCCAAAGGGCCGGTGCGTCGGGGGTGGTGAGGGGATTGCGGGTCAGGACGCGCAACGGATCGTCGTCGTCACCGACCTGCGGTATCAGGACACCGGGGCCCGCGAGCGTCGTCGCGGCCCGGCCGTGCTCCTCGTCCGGCAGGCCCAGCCAGACGTCCAGGCCGAGCGGACCGGCGAACTCCTCGGCGAAGAAGGCCCCCACCGTCCGCCCGTCGACCCGGCGCACCAACTCGCCGGTCAGCCAACCCCACGTCAGCGCGTGGTAGATGAACCCGGCCCGCGGATCGTCCGACGGCGCCTGCGCGGCCAGCAGGCTCGCCATGTGCTCGGGGTCCAGCAACTCCTGTGTGCTGAACGGCTGTTGCACACCCGGCAGCCGGGCCTGGTGGGAGAGGATCTCGCCGACCGTGATCCGGTCCTTGCCGGCGGCGGCGAACTCCGGCCAGTAGTGGGCGGCCGGGGTGTCCAGGTCCAGTTGCCCGCGCTCGACGAGCAGCAGGACGCACGCGGCCGTCAGCCCCTTGGCGCCCGAGAACACGAGCTGAAGGGTGTCGGCACGCCAGGGGCGTCCCGTCGCCGGATCGGCGGTGCCGCCCCGCAGGTCGACGACGAGTTCGCCGTCCCGGTACGCGGCGAACGCGGCGCCCGTCTCGTCGTATCGCTCGAAGTTCCCGGCGAAGACCTCGGCCACGGTCTCGTATCCGGGTGCCGTCCAACCTTCGACCCCGTCGGGCGCGGGAAGAGCCTCGGTCGTCATCGCCTCACACCCCCTCGGCCGCGAGCAGGGTGAGCGCCGCCCGTTTGGCGTCCTGTGCCGCACGGCCGTCCGGGTCGTGGTGGTCCGCGACGACCGTGGCGCCCTCCAGCAGGATCAGCAACTGCCGTCCCAGGCGCTGCGGTTCGGGGACTCCGGCCCGCTCCGCGATGCTCGTGAGGAGGTCCTGGTAGCGGCCGAGATGCCGGTCGGCGGCCGGGCCGGCGGGAGGCGCGTGGTGCTGGGTCGCGGCATTGACGATCGCGCAGCCACGGAAGCCGGGTTGGCGGTACCAGTCGCCCAACGCGTCGAAGAGCGACGCCAGTTGGGCGCGCGGGTCGGCGCCCGCCGCCTCGACCGTGGCCGTGAGCCAGTGCACTACTCGGTCGCTGCGGGCCGTGAGGACCGCCTCCACGAGGCCGTCCTTGGAGCCGAAGTGCCGGTAGAGCGTCTCCTTGGAGGCGCCCACCGCGCGGCACAGTTCGGCCACGCCGACGCCGTCGAGACCGCGCTCGTAGAAGATCTCGGTCGCCGAGGCGAGGAGCGCCGCGCGGGTGCGCTCCGGATCGAGGGTCGTGCCTTTGGGTACGGGCATGCGGAAGATGGTACCGATCGGTTCGATGATGGTCCAGGGAGTGGGCCTGCCTCGATAAACTGGTCTTCGTGCCAGATCAGACAGTGGAACCGACCGAACTGCGCGCCGACTGCGGGCGGTGCTTCGGGCTGTGCTGTGTCGCGCTGCCCTTCGCCCGCTCCACGGACTTCGCGATCGACAAGAAGGCCGGCAGCGCGTGCCCGAACCTGCGGGAGGACCACCGGTGCGGCATTCACGCCCGGCTGCGGCAGGACGGGTTCAACGGCTGCACGGTCTACGACTGCTTCGGCGCCGGGCAGAAGATCTCCCAGGTCACCTTCGGCGGGCGGGACTGGCGTGAGGGGTCGAAGGAGGAAGCCCGGCAGATGTTCGACGTCTTCCCGGTCGTCCGGCAACTGCACGAACTGCTCTGGTACCTCACCGAGGCGCTGACCCTCCCGGCCGCCCGTCCGGTCTACGCCGATCTGCGTCGGCTGCTGGAGCGGACCGAGGAGCACACCCGCCGCCCGCCGGAGGAGCTGACCGCGCTGGACGTCGGCGCGCACCGGCAGGAGGTCAATGTCCTGCTGCTGAAGACCAGCGAGTTGGTGCGTGCGGGCGTCCGTGGCCGCAAGAAGGAGCGCCGGGGCGCTGACCTGATGGGAGCCAAGCTCAAGGGCGCCGATCTGCGCGGCGCGAACTTCCGCGGCGCCTACCTCATCGCCGCCGACCTCACCGGTGCCGATCTGCGCGAGGCGGACATGATCGGCGCCGACCTGCGCGACGCCGACCTCACCGACGCGGACCTGACCGGCGCCTTCTTCCTCACCCAGCCCCAGGTCAACGCGGCCCGGGGGAGCGCGGGGACCCGGTTGCCGGGTTCAGTCACCCGTCCCGTGCACTGGACACCGTAGATCCGGTGACGACGGGTCGTCCGATGTCCGCGACTCGTCCGGTGTCTGCGCGGCCGACGCGCTCGCCGTCCGCCGGTCCAGGTGCAGCCGCAGCCCGTCCGGCATCAGCGTCAGCCGCTCGGTCACGCGCAGCCGGTAGTCCGGGTCGGGCCGCAGCTCGTAGCGGCGCAGCAGCAGGCCGAGCACCAGCGTGGCCTCGTGCAGCGCGAACTGCCGCCCGATGCACGCCCGCGCGCCCGTCCCGAACGGCTTGAAGGTGTGCGGGACCCGGGAGCGTACGGACTTCGGGTCGAAGCGGTCGGGGCCGAACCGTTCGGCGTCGGCGCCCCACACCTCCGGATCGCGGTGCAGCATCGCCGTGAGGACCAGCGCCCACGCGCCGCGCCGCATCGGATGGCCGCCCGCGAGCACCGTGTCCTCGCGGGCCTCCCGGGCGAAGGCCGGTGCCGTCGGCCACAGCCGCAGCGCCTCGTCCAACACCCGCCGCACATAACGCAACTTGGCCACCTGGTCGTACCCCGGCACCTCGGCGTCGCCCCAGACGGCGTCCACCTCGGCCCGCGCCCGGGCCGCGACCTCGGGGTGCAGGGAGAGGTAGTGCAGGGCGAAGGAGAGTGCGCCCGAGGTCGTCTCGTGCCCGGCCACCAGGAACGTGATGACCTGGCGCCGGACGTTCTCCGCGGACAGCCGCTCGCCGGTCTCCGGATGGACTGTCTCCAGCATCCGGTCGAGCAGGTCACCGCCACCGTCGGCGTTCGACTCACGGCGGACCTGGACCAACTCGTCGACCGTGCGGTTGAGATACGAGATGTCGGCCGCGTTGCGTCGCGAGGCGCTCCGCAGCAGGTAGGGAGCCAGGGGCGAGGGCACGGTGTTGAGCCGTTGCGCGTAGGTGAGCGTGCCGACCATCGCGGAGACGAAGGGGTGCGGCCGGGAGCGCTCGAAGGACCCGAAGTCGTGCCCGAACCCGGTGCGCGCGATGGTCTCAAGCGTCAGCTTGGTCATGTCACCGGGCACGTCCACCGCCCGCCCCGCCGTCAGCTCGCGGTCCCAGTGGTCGGTGAGCCGCCCGGCCACCGCCAGCATCATCGGGTGGTAGGCCGCCATGGCCTCCCGGCTGAAACCCGGCGCCAGGACGTCGTGCGCCAACTGCCAGTTCGGCTCGTGGTTGTACGCCGTGAACAGTCCGTCGCCGGCCACCGGCCGCAGATTGGCGATCCCGAGACCGACGTGCTTGGCGAAGCGCGACTCGTCCGCCATGTCGGCCGCGGGCTCCGCGCCCCACACGAAGACGAACTCCTTGCCGAAGGCCTTGCGTCGGAACACCGGGCCCAACTGCCGGGCGTAGCGCAGGGTGTCCTGGAGCGGGGTGCGCCGGCTGGCGCCGATCACGTCACCGAGGAAGGGGACCCGGCGCGGCGGATGCGGGATGCGGCGCAGCTCCGGCCAGCCCTGCTCGGCGCTGCGGAAACCCTTCGGGAGTCCGTTCCCACCCGTCGGCCTCGTCTCCGTGTCCGTCTCCGCCATGACGCGATCTCCCTTGATGCAGCGGCAGGTTGAGCATGTTGTACGTGGGTTCAATAGCGCGATTCAGTCTGATCCCCTTATTGAACTCGCGTCAAGTAAAGTGCGGGGATGGTCGCGAACCAGGGTGAGCGCACGCGCCGCCGACTCAGCACCGAGGCGCGCAGGGAGCAGCTGCTGTCGGTCGGTGCGCGGCTGTTCTCGGAGAGTCCCTACGACGAGGTCTGGATCGAGCAGGTCGCCGAGATCGCCGGGGTCTCGCGCGGACTGCTCTACCACTACTTTCCGACGAAGCGGGACTTCTTCGCGGCCGTCGTCGAGCGCGAGAGCGAGCGCATGCTCCAGATGACGGCGGCCGTGCCCGGGGTGCCGGCGCGCGAGCAGCTCACCGCCGGGCTCGACACCTATCTGACGTACGTGGAGGCGCACGCCCACGGCTTCCGGGCCTTTCACCGCGCCGACGCGGCCGGCGACCAGGCCGTGCGGCGCGTCTACCAGCGGGCGTTGGCGGCCCAGGAGCGGCAGATCCTGCTGGCCCTTGCCGCGGACCCGGAGTTCGGCCCGCTCTTCGAGCAACGTCCCGTCGTCCGGCTCGCGGTCCGTGGCTGGCTGGCCTTCACGACCGCCGTGTGCCTGGAGTGGCTGCGGGACTCGGAGTTGACGCGGGAGCAGGTGCGGGACCTGTGCGCCCGGGCCCTGCTGGGAGTCATCGCCTAGAGGGAATCGCCCTGGGGGACGCGCCGAGTGCGCCCCCATGGTTGGCGTGCGCCCCGATCTTCGGTAAGTTAGGCAAGGCTTACCTAAGGAGGTTCGGAATGGGTGACAGCCAGGCCTGGACGGCCGCGCCCCCCGCCGCGGAACGCGCCCGCTCGGTGCTCGCCGCCGCGTGGTCCTGCGCGGTGACGGGGGAGGGCGGCCGCGAGGAGTTCGTCGGCGCGCACACCGTGACCGACGACGGCCGGGTGCTGGTGCAGGTGCCCGAGGACAGCGCGCTCAACGCGGCCGCGATCTGCGCGCCCCGCGGCGAGCCGTCCGCCGTCCTGGAGTTCGCCGACGTCGCGCCCGTCCCGGTCCGCAACCGTATCCGCGCCAGGCTCTGGCTCGCGGGGTACTTCGTCCCCGAGGACGGCCAACTCGCCTTCCAGGCAACCCGTGTGGTGCTGCGTCCGCCGACCGGCGCGGTCGTCGTCGCCCTCGACGAGTTCGCCGCCGCCGCGCCCGACCCGCTCGCCGGCGCCGAGGCCCGGCTGCTGACACACCTCGCCGACTGCCACGCCGACGCCGTCGAGCGCCTCACCCGGCTCGTCGACCGCGACAGCCTGCACGGGGCTGTCCGCGTCCAGCCCCTCGCCGTGGACCGGCACGGACTCACCCTGCGCATCGAACGCAACCGCACCCACGGCGACGTACGACTTCCGTTCCACAAGCCCGCCGACGACGTCGGACAGCTCACGGAACGCATGCACGTCCTGCTCACGCAGGCCGGCAACGCGTCCTGCCCGCGCCCGCTACAGCGGCAGCGCACAGACGGCGACGGGTGAGGCGAACGGCGCGCCGGTGAGCCGGAGTTCACCACTGCCCTCGTCCACGTGGAAGACGCTGACCGTGCCCGACTTCTGGTTCGCCGTGAACAGCAGCGTCCCGTCCGGCGAGAAGGCGATCTGCCTCGGGAAGTCGCCGGACACCGGGACCGTGTCGAGCAGCCTCAGTCGTGCGCCGTCCGCCTCCACGGCGTAGCGCGCCAGGCTGTTGTGGCCCCGGTTGGCCAGGTAGGCGTAGGCGCCGTTCGGCGTGACCAGGATCTGCGCGGGGTAGTTGGTGCCCGAACCCGAGCCGGTGGCTTGTGGCGCGCCGATCGTGAGACGGCCGCCGGCCGGGTCGTAGCCGCACACCGCGACCGTGTTGTCGACCTCGTTCGCCAAGTAGGCGTACCGCCCGCCGGGGTGGAAGGTCAGATGGCGCGGACCGGCACCCGCGCGGGTCTGCGCGCGGGACGTCTCGGTGAGCTTGCCGGTGCTCTCGTCCAGTCGGTAGGTGTAGACGGTGTCGGTGCCCAGGTCCACGGCGAGCACATGGCCGCCGTCCGGGCTGGTGACGAACTGGTGGGCGTGCGGGCCCTGTTGACCCGGACCGGGCGCCGGGCTGGAGTGCGTGACCAGGTCGGTGCGCTCGCCGAGCGCGCCCGCGCCGTCGATCGGGTGCACGGCCACGCTGCCCGAGGTGTAGTTCGCGCTCAGCAGCCACTTGCCGCTCGGGTGCACGGAGAGATGGCAGGGCCCCGCCCCGCCCGTACCGCGGCTGCCCAGGACCTTGCGGTCGGCGAGGCGTACGGCGGTCACGGCGCCGGCCTCGCGCTCGTTCACCGCATACAGGGTGCGGCCGTCGGGGTGCACGGCGAGGTACGAGGGATCGGCGACGCCGGTGATCGTGCCCGTACCGGTGATCTTTCCGGTCGCGGAGTCGTAGGTGGCGAGGCCGATGCCCTTGCCCCCACCGGCGACGGAGGTGTACGTGCCGAGGTAGAGGGGGCGGGGGCCGACGGGCTCCGGCGCGGGTCGCTGCCCGGTGGCCGGCTGATCCTTCTGGGCCACCGCCCGGTCGGGGGTCGTCACGGCGGACGTCGGCGTGGATCTGGGCGGGGCCGGCGCGGGCAGCGCCGTCACGGCGGCCGCTCCCGCGAGCGCGCCCACGAAACGGCGCCTGCTCCAGCCGCCGTTCGTCGCTCCGGTCCCACTGCTCATGTCCGCACCTCAGGTGATCGGTCGTCCCGGTCGTGACAGCCACCTTGACGCGGACCACCCGGCACATGCAAGAACGGCACCGGGCGTTGCGTGGAGTGCAACGCCCGGACGTGCCGCGGGAGTGTCCGCGCCGTGCGAAAAGACGCGTTCCGTGAAACGTCGTGGTCTACCAGTCGCCGTCCTTCACCGGCTTGCCCGGAGCGTCGCCCAGCGGCTGTACCTGGTGCGGAGTCGGCGGTTCCCAGGGCTCGTGGTCGTCGCCCAGCCAGTCGCCGACCGGCTTCACGCCGTCCAGCGTGTCCGTGGGGGCGAGATCCTCTGCGTCCTGGTCGTAGTAGTCGTACCAAGGCAGCCCCGCGCGCGTGTACGCCGCCCGGTCCACCGGCGACGGCGGGGGAGCCTCGCCGGTGATGCGGTGCCACTCCGGAGGCGTCACCAGATGGACGAAGACGCGCCCGGCGGGCTCCGGAGCCCAGTCCTTGAGCGGCCGGTCGTCCGTGTAGACCTCCTGCCGCATCGAGCCGCCGACGCCGAGGCCCATCTCCAGGGTGGGCTTCCGCCGCGCCGCCACCGGAACCGGCCCGCCACTCGGAGCGGGGGCCGCCGACATCGCCGTGCCGTAACCCCCGGTCGCCATGGGCATCGACGGCGGCCGCTCGGCCCGGCGCCGCTCCTCGGCCCGCCACTCGGCCAACTGCCGCTCCTTGAGCGGGAAGGACTGAAGCTGTACGCCGCCCCAGACCTCCTCGCCCGTGACCTGGCCCTCGACGGTCGCACCCAGACCGAGCGGCACCGCCACGAACTGGCGGACCGTGCCCTTGCCTGAGTTGATGCCGTCCAGCCAGGGCTGGCGGGGCAGCACGACGTAGTTCTGCGGCTTCCGCGCCAGCCGGTCGCTCCACGGCTTCCCGGAGACCGCGCACACCTTGCCGACCCCGACCTGGAGGGCGGCCGGCTCCGTCGTGCCGCCGAAGCTCAGCCACATCGCCTCGCGCAGATACACCGGCAGCATCACACCGCCTCGCGCAAGCCACTCCTCGGGCACGGTGTCGGGGAAGTCGGCGACCCGTCGGACCGGGAACTCGCCGAGCCCCGGCGGCAGGGGATGGGTGCCCGTCTCGGGCAGGCGCAGGGTACGGATGAACCGCACCGCCACTCCGCCCGGCAGCCGCAGTGTGTTCCCGTCGATCCGCACGGTGCTGTCGGTCATCCGCCGCCCCCTCGTAGCCGGTGCCGGAAACGTACGCCGCCCCGGTGACTTCGTCACCTAGAACGACGGCCGGTACCGGGACGGTTCCGGCGCAGTGCGTCCGGAACGCGCGGCAGGTCGGAATCGTGGAGTGCCTCCTGGAGCCGGGTCAGCCGCGGCATGCGCTCGCGCTGCTCCTGGGAGACGCGGTCCAGCTCCTCCAGGAGCCGGCGCGAGCGGTGCTCGGTGTCCAGCTCGTCGAGGGTGCGGTTGACCTCGGTCAGTACGGCGCCGTACAGCTGCCAGGTCCGGGCGTCGCGCTGGACCTCCTCCAGGAGCAGCAGGGCCAGCTTGTCGCGGGTGGCCGAGGCCTGGCGCAGCTCGGCGGCGAGCCGGGCCTCCGCCGACTCCGCGCTCTTGCTGACGTCGGAGGTGACCAGCACGGCGAAGCTGACCACGGCGTCGCCGACCTCGCACAGCAACCGCTCCACCACGGCGCCCGTCTCGGCCGGGAACAGCCGCTCGGGTTCGCGTTCCTTCGCGAGGTCGGTCAGGGTGCGGGCCAGCACCCGCAGCACCACCGTGCAGATCTCCAGAGTGTCCAGCCCCGTGCGCAGCACCACCCGGTGCAGCAGCCCCTCGCGCACGCGTGGATTGAGCCGCAGGCTGTCCTCGGCCTGCCGCAGCGCCGCGTCCACGTCGATGATGTCGTGGTCGAGCCGACGCGCCTCGTGCAGGCGCTGGGTCGCGAGTTCCACCGGCGTACGCCCCGCGGCCTCCTCGCCCATCCGCAGCATCAGCCGCCGCACCCGCCGGGCCAGGCCCTCGATCGACTCGCCCGCCTCCTCGACCCACACCGGTGGTGCGAGGAGCAGATTGCAGCCGAGCCCGACGACCGCGCCGATCAACGTCTCGACCACCCGCGCCCACGCCGTGTCCCCGACGGTCGTCACCCCGAGCACCAGCATCGCGCTGATCGCGACCTCGGGCACGTACTCGTTGACCCGCACCAGGCGCCCCACCACCAGCGAGGCCAGGATCAGCAGCGCGAGACTCCACCAGGTCAGGCCCACCAGGAGGCTGAAGGCGATCGCCACGAGCACACCGGCGACGACGGCGTTCACACGCCGGATGCCGTTGGTGAGCGTGGCGTACAGGGTGACCTGGACGACCAGCAGGGCCGTCAGCGGGGCGGTGAGCGGCGCGGGCTCGGGGCTCAGGCGCAGGGCGATGACATAGGCGACCGTCGCCGCGACCGCCGATCGCAGCGTCTGCACGACCACGGGGTCCCTGCGACGCTTCACGAAGCGCACGAGGGACGCCCTCCACTCACGTACATCACGCATCCTCGGGCCCTTCCCCTTCTACCTTCGCATCGAACCCGTGATCGCGACCGGACAGCGAAGACAGTGGGCGGACATCGGCTATGTGAGCGTCGGACCGACCTTCACCGGGTGTCGGCGGCCCGGCTGCGCGACCGGTAGCCGGCCACTTTCGCCAGGTTGCCGCAGCGCTCCATCGAGCACCAACGGCGGCGCCGGGCCTGGGAGTCGTCGAGGAACAGCAGCGAACAGTCCGGGTTCTCGCACTTCTTGACCCGCTCCAGCAGGGGACCGCCCACCAGGAGTACGGCGTCCCGGGCGACCGTGGCCAGCGCCGCGCGCGCCGGGTGGCGTGCGGTCCAGTGCACCGGGCCGAGTTGGGGAGCGAGGTCCGGCCGCGCGGCCACGTCGTTGACACGTTGCACGTCGGTCGCGTCCGGCCGGCCCCCGTCCATGGCGGCCCGCAGGACCCGGTGGATCGCCTCGCGCAGGACACGGGCGTCGGCGAGGTCCCGGGCAGTCACCCGAACCGCTTCGTCGCCCGCGGCCAGCTCCGCCTCCGTGAACCAGCGGGACAGCGCGGCGGTGTCCGGGATCCGCTCCAGCGGGGTGGCGTGCCGCTTGCCGAGCGTCGCCACGAAGTCCAGACAGGGGCGGCCGCCGATGAAGGGGAACGCGAGTGCCGGGTCGGTGGGAGCGGGGTCGGCGGGTGCCGGGGTGCTGCTCATGGAGATGAGGTTACACCGAGGTACACCGGTTCATCCGGTGTCGTAACCGGAAGCTCCAATCCGAGCGACGGCTCTTGACACCGGTTGAAGCGGTGTCGGATGGTGACACCAGTTCAACCGGTGTCAGCCGGGTGTGTGGACGGCTGCGGCAGAGAAAAGCAGGTGCGGTATGCGTGCGATACGGATCGACGAGTTCGGCGGGCCCGAGGTGCTGGTGCCGGTCGAGGTGCCCGACCCCGTGGCGGGGCCCGGCGAGGTGCTGGTGCGGATCGCGGCGGCGGGCGTCAATCGCGCCGACGCGCTGATCAGGTCCGGGCGCTACCACCGGGCCGGGCGCCCGCCGTTGATACCCGGAGCGGAGGCGGCGGGAGTCGTCGCGGCCGTGGGGGAGGGGGTGACCGAACTCGCCGTCGGACAGCGGGTGATGGCGCTGGACGGGATAGACGCCCCCGGTTTCTACGCCGAGTTGGCGGTGGTGCCGGCCGAGCGGGTGACCGTCCTGCCGGACGGCTTGAGCCTGACCGTGGCGGCCACGCTGCCCGTCGCCTGGCTCTCCGCCTGGTACTGCCTACGGAGTCTCGCCCGGGTCACCAAGGAGGACACGGTGGTGGTGAAGGCCGCGGCCAGCGGGGTCGGGACCGCGGCCGTACAGATCGCCGCCGAGGCCGGAGCCCGGGTGATCGCGCTGGCGGGCTCGGCCGAAAAGGCCGCGTGGGCCGGGGAGTTCGGGGCTCGGGACGTCCTCGACACCTCCGCGTTCCCCGATGACGCGGAGGTCGACGAGATCCTGCGGCTGACCGACGGACGCGGTGCCGACGTCGTCCTGGACACCGTCGGCGGCCGTGCGTTCGGGCGGAGCCTGCGCGAGGTGGGCCACGGCGGCCGGGTCGTCGCGCTCGCCAACGTCGCGCTGGAGCCCAGCACCGTCGACACCCGCGACTTCTATCCCAAGAACGCGGCGATCCTCGGCTTCCAGCTCACCAACCTCCAGATCCACGGCTACGACCCCCGTCCCGACCTGCGTGAACTGGCCGAACGAGTCGCCGCCGGGGCCTATCGGGTGCCGGTGGAGACCGTCCTGCCCCTCGAAGAGGCACGGGCCGCGCACGAGCGGCTGGCGAGCCGGGAGAACCGGGGCAAGATCGTCCTGGCGGTGGCGGACCTCTGAGGGGCCGGTCGCCAGGTCGCGGGGTTACGGTCGCCGGACGCGGTGCTCGCCGACGTCAGACGTACAGCTTGTCGATGAAGGTCGACAGGTTGCCCGTGGTCCGGGCGATCTGCTCGTCCAGGGTCAGGCTTTCCTCGAACCGGGCGCCGCTCTGCGAGATCTTCTTGCCGCGTACGTAGAGCGAACAGGCCAGGTCGGCGCACATGTACACGCCGACGGAGTTCCCGTCGCGGCCCGCCTGGCCGGCCTTCCGTGCGGTCATGAGCGAGACACCGCCGCGCGGGTGGGTCGTCAGGCACAGGGAGCACATGCTGCGGTGCATATAGCCGTGCTGTGCCGGCTGGAAGCGCAGTGTGACGCCCACGAGGCCCGTCTCGCGCTCCATGACCAGATAGCTGCGATCGGGGGCTCCGGGATCGCGCCAACCGAGGAAGTCCAGGTCGTCCCAAGGGCGTTGGTCGAGATCGCGGGGGACCGCGAGGCGTTTGGCCTCTCCCTTCGAGCAGTTCACAAATGAGTTGCGAATGTCGGGCTCGGTGAGTGATCTCATGAAAGGGCTCCTGGATCGGCCGGCGGGTCCCGCCGGGGAAACCTAGGGTTCCTAGGTTCTTGGCGATGGTATATAGCTTAAGCGAGGAGAAGCCAATGGATTTCGGGCACGTCGGACCGTCGCGTGCGCGCCGGGCGCTGAGGCATGTCGCGGCCCGGTCCGCGGGCCCGGCAGTCGCCCCGCGCCACCGGATCACCCTGAATTTCCACCCCGACCGGTTCGCGGGCGACCTCCCCGTCCTCCTCCGGCTGGCCCAGGACGGCGCCTACCACTCGCAGTTCGTCACGGGCACCAGCAACGGCGGCCTCACCGCGCACCCCGGCGGCGACCGCTGGCGCTGGGAGAGCCGGATCTTCGGCGGTGCCTACGACGATGCGGTCCCGCACGACCGGCCCGTGTACGGCGCCCTGAACTTCCGGCACCAAGTGGTGGGCGCCGCCCCGCGGTTCGGCTCCTCGCACTTCCGGCTCGCCCCGGCCGCCCTCGCCCGCGCCACGTTCTGCTACCCCGACAGCGCGGCCGAGCCGACCGACTTCGGCGTCGCCGCCGGCATGTCCCTCATCGCCCAGGCCGAGGCCGACGAGCGGGACGCCCTCGACGACTACATCGAGGCACAGGTGCACGGCGGTGTCGACCTGGCCGAGGACGTGGAGGGCCTGGTCCTGGACGCGTGCTACCGGGACACACCGGTCGAGACCGCGGCGGAGCGCCTGCCGTGCGCGGTCGAGTGGCACCCGGGGTACGTCCTTTCCGTCCCGGACCTGCGCCGGCACGCCGACTTCCGAGGTCAGGAGTACGTCGATCTCGGCACCCGCATCGCCGAGGACGGCCGCGTCGACCCACGGATCATCGGCGACGCGGCCCGCACCGGCCGCTACGAACTGCAGGACCTGAAGAAGGTGTGGCACACGCTGGCTCGGTTCGGGGCGCCGGAGGGGGCGGGAACGGCAGGCCTGCCGCAGGAGACCGCGAGCCCGCGCTAGCTCCCGCCCGCGTCCACCTCGCCGGCAGGCGCCGGCGGCCACACCCCCGCCACCAGCACCCCCGTCGCATAGGCCCGCGCCACCAGTTCCGTCCGGTTCGCCGCGCCCCACCGGGCCGACAGTCGCCGCAGGTGATACGTGACGCCGTCCGTGGTGAGCCCGGTCTCGCGGGCCGCCCTGGCGGTGGTGGCGCCCCCGGCGAGCAGCGCCAGGATCCGGGCCTCCACCGGAGTGACCGGCGTGACCGTCGTGCCCCGGGCCGATGACTCCGCGCTCGGCTCGCGCTCGCCGAGGACGCGCAGCATCACCAGCAGGGCGGGAGTGTCCTCCACGGTGTCGCTCACCGGATCGGCCGTGAGCTCCCCGTACCGCTCGGCCCCACTCTCCGCGCGCCACCGCACCGACACCTGGTAGCGCGACCGGTGCCGCAGCCGCAGTGCTTCTGCGATCCGCTCCACCTGCGTCGTCTCCTGCGGCCGGAACAACTCCAGCACGTCCCGGCCGCGCAGCCGCCCCGGTGTCGTACCGCACTCCGCCGCCATCGCCGGATTGGCCAGCTGGACCATGCCGTACACATCGCACACCGCGACCGGCACCGCGACCCGGTCGAAGACCATGAGGGCACGGTTGCGCCACACCACCGCCTCGGGACGGGTCCAGTCCATTCGCACCTCCTGGGGGCTCAGCGCAAGGGCCACACGGGTCTGTCCCCTACACAATCATGTAGTGCGGCAGCACAGGACCCGGCCCCACCTGGACCAACCTGGATCGCAGTACTCCCGTACCGCGAAAGGCAGTTGTCGCGCCATGCCCCCCACCGCGCTGCACCCCCACACACCCCAGTCCACCGACACCCACCCCGGCGTCCCCGTCGTCGACATCACCGCCACCGGACCCGGACACACGCCGATCCAGCAGGTCATGGCTCTCATGCGGGAGCACGGGCCCGTACTGGTGCGGCGGCTGCACGGGCGGGAGACCCTGTTCGTCGGTGATCTCGATCTGGTGGCCGACCTTGCCGACGAGAAGCGGTTCGCCAAGCATGTCGGGCCGGCCCTGGAGAACGTCCGGGAGTTCGCCGCCGACGGACTGTTCACGGCGTACAACGACGAGCCCAACTGGGCCAAGGCGCACGACATCCTGATGCCGGCCTTCGCACTGGGCTCGATGCGTACCTATCACCCCGTGATGCTGGAGGTGGCCCGTCGGCTCGTCGCCTCCTGGGACCGGGCCGCCGGTGCCGGGCAGGCGGTGAACGTGCCCGACGACATGACCCGGATGACCCTCGACACCATCGGCCTCGCCGGGTTCGGCTACGACTTCGGGTCGTTCGGGCGGGACGAGGCCCATCCGTTCGTCGAGGCGATGGTCCGCTGCCTGGAGTGGAGCATGAACCGGCTCGCGCGCACCCCGGGCCAGGACCACTCCGCCGCCGACGCGGCCTTCCGGGACGACGCCGACTACCTCGCCCAGGTCGTCGACGACGTGATCGCCTCCCGCACCGGCACCGATCAACCAGACGCCGATGACCTGCTCGGGCTCATGCTCACCGCCCGCCACCCGGCCGACGGCAGCACGCTCGACACCGCCAACATCCGCAACCAGGTCATCACCTTCCTGATCGCCGGGCACGAGACGACCTCCGGTGCGATGTCCTTCGCGCTGTACCACCTCGCCAAGGACCCGACCGCGCTGCGACTCGTCCAGCGCGAGGTCGACGCGCTCTGGGGTGACCAGGCCGACCCCGAGCCGACGTACGAGGAGGTCGGCAGGCTGACGTACACCCGGCAGGTGCTCAACGAGGCGCTGCGGCTGTGGCCGACGGCCGCCGCCTTCAGCCGGCACGCACTGGCCGACACGCTGCTCGGCGGCCGGATCCCGCTGCGTGCCGGGCAGGCCGTCACCGTGCTGGCGCCGATGCTGCACCGGCAGCCCGTCTGGGGCGACAACCCCGAGCTGTTCGACCCCGCCCGGTTCACCCCGGAGGCGGAGGAGGCACGCCCGGTGCATGCCTTCAAGCCCTTCGGTACCGGTGAACGCGCCTGTATCGGGCGGCAGTTCGCGCTGCACGAGGCGACCATGCTGCTGGCCATGCTGGTCCACCGCTACCGGCTGCACGACCACGCCGACTACGCGCTCCAGGTGAAGGAGACCCTCACCCTCAAGCCCGAGGGCTTCACCCTGAAGTTGACTCCGCGCACGTCCGGCGACCGGGCGCACGGCCCGCTGCCCGGCGTAGCTCGTGCGGTTTCGGAAGCCGTCTCCGCGCCGGACACCCTTCCCGCCCGCGTCCGCCCCGGCACCCGCGCCCTCTTCCTGCACGGCAGCAACTACGGCACCTGCCGTGAGTTCGCCGCCCGACTCGCCGACGAGGCAGCCGAGTTGGGCTGCGAGACGGAGGTCGCGTCCCTCGATGCCTTCAGCGGCGACCTGCCCACCGACCGGCCCGTCGTCATCACCGCCGCCTCCTACAACGGCCGCCCCACCGACGACGCCACCGCCTTCGCCGCCTGGCTGGAGGACACCCACGACCTGACGGACGTCAGCTACGCCGTCCTCGGTGTCGGCGACCGCAACTGGGCCGCCACCTACCAGCAGTTCCCTACCCGGATCGACGAACGCCTCGCCGAACTGGGCGCCGTTCGCCTGATCGACCGCGGAGCCGCCGACGCCTCCGGCGATCTCAGCGGCGCGGTACGGGAGTTCACAACCCGGCTGCGCACGGCCCTGCTGGAGAAGTACGGCGACCCGGACGCCACCGCCGACCCGACCGGCCATGAACCCGCGAGCGCCTACGAGGTCCGCACCCTGACCGGCGGTCCCCTGGACGCCCTCGCCGAACGGCACGGACTCGTCCCCATGACCGTCACCGAGGCCCGCGACCTCACCGCCCCGGGACACCCGCGCCGCAAGCGCCTGGTCCGCGTGGCCCTCCCGGACGGCACCGCCTACCGCACGGCCGACCACCTCACCGTCCTGCCCGTCAACTCCCCGGCCCTCGTCGCCCGTGCCGCCACCGCACTCGGCGTCGACCCGGACGAGGTCCTGGACATCCGCGCCACCCGCCCGCGCCGCGATGGACTCGCGATCGACCGGCCTTTGACGGTACGTCAACTGCTCGCGCACCACGTCGAGTTGCAGGAGCGCCCGACCCCGGCGCAGGTGGCCGCGCTCGCCGCCGCGAATCCCTGCCCGCCCGAGAAGGCCGCCCTGGCCGCCCTCGCCGGCGACGACCCGCGCACCTTGGTCGAGGTGATCGAGGACCACCCCGCGCTGCGTTCCGCCCTGACCTGGCCGCAGCTCCTGGAGATCCTCACCCCGCTGCGCCCCCGCCACTACTCCGTCTCCTCCTCGCCCGTCGTCGACCCCGCCCACGTCGACCTGATGGTGTCCCTGCTGGAGGCGCCCGCCCGCTCCGGCAACGGCGTCTACCGGGGCACGGGGTCGGGCTATCTCGCCGACATCGAGCCCGGCGACACGCTGTACGCCCGGATCCAGCCCTGCCGGGAGGCCTTCCGTATCGACCCCGGCGACACCTCGACGCCGCTGATCATGGTGGCGGCCGGCACCGGCCTCGCTCCCTTCCGCGGCGCCGTCGCCGACCGCACGGCCACCCGCGCCACCGGCACCGAACTCGCCCCGGCGCTCTGCTACTTCGGCTGTGACGCGCCCGACGCCGACTTCCTGCACGCCGAGGAACTGCGCGCCGCCGAGACCGCCGGAGCCGTCTCCCTCCGCCCGGCCTTCAGCGCGGTTCCGGAGGGTGGCGTGACCTATGTGCAGCACCGCATCGCCGCCGAGGCCGACGAGGTCTGGGACCTGCTCGACGCCGGGGCCCGTGTCCTGGTCTGCGGCGACGGATCACGTATGGCACCCGGTGTACGGGACGCGTTCCGTACCCTGTACCGCAACCGCACGTCCGGTGCGGACGGAGCGGCTGCCGACAACTGGATCAACGGGCTGATCACGGACGGACGGTACGTCGAGGACGTGTACGCCGCCGGCTGAACCGAACGGGGAGGGGTGGGCGCACAGTGACGGACACCTGGGAGCGAGCCCGACGCGTACTCGAGGCGGCCGGCATCCCGCCCGAACGCCTCGCCCGCCTCACCCCCCTGACGGGCGGCACCTACAACTCCGTCGAGGACCTCCGACTCACCGACGGCGCCCGCTACATCCTCAAGGTCGCCCCCGACGCCGAAGGCCTGCGCCACGAGCGCCGACTCCTCGTCTCCGAAGCGGAGTTCTACGAGGGGGCGGCGCACGTGGACGTACCGGCCCCGCGGGTCGTGGCGGCCGGCGGGCCGTGGCTGCTCATGACCGTCTGCCCCGGCGAGCCCTGGGGCGACTCGCTCCACGCGGACGAACAGGTGGACCTGCGCACGGAGTTGGGCCGTCTGGTGGCCCGCCTGCACCGCGTCACAGGGCCGGGCTTCGGCTATCCGTCCGGCGCCCTCGGCCCGCTCGCCCCCGAATGGCGGGCGGCCTTGACCGGCATGCTCGACGCCGTCCTCGACGACGCCCGGCGCTACCGGCCCCGACTGCCCCGGCCCGTCGACGAGATCGCCCGGACGCTGCGGACCGCGTACGACGCGCTCGACGAGGTCACCGTCCCGAGCCTGGTCCACTTCGACCTCTGGCCGGGCAACATCCTGGTGGACCGCTCGACGCCCTGGGCGAGCATCGGCGGGCTGATCGACGGGGAGCGCATGTTCTGGGGCGACCCCCTCGCGGACTTCGTCTCGTTGGCGCTGCTGGGTGACATCAGGAAGGACGAGGCGTTCCTCGCGGGCTACCGGGAGGCGGGCGGCCGGGCCGAGTTCGACGTCCCCGCACTGCTGCGGCTCGCGCTCTACCGCGCCTACCTCTACCTGATCATGCTGACGGAAGTGGTCCCGCGCGGCGGGGACACCGGACCCGACAGCTGGGTCCAGGAAGCGGTCGCTCCGGAACTCGTGGCGGCGCTGGACCATATCGAGGAGCTGTCCACCAGGTCCTGACTTTCCACTCGTCTTACCTCACTACGTGAACTAAGGGTTGTCAGAAAGTCGCGCAGGCCCTGTCCCGAGGGGTATGTTGCAGGTCGAACCGGGTTAGAAGGGAGCCACATGGCGGGGCGCAACGGGCGAACGGTGCGGGACCTCAGGCGGGCCAACCGCACGGCCGTGCTCCAGCGGCTCTACTTCGACGGACCCCTCAGCCGTTTCGAGCTCGGCCCGGCGACCGGCCTCAGTTCCGGTTCGGTGAGCAATGTGGTCGCGGACCTGATAGCCGACGGACTGGTCGAGGAGGCCGGCAGCGTCGACTCGGACGGCGGCCGCCCCCGCACCCTGCTGCGGGTCGCCCCCGGCAGCGGCCACATGATCGGCGTGGACGTCGGCGAAACCCGGGTGCGCATCGAGCTGTTCGACCTCACTCTCACCGAACTCGCCCGCGCCGAACGCCCGTTGGCGAAGCAGCGCTACGAGGTCGAGGTGATCGTCGGCCACATCCGCGACGGCGTCGACGAGGTGCTCGCGGCCGCGGGCATCGGCCCCGAGCAGCTGCTCGGCGTCGGCATCGGCGTTCCCGGCATCGTCGAACGCACCCCGGAGCAGGGGGCCGTCGTACACGGGCAGACCATCGGCTGGGACGCGGTCCCGCTGGAGAGCCTGCTCCGCTCCACCTCTCAACTCCCGGACACCGTCCCGTACTTCATCGACAACGGCGCCAAGACCCTCGGCCAGGCCGAGATGTGGTTCGGCGGCGGACGCGGCGCCCGCAACGCGGTCGTGGTCCTGTTCGGCTCCGGCGTCGGCGCCTGCCTGGTCACCCCAGAGGTGGAGCACGGCCGCGCGGTCGAGTGGGGGCATCTGACGGTACGGGTGCGGGGGCGCCGGTGCCGCTGCGGTGCGCTCGGCTGCCTGGAGGCCTACGCGGGCGCCGAGTCCCTGCTGGACCGGTGGCGCGACGAGGGCGGCCGGCTTCCCGAGGGCACCGACGAGGAGACCGCGATGACCGCGATGCTCGCCGCCGCCTACCCGGCCGAGGGCACGGCGGCCGACCCGGTGGCTCTCGCGGTCCTTGAGGAGACCGCCGAGTACCTGGGCGCGGGCCTCTCCGACCTGATCAACCTCTTCCAGCCCGAGCGCATCCTGATCGGCGGCTGGGCGGGGCTCCAGCTGGGCTCCCGCTTCCTGCCCGCCGTACGTCGGCACGCGATGTCGTACGCACTGCGCTATCCGGCGGACAAGGTGACCGTCGAACTCGGTCTGCTCGGTCCGGACGCGGTCACCGTCGGTGCGGCGATCCTGCCGCTCGCCGACTTCTTCGCCCGGGGCGGCCGACGCGTCGAGCCGGAACCCGAGGGCCCGGCCCCCGCCTGGCGCACCGCACTGGAGGACCGCGCCCCGCACTGAGGTTTCGGCAGGCCGCCGTGCAGGTACCCGCGTCCTTCGGACGACCGAAGGAGTGCACCGTGGCCGACGAAGACCACAAAGGTCAGGACAGCGAGCCCGTACCGCGGGATCTGCCCGACCAGCAGGCGCGCGAGGGTGAGGACCCCTGGGAGGCGGCCCCGGGCGTGGACGCCTGGGGCGACGCCGCCGCCGAGGACGTACCCGATGCCGACGAGGCGGGCGCGGGCCGCCAGGGCGACCCGCGCTCCGCGACCGTCCACCCGGAGCACCCGGCGCCGGAGGAGTCGCCCGGCTGAGCCGACGCGGAGCATGACGGCGGAGGCCACTGACCCCTGTTGTCAGACCACGAAGGTCGTCAGACCGCGAACGCGTTCACGCCGGTCAGCTCCGCCGACAGGTCCCACAGGCGGGCCGCCTGCTCGGGGTCGGTCGCCCAGGCCTTCACGCCGACCCGCTCGTCGTCCGCCGGGGCGGGCTCGGCGATGTCGCAGTCCTCCAGGTAGACGCCGCCGAGACCGTCCAGCCGGGGTGAGGTGGCCGCCCATACCTGGGTGGCCGCGCCCTGCTCCGGGGACTTGAAGCCCTCCGGGTTGAGCGGCTTGCCGTTCTCGTCGATCCAGCCGCGGTCGATCATCTCCTGCTGGGGCAGGTGCCGCTGGAGGGGTGTCAGGATGCCGCCCGGGTGGAGCGAGAACGCGCGGACGCCGGCGTCGCGGCCGAGCCGGTCGAGGTGGACGGCGAACAGGACGTTGGCGGTCTTGGCCTGGCCATATGCCTCCCACTTGTCGTAGCCGTGCGTCCACTGGACGTCGTCCCAGCGCATGCCGGCGGCGTGGTGGCCGCGGGAGGAGACGGAGACGACGCGGGCGCCGCCGGGCTCGATCGCGGGCCACAGGCGGTTGACGAGGGCGTAGTGGCCCAGGTGGTTCGTCGCGAACTGGGCCTCCCAGCCGGGTCCGACGCGCGTCTCCGGGCAGGCCATGATCCCGGCGCTGCCGATGAGGATGTCGATGGTGCGGCCGGTGGCCAGGAAGCGCTCCGCGAAGCCGCGCACGCTCTCCTGGTCCCCGAGGTCCAGCTCGTCCACCTCGACGCCGTCGAAGCCCGCCAGGGCCTCCTCGGCGGTCGCCCTGCGGCGCGCGGGGACGACGACGTGGGCGCCCGCGGCGGTGAGCGAGCGGGTGGTCTCCAGACCGAGGCCCGAGTAGCCACCGGTGACGATCGCGAGCTTTCCGGTCAGGTCGATGTCCTTGAGGACCTCGTCGGCGGTGGAGGTGGCGCCGAAACCGGATCCGATCCTGTGCTGTGCAGTGGTCATGTCCGAAACGCTACGGATTGGAGTGCTCTCGAAGTCAAGCGGAACCCGCGCGACCGCACCGGACACTGCCGCGCGACCGGCCCCGGACATGGGGAAGCCCCGACCGGACGGGGGAATCACGGTCGGGGCGGTCAAGGTGTGGGCGCGGATGGCGGTCGCCTCTCGGCGAAAGGCTCCACAGGGCTTCAGCCGAACGATCGTCCCTGTGGGCAAAAGGTGAGGCCCGGGGACACTGTCCCATCCACACCCACGTGTTGTTCAACGGGCAACCTCCCCGTGGTGTTCCTGCCCGTGCCCGGATCCGGGGTGACCTGTGTCACCGCTCCCGGGTCCAGGCCAGCAGCGCCTCGGCGGACCAGGTGTTCACCACCCGCTCGGCGGGCACCGCGCACTCCTCCGCCCGCGCGCAGCCGAGGATCTGCCAGTCCAGCTGGCCGGGCGCGTGCGCGTCGGTGTCGATCGAGAACAGCACCCCGGCGTCGACGGCCCGTCGCAGCAGTCGTCTCGGCGGGTCCAGCCGCTCCGGGCGGCTGTTGATCTCCACGGCCGTGCCCGACTCGGCGCACGCGGCGAACACCGCGTCCGCGTCGAACTGCGACTCCGGCCGCGCGGAACCCCCGTCGCGCCCGATGATCAACCGCCCCGTGCAGTGCCCGAGGATGTCCGCGTGCGGATTCCGTACGGCGGCCACCATGCGGCGGGTCATCGCGCGGGCGTCCATGCGCAGCTTCGAGTGCACCGAGACCACGACCACGTCGAGGCGCTCCAGCAGCTCCGGCTCCTGGTCCAGGGAGCCGTCGTCGAGGATGTCGCACTCGATCCCGGTGAGCAGCCGGAACGGCGCCCAGGTCTCGTTCAGCGCCGCCACCACGTCCAACTGCTCGCGCAGCCGTTCGGGGGACAGACCGCGGGCCACGGTCAGCCGGGGGGAGTGGTCGGTGAGCACCGCCCAGTCGTGCCCGAGACGGGCCGCCGTCCGCGCCATCTCCTCGATCGGGCTGCCGCCGTCCGACCAGTCGGAGTGCAGATGGCAGTCCCCGCGCAGCAGCGCCCGCAGCCGTTCCCCGCCAGAAGGGCGCGGTTCGGGCTCGGCCCGTTCCAGTTTCGCGAGGTACTCCGGCACCTGTCCGGCGAGCGCCTCACGCACCACCTGGGCCGTCTTGGGGCCGATGCCCTTCAGGGACTCCAGCGTCCCGGCGGCCGCCCGCTCGCGGACCTCGTCCGCGGGCAGCTCCGCCAGGACCCGGGCGGCGCCGCGGAAGGCGCGGACGCGGTAGGTCGGCGCCAGGGACCGCTCCAGCAGGAAGGAGATCCGGTCCAGTGCGTCCAGGGGATCCACGGCGACCTCCGAGGGGGACGAATCAGCAGGTTCGCGACTTCGGAATGAGCTCTACGCTCTATTGCATGACCGAAATCGCGAGCCCGCACATCTCCCACCCGAGGATCCTGGTTCTCGGCGTGCAACCGGGCACACCGCCGTTCCGGATCGTGGAGATCGACGGTCTGGTGGTCGCCGAGGCGAAAGCGGTGACCGACGTACTGGAAGTCGCCGCCGTCTTCGGCATCACGGTCCATGACATGGACGATCCGGACGTGGTGCGGTGGGTCGGCGGCGACAAGTTCACCTGGCGGCTGCGCTAGGACCTGACCGGCGGATCAGGCGCTACGAGCGATCGGCTACGGCTCAGCCGACCGTCCACTTCTGGTTGGCGCCGCCCCCGCAGGTCCAGATCTGCAGCGGGGTGCCGTTGGCCGAGTTGTTGCCGGTGACGTCCAGGCACTTGTTGGCCTGTGGGTTGACGATGTCGTTGGCCGAACTGACGGCCCACTTCTGGGCGTTGGAGCCGTTGCAGTCGTAGAGCTGGACCTTGGTGCCGTCGGCGGTGCCGCCGGCGTTCACGTCCAGGCACTTGCCGAGCGCGCGGATCGTGCCGTCGGAGCCCACGGTCCACTGCTGGGCCGAGGAGCCGTTGCAGTCGTAGAGCTGTACGGGGGTGCCGTTGGCGGAGTTGGCTCCGGCGACGTCCACGCACTTGCCGGCCAGGCCGCGGATCGCCCCGCCGCCGGTGGGCGGCGTGTCGCTCGTGGTCACCGACACCGAGTCCACCACCAGCTGGGCCGGGAAGGCCGTGGAGCTGTTGGGGTCGCCGGGCCAGTAGCCGCCGACCGCGAGGTTGAGGATCAGGAAGAACGGCTTGTTGAACGCCCAGGTGTTGCCGCCCACGTCGGCGGGCGTGCGGGTCTGGTAGACGACGCCGTCGACCGACCACTTGATCGAGTTGGGCGCCCAGTCGACCGCGAAGGTGTGGAAGGCGTCCGCGAAGGCCTGGCCGTTCGACAGGGTGTAGCCCGCGCCTATGCCGGCCGAGCCGGAGTAGCCGGGGCCGTGGATGGTGCCGTGGACCGTGGAGGGCTCGAAGCCGACGTTCTCCATGACGTCGATCTCACCCGAGTTGGGCCAGCCGACCGAGCCGATGTCGGTGCCGAGCATCCAGAACGCGGGCCACATGCCCTGCCCGCGCGGAATCTTCATGCGGGACTCGACATGGCCGTACTGCGCGCTGAACTTCCCGGAGGTGTTCATCCGGGCCGAGGTGTACTGACAAGTGCCGTACCAACACTGGTAGTTGGCCGGGTTCTCCTTCTTGGCCGTGATCACCAGGTGACCCTGGCCGTCCAGGGCCGCGTTGTTGGTGCCGGACGTGTAGTACTGGCGCTCGTGGTTGTTGACGTTGTCGCCGGTCTCCAGCGACCACCTGGAGGAGTTCACGGCGCTGCCGGCGGCACCGTCGAAGGTGTCGTTGAAGACCACCGCGGCTGCGGAGACGTCGGAGGCGGAGACATCGGATGGATCCGCGTGCGCCGCACCGGTCGCGGCGGACGCGACCAGCACGGCGGACAAGGCGGCGAACAGGCATCTGCGGAGCAGGCGTGGGGAGGCCACGTCTCTGTCCTTCCGTACGGCGGTCGAGCACACAGGTGGGCCGACCGGGGTGGGGGGTGAAGGCGTCGCCTGTTGATTTAAGGAGTGAGAAAAGGGTGAGTCAATAGCTAGGTACGGACCAACTATCGACAATCAAGAACCCCGGACGGCTGGATTCCGTTCCCCCGCACGTCGGAGGGCTAGGCGCCCTTGGACGCCTTCGCCGACTTCTCCTTCTCGGCTTTCCGCTCAGCGGACCGCACCTTGCGCGGCTGGCGCTTGCGGGCGTGCACGACGCGGCCCATCCGGCGGCCCAGCAGGAGGTAACCGATCAGCGCGCCACTGGTGTTGAGGATGACGTCGTCGATGTCGAAGGCACGGCCGGTGATCAACGCGCCCTGGGCGAACTCCACCAGGAGCATGACGACGGCCGTCAGCAGGAGCACGCGCAGCAGCCCGCGGGCCTTGGGCGCCAGGACGGGGATGAGGATGCCGAACGGGATGCCTAGGACGATGTTGCCGCCGATCTGCTTGACGGCGTCCCGCAGGGCGGGTTGGTCGAGATAGGCCTTGAGCGAGCGGCCCGGGTGGAGATTGGTGTGCACCAGAGCCGTCGAGGCGGGCGACGGCTCCAGTGTCAGCCGGGCCAGCACGACGGCGAAGGCCACCATGAACGCGAAGGCGCACAGCATCGCCAGGAAGCGGATCGGGAAGGGCACGACATGCCGTTCGACGGTGGCCGGCTGCTCCTCGCCCTCTGTCTTGGCGGAACGCAGACGCCAGCCGGCGCGCGGTCGTACGACGGTCCGGGCCATTCAGTCCTCCGGTCTTGAACGTGCTGATGTGGAAGGGCGGATACCCGCGAACTCCCCGACGATGCCGTGCGCCGACCCCGATCCGGTGCGGATCAGGATGCGAAGGTGACGTGCACGACCTTGAAGCCGAGGGAGTGCAGCAGACCCTCGAGCATGTCGGTGGTGTTGGTCTCGGCGCGCTTGGTCAGGCCGCTGTCCTTGGCCGCGTCGCCGATGTGCTTGACCGCGAGTTTCTGCACGGCCTGTTCGCTGTTGGGGTTGTCCGAGAAGAAATCGCCGAGCCGGTCGAGGAGTCCGCGCTGTTTGGACACGGCGTAGGAGCGGTCCGGGTTCAGGGCGGGCTTGCCCAGGGCCGCGTGCGGCAGGTTGAGCGTGGCGGACGTGCGGTCCTCGTTGACCGTCACGTCGTCCTTGCCGACCTTGCCGAGGTCGACATAGGCGTCGACGGTGCCCGCGCCCACGTACAGGACACGGGAGCCGCGGATCGCGTCGGGCAGGTACTTGGTGTCCTTCTCCAGGTCCACGACGACCTGGAAGTTGCCGGACGCGGCGTCGTAGCGGCTCATGTCCTGGATGGACTGCAGCAGGGTGGGTCCCGTGCGGTCGTGCGTCTCCGTGCCGAACAGGTCCTTGAGACCGGGGATCACACTCAGCGTGACCCCGATGAAGAACACCGCGATCACCAGCACTACGGCGCACACCGCTTTGACCCAGCCCGGCATCCGCCGGGACACGCGCCTGATGGGAGTCGTCATGGTGACGGCCCTCCTTCCTAGTCACCGGATGCCCCCCAAAAGCCTTGTCAGACCGCCCTGTTGCCGTTTCGGGACACATGCCCGAGGCACAGGGGGCGCACCGGCGGGTGCACCCCCGTCTACCTGCGCGGGGGCAGTTCCCGGTCGCCGGAGAGCCGCGTCCACCACACGCCCTCGCCGTGGGTGAGCCCGGGCAGTGCCAGCTCGATCTCGCGCAGCCGCCGGGCCGGCAGCTCGCCGGAGATCAGCCAGGAGGCGGACCCGCCCGTGGTCCCGGTGAACTCCGCCCCGCACGAGGCGAGCCGCGCGGTCACCGGCGCCAGCGAGTCCGGCGGGACCTCCGCCTCGAACGCGTGGTACGGCTCGTACAGCCGGGTCCCCGCCCGCTCCAGGGCACGGCGCAGCACGATCGGGGTGAGCCCGCGGAAGTCGGCGGCCGTGCTGAGCGGCCCGACGAAGCCCGACCGGATCAGGGTGACCCGGTAGTCCGTGACGGCCGCGCCGGACAGTCCGGCGCCCATGCTCACATGCACGGTCTCCTCGATGGCCTGGTGGAAGGCGCGGGGGAGCGCGCCGAGCTCCGTGTCGTAGCCGAACACCCCGCCGGTGCCCCGCGGTTCCGGCTCCACCCGGAGCCCGATCGTCGCCCAGTAGCGCGTGCGGTCGTGCCACGGCAGCTCCTCGACCGCCTCGCCGACCCCGGCCGGCCGCTCCAGCAACCGGACCCGGCCCGGCGCGAAGTCGGCCTCGATACCGAAGTCCTGGACGAGCGTCGCCCCGAGCACCTCCATCTGGACCTCGCCGTACAGGAGCAGCGCGGTGGCGTCGGGCCCCGCGGGCCGGGCATGGATCAGCGGGTCCTGGTCGGCGAGCGTGAGCAGGGCACCGCGCAGCCGCCCGGCCTCCTCCGGACGCCTGGCCCGCACCAGCGTCTCCAGCGTGGGCGGCGCGAACTGCGGTGCGCGGTCGGTGAGTTCGCCGAGCCGGTCGCCGACGCGCACGGTGCTCACGCCGGTGAGCGCCGCGATGTTCCCGGCGGTCAGCGGACCGCTTCCGCCGATCACGTCGAGGCGGTTCACCCGCCCGGAGACCTCGACGGTCCGGCCGTCGGCCTCCCGTCGCAGGAAGGTCAGCCGCTGACGGGGTGTCACCTCACCGTCGTACAACCGCAGATACGCCGTCCGCGCCCCGCCGGGCCCCGGGCGTACGGCGAACACCGTGCCGCGTGGTGCGGTGCTCTCGGCTCCCGGTGCGGGCGGGATCAGCCGGAGCATGTTGTCCACGAGTCCGGTGACGCCCTGGCCGCCGAGGGCCGAGCCGAACAGGACCGGGTGGAACGAGCCGTCGGCGGTACGGGCGGCGAGGGCCTTGCGCAGGTCGTCCGGGGTGGGCGCGGGGCCGTCCACGACCGCCGCGAGGACTTCCGGGTCGACCTCGGCGAGGGCCTCGGCCAGCCGTGGATCCCTCGGCGGGCGGGCGGTCACGCGGGCGTCGGCGGTGCCGATGCCCGTCACGTCCGCGAGCGGTGCGACGTACGGCGTCAGTCTGCGCCGGATGTCGGCCAGCAGGCCGTCGGCGCGGGCGCCCGCTCGGTCGATCTTGTTGACGAAGACGAGGGTGGGCAGCCGGAGCCGGCGCAGGGTGCGCAGGAGCACGCGGGTCTGCGCCTGGACGCCCTCCACGGCGGACAGCAGCAGCACCGCCCCGTCGAGGACCTCCAGGGCGCGCTCGACCTCGGCGATGAAGTCGGAGTGGCCCGGGGTGTCGATGAGGTTGATGCGGGTGTCGCCGACGGTGAAGGAGGCCACGGCGGAGCGGATGGTGATGCCGCGCCGGCGCTCGATCTCGCCGTCGTCCGTCAGGGTGTCGCCGGTGTCGACGCTGCCGAGCCGGTCGATCGCTCCGTGGTCGAAGAGCAGGCGCTCGGTGAGGCTGGTCTTACCGGCGTCGACGTGGGCCAGGATGCCGATGTTCAGGGTGTGCATGCGGGGTCGAGTCCTCAGGAACCGTGGGCCTATGGGGGCACTGGTGGATTCCGAGGAGTCGGCGCATGGGAGCTCCTGAGGTCGGGGAGGGCGGACCGGACCATCCTGGCCCACCACCGGTGGCGGTCCGCAACAGGTTTTTCGAGGTCAGTAGCATGAGGCGACCCCCGGATCGATCATGCGAGGAGCGGACCGTGCGAGACATCTCCGTGTTCAGCGGCAGTGCCCACCCCGACCTGGCGGCGGAGGTCTGCGCGCATCTCGGGGTGCCGCTCAGCCCGACCCGGGTCAGCCGGTTCGCCAACGACTGTCTCGAGGTACAGCTCCAGGCCAACTGCCGGGAACGGGACGTCTTTCTCATCCAGCCGCTGGTCAAGCCGGTCCAGGAGCACCTGGTCGAGCTGTTGTTGATGTGCGACGCGGCGCGCGGGGCGTCGGCGGGGCGGATCAGCGTCGTCATGCCGCACTACTCCTACGCGCGCTCAGACAAGAAGGACGCGCCCCGCATCTCGCTCGGCGGCCGCCTGGTCGCGGACCTGCTGGTGGCGGCGGGCGCCAGCCGCGTCCTCGCCATGACCCTGCACGCACCGCAGGTGCACGGCTTCTTCTCGGTCCCGGTCGACCATCTGCACGCCCTGCGTGAACTGGCCGTGCATTTCCGGCAGTACGACCTGTCCCGGACCACCGTGGTCTCCCCGGACCTCGGCAACGCCAAGGAGGCCGCCGCGTTCGCGCGGTTGATCGGCGCCCAGGTGGCGGCCGGCGCCAAGCAGCGGTTCGCGGACGACCGGGTGTCGATCAGCTCCGTCATCGGCGATGTCGCGGGCCGGGACGTCATCGTGCTGGACGACGAGATCGCCAAGGGCAGCACGGTGCTGGAACTCCTCCAGCGGCTGCGGGAGTTGGGGCCGCGCTCGATCCGAGTGGCGTGCACGCACGGCCTGTTCGCGGACGGGGCGCTCAAGCGGATCGGCGAGCAGCCGGACGTACTGGAGATCGTCTGCACCAACACCGTGCCGGTGCCCGAGGAGGAGCGCACGGAGAAGCTGCGGATCCTGTCCATCGCGCCGGCCCTCGCCGAGGCCGTGCGGCGCATTCACAACGGCGAGTCGGTCAGCGCCCTGTTCGACGCGCCGCCGAACGAATAGACATGAGGGAGTGGAGCGACGCTCGGCGGCACACCGACGCTCAGGAGGGGTTGCAGTGGCCAAGGCGAAGTTCGAGCGCACGAAGCCTCATGTGAACATCGGCACCATCGGTCACATCGACCACGGCAAGACGACGCTCACGGCGGCCATCACGAAGGTGCTGCACGACCGGTTCCCGGAGCTGAACCCGTACACGCCGTTCGACCAGATCGACAAGGCACCCGAGGAACGCCAGCGGGGCATCACGATCTCGATCGCCCATGTGGAGTACCAGACCGAGCGCCGGCACTACGCGCACGTCGACTGCCCCGGCCACGCGGACTACATCAAGAACATGATCACCGGGGCCGCCCAGATGGACGGCGCGATCCTCGTCGTCGCGGCCACCGACGGACCGATGCCGCAGACCAAGGAACACGTGCTGCTGGCCCGGCAGGTGGGGGTGCCGTACATCGTCGTCGCCCTCAACAAGACGGACATGGTCGACGACGAGGAGATCCTGGAGCTCGTCGAACTGGAGGTCCGGGAACTGCTCAGCGAGTACGAGTTCCCCGGCGACGACCTCCCGGTGGTGCGGGTCTCCGCGCTCAAGGCCCTGGAGGGGGACCCGGAGTGGAGCGCCTCCGTGCTCGAACTCCTGGGCGCCGTCGACGAGTTCGTGCCCGAGCCGGTACGGGACGTGGACCAGCCGTTCCTGATGCCGATCGAGGACGTGTTCACCATCACCGGTCGCGGCACGGTCGTCACCGGCCGGATCGAGCGCGGCACGCTGCACGTCAACCGCGAGGTCGAGATCATCGGCTTCCACGACACCAGGACGAAGACCACGGTCACGGGCATCGAGATGTTCCGCAAACTGCTCGACGAGGGCCGGGCCGGCGAGAACGTCGGACTGCTGCTGCGCGGGGTCAGGCGCGAGGACGTGGAGCGCGGCCAGGTCGTCATCCAGCCCGGCTCCGTCACCCCGCACAAGGACTTCGAGGCGCGCGCCTACATCCTGTCCAAGGACGAGGGCGGCCGGCACACGCCCTTCTTCGACAACTATCGTCCGCAGTTCTACTTCCGCACGACCGACGTGACGGGCGTGGTGACGCTGCCCAAGGGCACCGAGATGGTCATGCCGGGCGACAACACGACCATGAACGTGCAGCTGATCCAGCCGATCGCCATGGAGGAGGGGCTGAAGTTCGCCATCCGCGAGGGCGGCCGGACGGTCGGCGCGGGTCAGGTCACCAGGATCCTCAAGTAGCGGCGCCCGTAAGGGAAAAGCCTCTCTACAGGGAAAAGCTTCGCTACACGGAGCCGGACGTGGCCTCGGGCTGGCCCAGGGCCGCGTCCAGCGTGGCGTGCGGCGGCAGCAGCCGGGTCAGCCCGGTGACCCGCATGACGCGCAGGGTGAGGGCGTGCGTGCAGACCAGGCGCAGCTCGCCGTCGTGATCCAGGGTCCGGGTGCGGGCCCGGTACAGCAGCCGCAGTCCGGAGCAGTCGAAGAACTCGACGCCCCTGAGGTCGATCACCAGCCGTACGTCCGGGCGTGCCGTCACCCGGTCCAGATAGGGGCCGATCTCCACGGCGGCGGCGATGTCGATCTCGCCGCGCAACTCCACCACCGTGTGTCCGCGGTCCTCGTGCACACGCAGATGGCGGGTGGGCGGCGCAGGTTCCTGCTGCACGACGACATCGCCTCCAACCTGCTCCGACTACGGCGGGGACCGCAGGCCACCGGGGTCTGGGGTGACATCGTGCAGCGAGCGTACGAGTACAGCCGTGCCCCGGGTTCCCAGAGCGAGCGCAAATCCGTTCCCCGCTCTGCAAGTTACCCTCGATCGAGTGAATTTGAGCATGTTCGATTGACATATGTCTTCGAATTGGAGCGACCAGTCTACGAGAGGGCGTGCCAGGCCTTGGAGAGTGCCTGGCGGAGCTGCTCGGTCTGGTGCGGGGTGAGGTCGCTCACCATGCGCTCCTCCAACTCCCGCACCGGCCCGGCGTGTTGCCCGAGCAGCTCGCGCCCCTCCTCGGTCAGCAGGATCAGCAGCTCCCGGCGATTGCGCGGATTGCGCTCGCGGCGGATCAGCCCGCGGCTCTCCAGGGACCGTACGAGATCGGCGATGGACTGGGCCGTGACGAAGGAGTCGCGGGCCAGCTGGGCCGCCGACAGCCCGTCGTGCCGCTCCAGGACGGTCAGCGCGGTGTACTGCAGCGCCGTGATCCCGGACGGCCTGACCAGCTCGTCGAGGCGGGAGCGCGCGGCCAGCTCCACCTGCTTGACCATGTAGAGCAGGGACGGGAGCGCCTTCGTTTCCTGGGGGACGGCCATGTGTCGAGCCTAGACCATTGACAGGAAACCTGTCTGTAATCAGACTGCGAACCAGACGTTGAACCAACAGGAATCCTGTTGGTTGAAGACTTGGCAATCTTGATGGTTCCGGCAATCCTGGCGATGAGGCTGAGGAGTGGTGATGACCGCCTTCGAGAGCGAACCCGGACGGCTGTTCGTCGGGGGACAGTGGCGTGAGGCCGCGGACGGAGCCCGCATCGAGGTGGTCGACCCGTCCCGGGGCGCGGTCGTCACCACCGTCGCGGCGGCGGGCGCCGCCGACGTGGACGCGGCCGTGCGCGCGGCACGGGAGGCCTTCGACGGAGGCGCGTGGTCCGGACTGAGCGGCCGGGAGCGGGGCCGGGTGCTGCACCGGGTCGCCGAGCTGATCCGCGAACGGGCCGACGAGATCGCCGAGTTGGAGAGCCTGGACGTCGGCAAGCCCATCACGCTGTGCCACGCCGTGGACGTCACCAACACGGCCAACGACTACGAGTACTTCGCCGCCCTCGCCCACTCCCTGGACGGCGCCGTCCGCGACACACCCATGAACGCGCTCGCGTACACCAAGCGTGAGCCGCTCGGTGTCGTCGCCGCGATCACCCCCTTCAACTTCCCGCTGATCCTTGCCGGTTCGAAGATCGGCCCGGCGCTCGCGGCCGGCAACACGGTGGTGCACAAGCCGGCCGACGAGACCCCGCTCAGCGCCCTCTACATGGCCCGGCTCTTCCAGGAGGCGGGCGTCCCGGACGGTGTGGTCAACGTGATCACCGGGACCGGCCCGGTGGCCGGCGAGGCACTCCTGCGCCACCGCGGTGTCGACAAGGTCGCCTTCACCGGCTCCACCGCCGTCGGCCGCCATGTGGCGAGCACCGCGGGCGAGGCCCTCAAGCCGGTCACCATGGAACTCGGCGGCAACGCGGCCCACCTCGTCTTCGAGGACGCCGACCTGGAGAAGGCGGTCGGCGCGGTCATCAAGGCCTTCGTCTTCAACACCGGGCAGTTCTGCATGGGCGGCCCCCGACTGTTGGTGGCCCGCTCCGTGTACAGCACCCTGCTCGGCATCCTCGCCGAGGCCGTCCCGGGCGTCCCGGTCGGTGACCCGAGGCTGCCCGAGACCGTCGTCGGACCGATGGCGGGGGAGCGGCACCTCAAGAAGGTCGAGGAGTACGTCGACCTGGCCCGCAAGGAGGGCGCCCGCATCGTCTGCGGCGGCGAGCGGCTCGACCTGGACGGCGGCTACTACTACAGGCCCACGGTGATCGCCGACCTGTCGAACGACTCCCGGGTCGTCCAGGAGGAGGTCTTCGGCCCGGTCCTGACCGTGCAGCCCTTCGACACCGAGGACGAGGCCGTCGCGCTCGCCAACTCCACGCCGTACGGCCTGGCTTCGGGCGTCCAGACCGGCAACCTCGCCCGCGCCCACCGCATCGCCGACCGGCTCCAGGCGGGCATCGTCTGGATCAACGACTGGGCGATGCTCGACCCCGCGGTCCCCTTCGGCGGCGTCAAGGACTCCGGCTTCGGCCGCGAGTACGGCCCTGAGGCGCTCGCCGCGTACACCCGCACCAAGTCCGTCGTCGTCTCGCTCGACTGAACCCGCGCGATCGCGTCTGAACACGCCTGAAGGCAAAGGGAGTTCGTACGATGTCCATCTCCACCCGCGCCGCGGTCGTCGAGTCCGGCGGAGCACCCTTCACCCTCTCCGACGTCCGACTCGACGAGCCGGGACCGAACGAGGCCGTGGTCCGCATCGTGGCGGCCGGCCTGTGCCACACCGACCTCGGCGTCGCGAGCGGCGGTCTGCCCTTCCCGCTGCCCGGCGTGCTCGGGCACGAAGGGGCCGGGGTGGTCGAAGCCGTGGGCCCGGCCGTCACCGGCGTCGCCCCTGGCGACCACGTCGTGCTGTCCTTCACCTCCTGCGGCGGCTGCCGCAACTGCCGGGGCGGGCACCCCGCCTACTGCGCGACCTGGCTGCCGCTGAACCTCATCGGCGGTCGCCGCGCCGACGGCAGCAGCACCATCAGCCGGGACGGGCAGCCCCTCGGCGGACACTTCTTCGGCCAGTCCTCGTTCGCGGAACGGGCGTTGGTCGACGAACGCAGCCTCGTCAAGGTCGACCCGGAGGTACCGCTGGAGTCGATCGCCCCGCTGGGGTGCGGAGTTCAGACGGGGGTCGGTGCCGTCTGGAACGTGCTGAAGCCCCGACTCGGCGACACGGTCGTGGTGCTCGGCGCCGGGGCGGTCGGCCTGTCGGCGGTGATGGCGGCCGCGCTCACCCCGGCCGGCAGGATCATCGCCGTCGACCGGGTCGCCGAACGGCTCGAACTGGCAGGGGAGTTGGGAGCCACCCACACCGTGGACGCCGGCGCGGCCGACCTCGCCGAGGCACTGGCGGAGATCACCGGTGGCCAGGGTGCCGACGGCCTCGTCGAGACGACCGGCAACGTCGCCGTGCTGCGCCAGGGCGTCGACGCGCTCGCGGCTCGCGGCACCCTGGTCGTCGTAGGAGCTCCGCCGTTCGGCACCGAAGTCGCCCTGGACGTCAACGGGTTGCTCGGCGGGAAGCGGGTCGTCGGACTCACCCTCGGCGACGCCGAGACACAGTCCTCCATCCCGGCCCTGGTCCGGCTGGTCAAGGAGGGACGGCTCCCGCTGCACCGCCTGATCAGTACCTATCCGTTCGCGGAGATCGACCAGGCGGTGCGGGACATGAGCGCGGGCAAGGCGATCAAGCCGGTGCTCACGTTCTGACCGGCGTCGCCTTGCGGGGCGGCCGCGTCAGTCCGTCAGCAGGACGATCTTTCCCGCTGTCCGGCCGGTGCCGCCGAGCGCGTGTGCCTCGGCGGCCTCGGCCAGCGGGAAGGTCGCGGCGATCGTGGCGCGCAGCTTGCCCGCCTCCACCAGTTCCGCGATCGCCGCCATGCCGCTGTGGGAGGCGTCGACCAGCATGCGCAGCGCCCGGACACCGAGCCGCTCGGCCTCCTCGTAGAACTCGTTCGAACCGATCGGCACGATCGAGACCAGTTGGCCGCCCGGGCGCAGGACGCGCATGGAGCGCAGGGCGGTGTCGCCGCCGAGGGTGTCCAGGACGATGTCGACGTCCTTCACCGCCTCGGTGAAGTCGGTCTCCCGGTAGTCGATCGGCTCGTCGACGCCGATCGAGCGCAGGAAGTCGTGCTTCCCCGCGCTCGCCGTGCCGATCACGTACGCGCCGCGCGCCTTGGCGATCTGCACGGCCACATGCCCGACTCCGCCGGCCGCCGCGTGGATCAGCACGCGTTGCCCCGGCTGGACGTCCGCGTACTCGACGAGTCCCTGCCACGCGGTCAGCGAGACCAGGGGCAGCGCGCCCGCCTGGGTGTGGTCGATCGAGGCCGGCTTGTGCGCGAAGGTGCGCGCCGGGGCGGTGACGTACTCGGCGTGCGAGCCGTGGCCGTAGGGGTAGGACAGCATGCCGAAGACCTCGTCGCCGGGCCGGAAGCGGGCGACGCCGACGCCGACCGCCTCGACCGTGCCCGAGACGTCCCAGCCCAGTACGAAGGGCGGCTCGCCCAGGAAGCCGCCGGTCTTGCGGTGCTTCCAGTCGGTGGGGTTGAGGCCGGCCGCGTGGACGCGGACCAGTACCTCGTTGGTGCGTGGCTGCGGGCGTTCCAGCTCCACGAGCTTGAGGACCTCGGGTCCGCCGAGGGTGTCCTGGCTGATGGCTCGCATCGTGTTCACAGTGCTCATGGTGAACCAGCCTGCCCGGGCCCGCCCGGCAGGGAAATGGCACGATGGCCAACCTTCGATAGGATCGTGCCATGCGAGAGAACGGTCGAGTGGACAGCCGGGTGGAACGGGTCGTGGTGCTGGCCCTGGACGGCGTGCACCCCTTCGAGCTGGGCATCCCCAACCGGATCTTCGACGCGGCGGGCGGCCGGTACGAGGTGCTGACCTGCTCCGTCGACGGCCGGCCCGTGCGCACCAACGCCGACTTCACCATCGGCGTCGAGCACGGTCCCGAGGCCCTGGCCACTGCCGACACGGTGGTGGTCGCGGCCGTCGCCTCCTCGCGGGTGACCGCCGACCTGTCCGACGAACTCCGTGCCGCGCTCGCGCTCATCCGGCCGGACGCGCGCATCGTCTCCATCTGCACCGGCGCCTTCGTGCTCGCCGCCGCCGGTCTGCTGGACGGCCGCAGGGCCACCACGCACTGGCAGCTCGTCGAGCCGTTCCGGCGGATGTACCCGCACGTCGACCTCGACCCGGACGTCCTCTTCGTCGCCGACGGACGGATCCTGACCTCGGCCGGTGCCGCCTCAGGCGTCGACATCTGCCTGCACATCGTGCGCGAGGACCACGGCAGCGAACTCGCCAACGCGGTCGCCCGCAGTCTCGTGGTCCCGCCGTACCGGGACGGCGGTCAGGCGCAGTACATCGAACAGCCCATGCCCGAGCCGGGCGCGGCGAGCACGGCCGCCACGCGCGCGTGGGCCCTGGTCCACCTCGACGAACCGCTCACCCTCGCCGACCTCGCCCGGCACGCCGGGATGAGCATGCGCACCTTCGCCCGCCGCTTCAACGACGAGGTCGGCGTCAGCCCCGGCCGCTGGCTCATCCAGCAGCGGGTCGCCCACGCGCGGCACCTGCTGGAGTCCAGCGACCTGTCCGTGGACCAGATCGCCGGGCAGGTCGGCTTCGCCACCGGCGCCTCGCTGCGCCAGCACCTGCACGCGGCGATCGGCGTCTCACCGCAGGCGTATCGGCGTACCTTCCAGACGACCGTGCGCTGATCGTGAACGTTCCGGGGTGCTGTCGCGTCGGAGGACCGGAGAACAGCAGGCGGAACGGGGGAAGTTGATGCGCGGAAGACTTGTGGTGACGACGGTGCTGGTGGCGTCGGCGGCCGTGGCGTGCGGCGGCGAGAAGGACCAGGACCTGGTCATCGCCGGGACGGCTCCGGCCGTGCCGTACAGCGGACCGCTCCACGTGCCCACGAAGAACCTCGACGAGGACAGCACCCGCGCCACCCGCATCGAGTCGGGCGCGGCGGGCCGGGCCCTGGAGTGCGACGGGGAGATCTACTCCGGCGGGGGCAGCGATGCGTGGAGCAAGAGCGACGGCGGGTCGACGCCCGAGGAGGGGCTGCGGGCCTTCTTCGACATGGAGCAGTCCGACTACCCGGACCACGGCTACCGCGTCGAGCGCCGGGAGGCCGGCCGCGTCCTGTACTCCTTCGACGTCGCCGGGCGGACCAAGGTCGCCGTCGTCGTGGCCAAGGACCAGAAGAACAGGCCCGGTTGGGGCCCGGACACCAGCGCCTCCTGCGATCCGACCGAACTCCCGGCGAGCTACACCGACGGGAAGTGGTACGAGATCTGGACCGACGCGCGGGGCAAGCGGGTACCGATCACCAAGGTGCACAGCTCCGTCGGCGACGAGCACTGCGGCTGGGAGACGGCGCACTTCCTGTCGGTGGGGGAGCGGGGCAAGGAGGACGAGGACGGCAGGCTCTACGCCCGCGATCCCGACGGCGTGCTCATCGAGTCCATGCTGACCTCGGCGTACGACGGGGACGTCCGGATGCCCGCCGACGCCCACGACACCGGGTACCGGCACGGCGACTGGCGGCTGTGGCTGTCGGACGCCGACCCGTCCAAGGCGTACGTGCGGACCGCCGACGGCGTGGAGGCCTGGCCGCAGGTGCGGCCCGACCAAGGCTGCAAGTGAGTCACCGTCATCTGCTCGCGTGCAGTGCGACCAGCAACTGCCAGACCTGGTCGGCGACTTGGGGCGCGTCGGCGTCCAGGAGGCCGTGCAGCCAGTCGGCCAGCACGCCGGCGAAGGTCGCGGCGACCGCGGAGGCGACCAGCGGGGCGTCCGCCGCACCCGCGCGTTCCCGCTCGCGCAGGCTGTAGGCGCGCAGATCCCGGTGCAGCACAAGGCCGAGCGGGCCGCCGCCACCTGGAGCGAGCAGCGCGCGGTACAACTCGGCGTGCGGGGTGAGCGAGTTGAAGAACTCGGCAAGGGCGGGCGGCGCGTGCGCCGGGTCGGGCCGCCCCTGCCAGGAGTGCAGCGCCTCGACCGCCTCCCGTACGACGTCCGCGCAGGCGTCGACGGCCAGCGCCTCCAGGTCGGCGTAGTGGACGTAGAAGGTGGCTCGGCCGACCCCGGCCCGGCGCACCAGGGCGGCCACGCCGACCTCGGCCAGCGGGCGCTCGGCGCACTCGGCGAGCAGGGCCTCGCGCAGCCGCTCCTTGGTCCGCGCGGCCCGTGGGTCCTCCGGCGCGGGGCGTGTCACTGCGCGATCAGGGCGGCGGCCAGGGCGATCGCGCCGGGCAGTGCCTGCGCGAACAGGATGCGGCGGTTGGCGGTGACCGTGCCGTACACACCCGCGATCACGACGCAGGACAGGAAGAAGACCTGGGCACGGAAGCCGGTCGGGTCCGCCGCGATCAGCCCCCACACCAGGCCGGCGGCGAGAAACCCGTTGTAGAGCCCCTGGTTGGCGGCCAGCGGCGCGGTCGCCTTCGCCATCTCCGGATCGAACCCGTGCAGCCCCCGGCCGGGCTTCTTCTCCCACAGGAACATCTCCAGCACCAGGATGTAGGCGTGCAGCGCGGCCACCAGACCGACGAGCACGTTCGCGAGCGTCTCCATGCGGAACTCCAATTCGTGGACAGGTTCATGGGCAAGTTCATGGACAGGTGTCCATCATAGCTGGACATCTGTCCAGGAAGTCCCACTGTCGGTGTCGGTCGCTAGCCTCGGCCCATGACTGATGGAGAGCTGATCGTTCGAAAGGCCCGAGTCGAGGACATATCGGGGCTCGTCGCCTCCAGTGCGCGCCTGTTCGCCGAGGACGGCGGCACCCGCGACCCGAGCATGAACGTCGACTGGCCGCGCGAGCACGGCGCCGCGTCCTTCGCGGCGGCCCTGGCGGACCCGACGCGGCTCGTCCTCGCGGCGGAGTGCGACGGAGAGGTCGTCGGCCACCTGATGGGGTCGGTCACCGGGCCCTCGGACAAGCGGCGGGTCACCTCCGCGACCCTGATCAGTCTGTACGTCCGCCCCGAACACCGGCGGGCGCGGGCCGGGGCCCGGCTGGCGGGGGAGTTCCTGGACTGGGCCCGGCGCGAGGGAGCCGAGCATGCCGAGGTGACCGCGTACGCGGCGAACGCCGACGCGATCCGGTTCTACGAGCGCAACGGCTTCGGCGCCATGACGCTCACTTTGCGCCAATCCCTCTGACCTCCGGCTCCGTCGGTCGAGGCCAACTCCCGGGTCGCGTAAGCGATTTGTCGATGAACGGATCGCTGGCGGACAGTGACGGAATCCTCACTTCCATCAAACGATCTAGGTTGATCTTTTGGTGTCAGAACCCGATAAGCTCCCTACCGACGCTGCGAGTTGATCCGGTCGCGTTCGGTCATCTCGCGCTGCGTATTCATGAGTGAGGTCCCCCAGCACACTCCCCCTGTTCGATCGGGTTGCTTCGAAGGATGCAGATGGAACTCGCCACTCCGCCGCCGGCGGCGCGGGCCCCTGTCGCCTGGTACAGCTGGTGGTTGATGCCGCTGGCCTTAGGAGGCGGAACGGTTGCCGCCACGTTCATGAGCTCCGAGCGAATAACGGCCGCCGTCGCCGGTGCCGCGGCCACGGCCGCGAGCGCCGTCTGCGTACGGCTGTTGATTCGCACCCGGACGCAACTGCGCCGGGTCGAGGGCTCCTTCCGTAGCTCGCAGGCCGAGCAGTCACAGCAGTGGCAGCAGCATGTCGCGGGCCTGGAGCGGAAGTTCAGCGCCGAGCGCGGCTCCCTGGAGTCGCAGCTCGCCGACCAGTCAGGTGCCTACGAGGCACAACTCACCGAGCGCACCGCCGCGTTGGCGAGCCAACTCGCCGAGCAGTCCGCCGCGTTCGAGCTCCGGCTGACCGAGCAGGCCGCGTCCTACGAGGCCCAGCTCGTCGACCAGGCCGAGGTCTGGCAGGAGCAGATCGCCGGCCAGCAGTCCGCGCTCGCCCAGCTCGGCGACGAGCAGTTGCCCGACGCGCTGGAACGACTGCGCTCCGGCGACGCCATCGACGACCTGCTGCCCGAGCCCGGGTACTACGCCAAGGTCGGCACCGACTTCCAGGCCGATCTGCGCAAGGTGCTCAGGACCGCCCTCATCGGCGTGGAGGAGGAGTTCAACCGCTCCACCTCCGCCGAGCAGGCCGTCATCAGCATCGGCAACCGCATCCACGTCCTGACCAGCAAGCTGCGCGGCCGACTGCACGAGATGCAGGGCGAGCACGGCCGGCTGCCGGCCGTCGCCCGCGGTCTGATGGAGCTCGACCAGGAGCTCGGCCCCGCCGACTCGCTCGCCGCCAGCATCGGTGTGCTCGGCGGCTCGGACCGGCCCGGACGCCAGTGGCAGGAGCCGCAGCGCCTGCTCAGCGTGATGCGCGGCGGCATCGGCCGGATCAAGGACTTCCACCGCGTCGAGGTGCGCCATCTGCCCGAACTCGGCGTGGACGGCGGTCTGGTGGACCACCTCACGCTGATCTTCGCCCACCTGCTGGACAACGCGGCCCGCTACTCGCCGCCCACCGAACCGGTGGTCGTCTCCGGCAAGGAGGTCCCCAACGGCGTCGGCATCGAGATCCAGGACTCCGGCAAGGGCCTGAGCGAGGAGAAGAAGCGCGAGGCCGAGGACGCCCTGGCGGGCACCGGGGTCGGCGCGGGTCTCGGCGGTATCTCGGAGGACGCCAACATCGGTCTGCGCGTCGTCGGCGCCCTCGCCCGCCGCTACGGCATCCGTGTCACCTTCGCGGACTCGCCGTGGCTCGGCACCTCGGTGGTTCTCGTGGTCCCGCACAAGTACTTCAGCCCGCTGCCCGCTGCCTCCCCGGCCCAGCCGGTCCAGGCCGCGCAGACCGTCACGGCCGTCCCGGGCCGCTCGGCGGCGACGGCCGAAGTGCCGGAGGCGGAGGCCGAGTTCGGCGAGGCCACGGACACCACACCCGGAGGACTGCCCCGGCGCCGCAGCAAGCGGAACGAGGAGCCACAGCCGAGGGCGGTGGAGCGGACCGAGGAGTCGGCCGCCTTCGCCGTCCCGCCGGACGAGTCCTTCGCCGGCCTGGCCGCCTTCGCGACCGCAGGCAGGGAGATCACCGAGGAGGACGCGGCGCCGGCCGACCGTGAGTCCACCGAGCACCGCACTGAAGAGAGCGACTAGTCCACATGACGCAACAGGGAACCGACGTGAGCTGGGCGCTCCGCGATCTGGTGGAGTCCATCCCGGAGATCCGTTTCGCCCTCGTGGCCTCCAGTGACGGCAAGGCCATCACCAGCTTCGGTGCCGAAGACCCCGACGACGTCGACCGGTTCGCGGCCGTCGTGGCCGGACTGCAGGCCCTCGCCCAGCCCGTCGCCGAGCAGTTCCCCAAGTACGCGGGGCAGCTGCGGCTGGCGATGATCGAGGTCGACGGCGGCCACCTCTTCGTCGTCCGCGCCGGTGTGGAGACGTATCTCGGCGTGCTGGCACGGGAGGGCCTCGACCAGGGTCTGCTCGGTCACCAGATGAGGGATCTGGCCCGCAGGATGGGTGAGCTCCTCGGCACCACTCCGCGCCTGGAGGAGCACTCTGGATGAGTGCTCCCCGACCGCCCACGGACCCGTCCGGTCTCGAGCGCTACTACGTCCTCACCGGAGGACGTAGCGGACCGGGCGGTTCGGCGTCGAGTCTCGACGTGGCGACCCTCATCGTCTCCCTGACCGCCCCCGTACCGGGCATGCAGCACGAGCACGAGGAGATCATCCGGCGCTGCCGCGATCCGCTGTCGGTGGCCGAACTCGGCGCCCACCTCGGACTGCCCTTCAACATTCTCGCGGTGCTGCTGGCCGATCTGCTCGAGGCAGGCCGCGTCGACGCCCGTGATCCGATCCCGGCGCACGACGCCGGTCGCGGGCCCGACCTCGCGCTCCTTGAGGAGGTACTCAGTGGACTTCAAAGGCTTTGACCATCCCGGCCGGCCGGCCGCCGGCGGCACCCGTTCGGTGAAGGTGATGATCGCCGGCGGCTTCGGCACCGGAAAGACCACCATGGTCCGCTCCGTCAGCGACATCAAACCGCTGACCACCGAGGAGACGCTCACCCAGGCGAGCGCCGACGTCGACCACCTCATCGGCGTCGCCGACAAGACGGAGACCACCGTCAGCCTGGACTTCGGCAAGATCAGCCTCAACGAGAGCCTGATGCTGTACCTGTTCGGCACCCCCGGGCAGGAACGGTTCTGGTTCCTGTGGAACGGACTGTTCAAGGGCGCGCTCGGCGCGGTCGTCCTGGTGGACACCCGCCGGCTCGCCTCCAGCTTCCGGGCGATCGAGGAGATGGAGCGGCAGAACGTGCCCTTCGTCATCGCGCTCAACGTCTTCCCCGACTCCAAGAACCACCCGGTCGACGAGATACGGGACGCGCTCGACATCTCCCCGTACACCCCGGTCGTGGAGTGCGACGCCCGGGACCGCGCCTCCAGCCGCGATGTGCTCGTCGCCCTGATCCAGCACATCAAGGACCGCTCGGCCGCCGCCCTGGAGGCCCGATGAACGACCAGCCCTTAAACGGTCCCGACGCCCCCCGGGGCTGCCCCGTCGCGCACGGTTCGGGCGACGTCGCCCGGCTGTTCGGGCCGGAGGCGTCGACCGACCCGGCCGGTATCTACGAGCGGCTGCGCAAGGAGCACGGCTCCGTCGCGCCGGTGCTCCTCGAGGGCGACGTCCCGGCCTGGCTGGTGCTCGGCTACCGGGACAACCGGCGGGTGCTGGACAATCCGCGCCAGTTCAGCCGGGACGCGCGGATCTGGCGGGACTGGCGGGAGGGGCGTGTCTCCGAGACGTCACCGTTGATCCCGATGGTCGGCTGGCGGCCCGACTGCGTCTCCCAGGACGGCGAACCGCACCGCAGGTTGCGCGGCGCGGTCACCGACGGACTGCTCGCGGCGTCCAGCCGGGGCGTGCGGCGGCACACGTCGTACTTCGCGAACAAGCTGATCGACGCGTTCGCCGACGCGGGGCGCGCCGACCTGGTGGCCGAGTACTCCGAGCAGCTGCCGATGCTCGTGCTCACCCGGATCCTGGGCCTTCCCGCGGCGGACGGGCTACGCCTGGTCGAGTCGTGCGCCGAGGTCTTCAAGGGCGGCGAGGGTGCTCTTGAGCACAACGGCCGGATCATGCAGATCCTCTCGGAACTCACCGACCGCAAGCGGGCCGAGCCCGGCTCCGACTTCGCCACGGCCCTGCTGCAACACCCGGCCGAGCTCGACCACGACGAGGTCGTCAGCCATCTGCGCCTGGTACTGATCGCCGCGCACACCACCACCAGCAACCTGCTCGCGCGGGTCCTCCAGCTGATCCTCACCGACTCCGCCCGGCTGTCCGGTCTGGTCAGCGGCCAGCTGAACATCTCCTCGGTGGTGGAGGAGGTCATGTGGGACACCCCGCCGTTGTCCGTGCTGCCGGGCCGGTTCGCGGCCGCCGACCTGGAGCTCGGAGGCCATCACATCCAGGAGGGTGAACTGCTCGTCCTGGGCCTGGCCGCCGGCAATCTCGACCCGGAGGTACGGCCCGACTCGGCCGTCGCTCTGCAGGGCAACCAGGCGCATCTGGCGTTCAGTTCGGGACCGCACGAGTGCCCGGGACAGAACATCGGCCAGTCCATCATCGAGATCGGTGTGGACGTCCTGCTGCACCGGCTGCCGGGCCTCCGCCTGGCCGTGCCGTCGGAGGAGCTCTCCTCGACCGCCTCCACCTGGGACTCCAAGCTCGACAGCCTGCCGGTCGAGTTCTCCGTCTGACACCACCGCTGCCCGGCCGGTTTCCGGCCGGGCAGTGCTGTCCTCGCAGACCTGGGACAGGGCCGAGGCGTCAGCCGTCGAGCCAGTCGCCCGCGACGCCGGTGGGCCGGTATCCCGTGGCGTTCCAGAGGAAGTGCGGGTGGGCGGCGCCGAACATGTAGGCGAGCAGAGCGGTGTCCTCCCGGCCCGTCCGGGGATCGTGCAGGGCGTGGAACTTCTCGGATCCGATCACGCCGGCGTCCTGCTGGATCTGACGAGCGCGGTCCGTCGACGGTTCGGCGCTCGATGCCTCCACGGCGGCGATGTAGGTGCGGCGCAGGATCTCCCATGCGTTGTCGGTATCGCCCTGCCAGGGGCCGTGCAGCGCTTCGAAGGCATGGAGCTCGGCGTCGAACAGGGGCCATGCCTCGGGGTGTTGGGCCTGGCAGCGTGCGGACAGTTCGGCGGCCCGGGCGCTCAGCGCCGGTACGGTGCGCCGCGGTGCGATGGTGAGGGCGGCGCCGTGGGTGAGGATGCCGGAGCACGGGTCGGGCTGCAGGTCGCAGAGCGGGCACTCCTCGGCCGGGGGGAGGCCCGCGGTGATGCCGTCGAACCACAGGGCGTGGCGGCCCGTGAGCCCCATCCAGACGATGGTGGTGGTCATCAGCCAGGTGTTCCACATCGAGTCGTGCGCCTCGGGCATGCAGCCGTACTTGACGATGGCTATGGCGCAGGCGGCGTAGAGCGCCTTGGTGTGGGTGGGCATCCCGGCGAGCCAGAAGTTGCTGATCTCCCCGGTGAGGGCGTCGGCCCGTACGTCGGCCATGTCGTCGATGACACGGCACAGCAGCAGCGAGGCGAGGTTCTCCTCCTGCCAGAGTTCGGTGTCGGGGGCGACGTGCCAGAACAGGCAGTCCAGTATCTGCAGGATCGAGTAGGTGCTCTGACCGAGCGGGTTGCTCTGGGGGAGCGTGACGCTGCCCGCCTCGTGCTGGCGGAGCCAGTACTCGTCGACGGATCGCTTGTGGGCCGCGAAGAGTCCGGAGACCAGGGCCCGTGCGCTGTTGGTGCTGAAGTTCTCGGCCAGGCGGCCTTCGACGTGTTCGGTGAGGCGTGTCGTGTCGATGGTCTCGATCACGCGTTTGTATTCGTGGAAGACGAGGATGTCGTCCTCGAAACGGTGGCGGTGGCCGAGGTCCCGTTCGAGGTCGTTCATCTGCCGGGTCCAGGACCAGCCGCCGGTCAGGACGCTGTCGAGTTCCCGGCGGTGCGGCCAGGTCTTGACGGTGAGGGGACGGCCGGCGCTCTGCCGCCAGCGGTAGTCGTCCAGCGTGCGCGCGGGGGGCGTGGGCAGCCGACGGCACAGAGCGCAGGCGCAGTCGGTGGCCCGGTCCTCCTCGCGCGGCGGGGCGAGTGCCCGGCTCCGCCAGGCCCCTTCCAGCATCGCGCAGGTCAGCCGGCAGACCTCGGCATCGATGCTGACCTCGGGGAAGGCCGCTTCGATCATGCGCAGACTGGTGTCGAGGTGCCTCAGCCTGGCGTAGCCCTCCTCATCGGGCGGGAGGAACGCGGTCTGCGCCAGATGGAGGGCTCCCTCGACGTGCAGCGTGGTGCCGGAGGGGGAGGAGCCGAGCGCGTCCAGCCGCTGCTGAGCGGCGCTCTGGCACCTCAGGTACTCCTCCGTGCTTCCGTTGATGCGGTCCAACAGGAGGCGGGCCAGGGCGTTCCCCGCCTCCGTGGGCTGGAGTTGGGCGCTCGACCGCGCCGGGAGCGAGTTGTCGGCGGACGACTTCGGACCAGCACCTACGACGCGAAATTTCACACAGGTCTCCATCAGGTTGTGGCCATGACAACGGAATCGACCGGCCGTGGCGGTCGACCTGTCGTGTTCGGGGGGCTTCCGGCCTACGGCCGGAGGAATGGCGGATTCACCCTGGGTGCCGTCGTCCTGCCGTGAACGGCTCGTCCTTGTCCAAGCACTCCTGAGGCATGCGATTCCTTCTGGGAGACGGCGCTACAGAGCTCCCCCGCTCTGCGAGCGGACGCCCGGCATGGCCACCCGCACACTCGAACTCAGCTTCTATGGCCGAAAGTTGAACCTAGAAGCGGTACGAGACTGCCCAAAACCTAAACGATCAACACGTGACCTGTCCGTGATCTGGGTTACTGCCTACACCTCCTGAGCTGCGTATACTCGCGCGCCCCCCACGTATGTCCCCGCGACCCGCGTCTCCGCGATCGCCTCGGTCGGTCCGTCGAACGGATCGCGGTCGAGCACCACGAGATCCGCGAGCGCTCCCACCCGCACCTGTCCGGTGTCGTCGAGGTGGTTCGCATACGCCGAGCCCGCCGTGTACGCCGTCAACGCCTCGGCGAGTCCTATGCGTTCGGCCGGCAGGAACACCGGCGTGTCGCCGCCGTCGGGCGCCACACGGTTGACCGCCACATGAACTCCCTGGAGCGGATCGGGGCTGCTCACGGGCCAGTCGCTGCCCGCCGCGAGCCGGGCGCCGGAGCGCAGCAGCGCCCCGAACGGGTACTGCCATGCGGCCCGTTGGGACCCGAGGAAGGGGATGGTCAACTCGTCCATCTGCGGCTCGTGGGCCGCCCAGAGCGGCTGGATGTTCGCGACGGCGCCGAGCCGGGCGAAACGCGGCACGTCGTCGGGGTGGACCACCTGAAGATGTGCCAGGTGGGGTCGCGTGTCGCTCGGTCCGTTCGCGGCCCGCGCCGCCTCGACCGCGTCCAGCGCGTCGCGCACGGCACGGTCGCCGAGGGCATGGAAGTGGCACTGGAAGCCGAGGGCGTCCAACCTGCTTACGTACTGCGGGAGTTGAGTCGGGTCGATGAAGCTGGTTCCCCGGTTGCCGGTCACGCATCCGCACCGGTCCAGGTACGGATCAAGGAGCGCGGCCGTGCCGGTCTCGGCGACCCCGTCCAGCATCAGCTTGACGCTGGACGCGCGGAACCGCCCGTGGCTCAACTCCGCCCGCTTCTCGACGAGTTCGGGGATCTGCTCGGCTCCGCGCTCCCGGTCCCACCACAGCGCCCCGACGACCCGCGCGGTCAGCGAGCCGTCCCGGGCCGCCGCCAGATACGCGCCGGACGGGTCGTCCATGCCGAGGAACTCCCCGACGAGCGCGTCCTGCCAGGCCGTGATGCCGAGCGCGTGCAGATGGCGCTGCGCGTGCAGCAGGGCGGCCAGCCGGTCGGCGGCGTCGGCGGGCGGGGTGAGCCGGCCGACGAGCTGCATGGCACCTTCCTGCAGTGTGCCGACCGGCTCGCCCGAACCGTCCCGCTCGATGCGCCCGTCCGCCGGGTCCGCCGTCTCGCGGGTGATGCCCGCCCGTTCCAGGGCGCGGCTGTTGACCCAGGCGCCGTGATGGTCGCGGTTGGGCAGATAGACGGGGCGGTCCGGCACCACCGCGTCCAGCAGTTCCTTCGTCGGCACCCCGCCCTCGAAGGCCTCCATCGACCAGCCGCCGCCGGTGATCCACTCCTGCTCCGGATGGGCGTCGGCGTACGCGCGCACGGCGGCCACGGTCTCGGCTGCCGTCCGCGGCCCGGTCAGGTCGCAGCGGGTGAGTTCGAGGCCGGCCGGCAGCGGGTGGACGTGCGCGTCCTGGAAGCCCGGCAGCAGCAACCGCCCGGCCAGATCGACGACTTCGGTGCGCGGCCCGACGAGATCCAGGACCTCGTCGCGCCCCACGGCGACGATGCGCTCGCCGGAGACGGCCACGGCGGTCGCGGTGCGGCCCTCGGGGGTGAGGACGGGGCCGCCGGTGAAGAGAAGGTCTGCGTGCATGGTCCGTTTCCTAGTGGGGTGTCGGGAGCAGGTGCGGGGCGTCGGCGTCGGTGCCCTCGCCCGTGCGGAAGTACGGTGACCTGCGCACCCACTTGGACCACGCGGCGGCCACGAAGCCCGACGCGATCATCACCAGCGGGGTGAGCAGCAGGAACCAGCCGTTGTCCGCGCTGAGTTCGAGATGGTCGGCGGAGGTGTAGAAGGACCAGCCGAGATAACCGCCCAGACCGAGGAGGGCGGCGGCGCTCAACGCCGGCAGCACCACGGCGCGTATGCCTTCCTTGAGGTCCTCGCGCAGCAGCGAGCGGAAGCGCACCGCGGCCGCCAGCGCGGTGAGCGCGTACGACAGGGCGACCACGATCCCCACCGCGCTCACCGTCGCCATGATCAGGTCCGCCAGCCGCGGGATCACCAGCGCGAGGGCCGCGACGGCCGCCGCCAGCGCGCCGATCAGCAGGGTGCCGGCGGCCGGAGTCCCGTACCGCGGGCTGACCTTGGACCACACCGGCCCGAGCGTACGGTCCCGGCTCATCGCGAACATCGCCCGGGCCGTCGGGATCACCCCGGCCTGAAGCGAGGCGACCGCCGAGAACATCAGCGCCACGAGCGGCAGCGCGGCCAGCGGCTGGTCGGCCAGCCGATCGCCGAAGAACGCCAGGCCCTCGGCGCCGTGTCCGACCAACTCCGGCTCGGACAGCACCCGTTGGAAGGCGACCGAGCCGATCAGGAACAGCGCCAGCATGGTGAACAGGGTGATGAAACCGGCCCGGGAGGCGTCCCGCGGTTCGCGCACCTCTTCGTTGACGCTGAACGCGGCCTCGAAACCCCAGTAGCAGAACACCGACAGGAGGAGCCCCTGGGCCAGGGCCGCGGCCGAGGGGACGGCGAACGGATCGAACCAGCTCAGGCTGAAGGCGTGCGGGCCGGTGACGATGCCGTATCCGCAGAACCCCAGCAGGACGACGTACTCGAAGATCAGCAGCCCGGTCTGCAGGCGGGCGGCGGTGCGGATGCCGGTGACCGCGGTGAGCGTGACCGCGAGCAGGACCACGACGCCGATCGCGGTCGTCTGCGCCGTCGAGCCCGCGTCCAGATCGAGCGGGCCCACCCGGTGCACGCCGGCGTCACCGGCCAGCTGGATCAGCGCCGAGCCGGTGACCGCGGTCGTGTACGCGAGGAACGCCACCGTGGCCACGATGTTCACCCAGCCGACCATGAAACCGAGCCATGGACTGAGCGAACGACCCACCCAGACATAGCCGTTGCCGGCGTTCGGCTCGACCTGGTTGAGCCGCGAGAAGGCACCCGCGATACCCACGATCGGCAGGAACGCCAGCAGCATGATCGCCGGCAGATGCAGTCCGACCACGCCGGCCGTGACGCCCAGGCCGATGCCGATGGTGGTGGTCGCGGCCGTGCTGGAGGCGGCGACGGCGACGCCGTCCAGGAGGCCGAGCGACCTGCGCAGCTCGGAGTCCGGCCGCGTGGGTGGGTCGGCTCCGTAGGGTTTCTCGATCATGGGCGGGTCTCCGCTCGCACCTGGGGGACCTGACAGGCCCCGGTGACCGCACATGAAACTGCGCGGGCACTTAACAGGTCAACGGTGTTGTCATAAGGTGCGGACACCGGCCCCAGGGAGGCAGTCCATGAGCGAGCGTGTCGTGCCGGCCGCCGACCGGCGGCGCAGGCGTCCCACCAAGGCGGGTGTCGTCCTGTCCGAGGAGCTGATCGTCGAGACGGCGCTGCGGCTGATCGAGGAGCACGGCGCCGACGCCCTGTCCGTGCGCCGCCTCGGCCGCGCCCTAGGCGCCGACCCCAGCTCGCTGTACCGCTACTTCCGGCACACCGACGACCTGCTGCTCGCCGTCGCCGACGAACTCATCGGCCGCACCCTGCGCACCTGGCGCCCCACCGGCGACTGGCGCGCCGACCTGCGCGACCTCGGCCTGCGGATGCACGCCGGCGCCCTCGCCCAGCCCAGGGCCGCCGTGCTCAGCTCGTACCGGGTGACCGGGCGGGTGCACGAGATCCAGGCCGTGGAGGCGATCCTCGGTGTGGTGCGCGGCGCGGGCTTCCCCGACGCCGAGGCCGTGCGGATCTACCACGCCTTCGTCGACCAGTGCCTCGCCTTCGGGGCCCTCGACTCGGCGAGCCTCGCGATGCCGAAGGCGGCCCGCGAGGCCGAAGTCTCCGTATGGCGGGCGACGTACGCCAGACTGCCCGCCGCCACCCACCCGCACATCGCCGCCACCGCCCGCCACCTGGTCGCCGACATGCCGCGCAGTTCGTACCCGGCCGCCCTGGACCTGCTGCTCAGCGCGGCGGCGGCACGGCTCGCGGAGATCCGGGCGGCGGGGGAGGTCGGCTGACGGTCACATCGGCGGACGCGCGAGCGTCACAGCCCTGACAGTGCACGGACCGACGGTGATCAGGCCATCTGTCCGGCGACCGGAGGAGGACGTACGACAATGAATCAGCCACCCGCGCGCGATCCCGAACAGCGCAAGCAGGACACGCTCCGACGACTCGAACACGACGAGGACGTCTGGGTCGCCACCGCGGCGCCCGACGGCGGCGCGCCGTATCTCGTCCCGCTCTCCTTCCGCTGGGACGGCTCGACGCTGCTCCTCGCCACCCCGGCCGCCAGTCCCACCGGCCGCAACCTCGCGGCGACCGGCGTCACGCGCCTGGGCATCGGCCCGACCCGGGACGTGGTCATGATCGAGGGCACGGTCGAGACGGTGACTCCGGCGGATCTCTCGGAGCAGGAGGGTGACCTGTTCGCGGCGAAGACCGGCTTCGACCCGCGCCGACTCGCCACCTCCTACCTGTACTTCAGGGTGTTCCCGCAGCGCGTGCAGGCCTGGCGGGAGGCGGACGAGCTGGACGGGCGCGAGCTGATGCGGGACGGGAAGTGGCTCGTGGCCGGCTGATCCCGTATCCGGCGGGCCGTTCCCGCGGTCGGTCAGTCCCTGCCGCCCTTGCCGTCGCCGGGCCATACGCCGGTCCGGCGCTGGACGGCCGTCGCGCCCGCGCGGTCCGCCGCGCTGCGGGCCACGGCGAACAGGGCGCCCTGGATCGCGGCGGCCACCAGGACCTCCGTCCAGCCACGGTCCCGGTCCAGCGCGTCGGGCGCGTCGTCCTCGTGCCGGATCGCCTTCCACGTCTTCTGGAAGGCGAGGCCGGCGAGTGTCCCGCTCGCCCAGCCCAGGGCGAAGCCGAGTGGCTTGTAGCCGAGGGGGAGTTTCAGCTTCTTCCGCTTCTTCGTCTTGGCCACGTGTCTCTCCTTCGATGCGGTCGAGGCCGACAGTCTCACCGGAGCCGAGTGTCCGGTAGAGCCGCAGGCATGCCCCTCACCCCGGATTCCGGAGCCCACGCCGTGTGAGCGGCGCGCTCAGGGGCAGTCGGCGAGGGTGACTGGGACAGCATCTGCACAGGAATCCGACAAAACGCCCGACAAGACATCCGGCAGGACACTCGACAGGGCACCCGAGGAAACCTCGGACGAAGCCCCTGAGGAAACACCCGCGGAGGACGCCGACAGCAGGACCCGCGTCACCGTGCTGGTGGCGCTCGCCGCCAACCTGGTGATCGCCGTGGCCAAGGCGGTCGGCGGACTCTTCGCCGGCTCGCCGGCCCTGCTGTCGGAGGCCGCGCACTCCGTGGCCGACAGCCTGAACGAGGTCTTCCTGCTGGCCGCGCTGCGCCGCAGCCGCCGCCCCGCCGACCGGCGCCACCCCTTCGGCTACGGCAAGGAACGCTTCTTCTGGTCGCTCCTCGCCGCCGTCGGGATCTTCGTGATGGGCGGCTGCTTCTCCTTCTTCCAGGGCTTCGAGGCCCTCCGGAGCGGCGCCGAGGAGAAGCACAGCGGGTATGTGCTGGGCCTGATCGTCCTGGGCGTCGCCTTCGTCGCCGAGGGCGTCTCGCTCGTGCGGGCCCTGCACCAGGCGCACGCGCAGGGCGGACGGAGCGGACTGCGCGACCCGGCACTGCGCACGGTCATCGCCGAGGACGGCACGGCGGTGCTCGGTGTGACGCTGGCCGCCGTCGGGATGGCGCTGCACATGGTCACCGGACAGGTGGTGTGGGAGGCGTCGGCCTCGCTGGCGATCGGCGTGCTGCTCGTCTTCGTCGCCTACCGCCTGGGCAGCGACGCCCGTGACCAGCTGATCGGCGAGGCGGCCGACCCCGAGGCGGCGGACCGGATCCGGGAACTGCTGGAGGAACAGCCCGAGATCGACAGCGTGGAGGCGCTGTTCACGATGAAGACGGGCCTCGACTCCGCCCTGGTGGCGGCCCGGGTGGATCTGGTGGGCGGCCTGGACAGCGAGGTGGTCGAGGAGGTCTCCGTGCGGATCAAGCAGACCATCTCGGATGCCGTGTCCGAGGCGGACCAGATCTTCCTGGACATCACCGACCGGCAGGCCCACGAGGCAGCGGAGAGCCCCGCCGCGACGGGGGAACGCGGCGGGGCCTGACGCACGCGTGCCCGGGGACACCGGGGTCATGCACCCCTGACCCAAGATTTTTTTCGAACCCAGGTCAGGGGGTGTGCGTCGGTACGCGGATCACGCGTTCCCGGCGTCCGGCTCGAGCACGAAGACGGGAATCTGGCGGTCCGTCTTCTTCTGGTAGTCGGCGTAGGGCGGATAGGCCGCGACGGCCCGCTCCCACCACTCGGCCTTCTCCGCGCCGGTGACCTCACGGGCGACCATGTCCACCGGCTCCGGCCCGTCCTGGAGCTCCACGTGGGGCTCGCCCTTGATGTTGTGGTACCAGACCGGGTGCTTGGGCGCCCCGCCCTGGGAGGCGACCACGGCGTACACACCGTCGTGCTCGACGCGCATCAGCGGCGTCTTGCGGATCTTGCCGCTCTTGGCGCCGAGGGTCGTCAGCACGATCACCGGCAGTCCGGTGTCCCGCAGGGTGTTCCCCTTGGCGCCGCCGGAGCTCTCGAACAGTTCCACCTGGTCACGCACCCACTGCGCCGGGCTGGGTTCGTACTCGCCCTCAAGAGGCATGGCTTCCGTCCCATCGTCGTCTCTACGGTTTCCTGCCGCTCCGCTGCAACAGCGTCGCGTGCGGTATTCATCCCTACCGCACGCCCCCTGCCCCGCACCCCATCGGAGGCACCCGTACGGCCGATACCGTGACCGGTTTTCGATTCCTGAGCGATCATCCCCGGCCAGAAAGCCGCCGCCGTCCATCTGGCCGAACTTGTCGTCGTTCCATAGATGCCCGGGGCATCTAATGAAGATCTGCACGACGCACCCTTCGTCTGCGAGGTCTCCCCATGACGGAAACGGAACCTGTCGCCTTCCCCCAGGACCGGACCTGCCCCTACCACCCGCCGACGGCCTACGACCCGCTGCGCGCCGAGCGCCCGCTGACCCGGATCACCCTCTACGACGGCCGAAAGGCCTGGCTGGTCACGGGACACACGCTCGCCCGGAGCCTGCTCGCCGACCAGCGCCTGTCCAGCGACCGCTCCCATCCCGACTTCCCGGCGCCCAACATCCGCTTCACCGCGGGCCGGGACCGGAAGGCCGCGCTGCTCGGGCACGACGACCCCGAACACCGCACACAGCGCCGGATGATGGTCCCCAGTTTCACCCTCCGGCGGGCGGCCGCACTGCGCCCGGAGATCCAGCGGATCGTCGACGAACGGCTCGACGCGATGATCGCGCAGGGGCCGCCCGCCGAGCTGGTGAGCGCCTTCGCACTGCCCGTGCCGTCGATGGTGATCTGCGCGCTGCTCGGCGTCCCCTACGCCGACCACGAGTTCTTCGAAGGGCAGTCGCGCCGGCTGCTGCGCGGCCCGGGGGTCTCCGACGTGCAGGACGCCCGCGATCAACTGGACGCGTACTTCGAGCAGTTGATCGACGTGAAGCTCAGGCAGTCGGAGCCCGGCGACGGCGTACTGGACGAACTCGTCCACCAGAAGCTGCGCGAGGGCGAGTTGGACCGCGCCGAGGTCGTCTCGTTCGCGACGATCCTGCTGATCGCGGGGCACGAGACGACCGCCAACATGATCTCGCTCGGCACCTTCGCCCTGCTCCAACACCCCGAGCGCCTGGCCGAGTTGCGTACGCGGCCCGAGCTGCTGCCCGACGCGGTCGAGGAGCTCATGCGGATGCTGTCGATCGCGGACGGCCTGCTGCGCCGGGCCACCGAGGACATCGACACGGGCGGCACGACCATCAGGGCCGGCGACCCGGTGCTCTTCTCGACCGCGGTCATCAATCGCGACGCCGACGTCTACGAGGACCCCGACACCTTCGACTGGCACCGGCCGGCCCGCCACCATGTCGCGTTCGGCTTCGGCATCCACCAGTGCCTGGGCCAGAACCTGGCCCGTGCCGAACTCGAGATCGCCCTGCGCACCCTCTTCGAGCGGCTGCCCGCCCTGCGTCTGGCCGTCCCGGCGGACGAGATCCCCTTCAAACCCGGCGACACCATCCAGGGGATGCTGGAACTCCCCGTGACCTGGTAAGAGGCTGACGGCCATGCACATCGACATCGACAAGGACGTCTGTATCGGCGCGGGCCAGTGCGCCCTGGCCGCCCCGAAGGTCTTCACCCAGGACGACGACGGATTCAGTGCGCTGCTGCCGGGCCGGGAGGACGGCGGCGGCGACCCGATGGTGCGGGAGGCCGCCCGCGCCTGCCCGGTGAGCGCCATCGCCGTGTCGGACGGCTGAGGCTCGGCGGGTCGCGGCAGGAGCTGTCAGCGGGCCCGCAGCAGGAGTCGCGCCGCTTCGCGCGCCTCCCGCGCGGGCTCCGTGCTCCCCGTGATGCCGGCGCTGACCATCGCCCCCTCGGCCAGCAGGAACAGCTGCCCGGCCAGGGCGTCGGACAGCCCGGCAGCCGCCACGAGACCGGCCAGATAATCCCGGAACTCCCGCTTGTGCGTCCGCACTTGAGCCGCCACCCGGGCGGAGGTCGCGCCCAGCTCGCCGTAGGAGTTGATCCACGCGCACCCTCGGAACCCGTCCTCGCCGAACCACCCCTCCAGCCAGTCGAAGACGGCCAGGATCCGCTCCTCGGGATCCTCGCGCTCGGCCACGAACGCGGCGAGCCGCCCGCGCCAGCGCACGTCCCGCCGCTCCAGATACGCCTCCACCAGCTGCTCCTTCGCCGGGAACAGTCCGTAGAGCCGCTTGAGCGAGAGGCCCGAGGCGCCGCGCACGTCGTCCATGCCGACGGACTGGATGCCCCGCCCGTAGAACAGCTCCTCGGCGGCGTCCAGCGCCTGTTCCCGGGCGACTGCGCTGTCCATGACGGCCATCTCCGTACGACCCTTCCTTGACGTGAGAACGTGCGTTCTCCTACCGTAGCAGCCAGCTGGAGAACGCGCGTTCTCCCGGGCTGTCCGCACCAGTTGGCCCGTATCAGTCCGCATGTCGAGGAGGAACCCCATGGCCGATCGCCCGCCCCTGCCCCCGTTCACCCGCGAGACCGCCGCGCAGAAGGTCCAGGCCGCCGAGGACGCCTGGAACACCCGCGACCCGCACAAGGTCTCGCTCGCCTACTCCGAGGACTCGGTCTGGCGCAACCGCGACACCTTCGTCACCGGCCGCGCCGAGATCGTCGAACTGCTCACGGCCAAGTGGGCACGCGAGCGCGAGTACGCCCTGCGCAAGGACCTGTGGGCCTTCGGCGGCGACCGCATCGCGGTCCGCTTCCAGTACGAGTGCCAGGACGCCGACGGCCAGTGGTGGCGCAGCTACGGCAACGAACTGTGGGAGTTCGACGAGCACGGCCTGATGACCCGGCGCGAGGCCAGCATCAACGACGTGCCCATCGAGGAGAAGCAGCGCCGCATCCACGGCCCGCGCCCCGAGGCCGAACGCGGGGAGACCTTCCCGCTTGAGTAGGGTTCCCGGATGACGGATCCGGACCCGAGACCCTTCCTCTACGTCGTCGTCTGCGCCGCCGGGATCGCCGCCGACGTCGGCACACTGATCACGGCCGCGCGGGAGCGGGGCTGGGAGGTGGGCGTCATCGCGACGCCGGTCGCGGCGGCCGGCTTCTTCGACCGGGCCGCCGTGGAGGCGCGGACCGGCAGGACCGTCCGCTCCGCCTGGCGGATGCCCGGCGATCCACGCCCCTTCCCGCCGCCGGACGCGGTCGTGGTGGCGCCGGCGACCTTCAACACGATCAACAAGTGGGCGGCCGGCCTGGCCGACACCCTCGCCGTCGCCACCCTCTGCGAGGCGTACGGCCTCGGCGTGCCGGTCGCCGTACTCCCGTGCGTGGCCGACGCGTTGACCGTCCACCCCGCCTACGAGGACAGCCTGACGCGGCTGCGCGGGATGGGCGTCCGGTTCGGCGCGCCCTACTCCGGAGAGGTGGGGGAGGACGGCGTACGGCCTGAGTTCGGGTGGGAACGGGCACTGGACCTGGTGGAGCGTCCGGGGCCCTGACGTCCGCCGGACCGTGATCCCGGCGGGGACGACGTACGCTCCGAATCAGTACATCGTCTCGAAGGCGGGAGCGGCGAAGATGCAGTACGTGAAGCTCGGTTCGACGGGTCTGGACGTGTCGCGGATCTGTCTGGGCTGCATGACCTACGGCCTGCCCGACCGGGGCGTGCACGAGTGGACCCTCGACGAGGAGGCCTCGCGTCCGCTGATCCGGCAGGCGCTGGAGGCCGGTATCAACTTCCTGGACACGGCGAACGTCTACTCCGACGGCACCAGCGAGGAGATCGTCGGAAAAGCGGTGCGCGACTTCGCCGACCGCGACGAGATCGTGCTCGCGACGAAGGTGCACGGCCGGATGCGGCCCGGACCCAACGGCGGCGGACTGTCCCGCAAGGCGATCCTCACCGAGATCGACCACAGCCTGAGCCGGCTCGGCACCGACTACGTCGACCTCTACCAGATCCACCGCTTCGACCCGCACACCCCGGTCGAGGAGACGATGGAAGCGCTGCACGACGTGGTGAAGGCGGGCAAGGCCCGCTACATCGGGGCGAGTTCGATGTACGCCTGGCAGTTCTCGAAGATGCAGTACACCGCCGAGCGGCACGGCTGGACCAAGTTCGTGTCGATGCAGAACCACTACAACCTCCTCTATCGCGAGGAGGAGCGCGAGATGCTGCCGCTCTGCGCCGACCAGGGCGTCGGCGCCCTGCCCTGGAGCCCGCTCGCCCGCGGCCGGCTCACCCGCGACTGGGGCACCGTCACCGAACGCAGCGCCAACGACAACTTCGGCAGCCGCCTCTACGCCGACGGCGACCGCACCGTCGTCGAGGCCGTCACCCGCATCGCCGGCGACCGCGGTGTGCCGCGCGCCCAGATCGCCCTGGCCTGGCTGCTGCGGCAGAACACCGTGGCGGCCCCGATCGTCGGCGCAGGCAAGCCGCAGCACATCGAGGACGCGGTGGCGGCCGTCGAACTGGAGCTCAGCGACAAGGAGTTGGAGGAGCTGGAGCAGCCCTACGCTCCGCACCCCGTCATCGGTCACTGACCTCGTCCGCCACCGGCGCTCAATGAGGCCCGTGCGGTGCGAACTCCGTGCCGCACGGCCCCGCGCCCTCGCTCTCCGCCAGCACCACCCGGTCGCCGCTCATCGACACCGTCCGGTAGTACGCGCCGATCCGCTCGGCCGACCGCCCCACGTAGTGCCCGATGAACGAGCGGCGGAACCGGTCGGCCGTGCTGTTGGGCTGCGAGCCGTGCACCAGGCTGCCGTTGAAGAACAGGACGTCTCCCGGCGCCAGATCGACCGGCACGGCCGCGAGCCCCGGCGGCGGCGGAACGTACTCGCGCGCGAACGACACCCCTTCGTCCGCCTCCTCCGGGCAGAACAGGTCCATCCGGTGCGTGCCGGGGACGACTTCGAGCCCTCCGTTGTCCCGGTCGATCACATCGCAGGCCACCCACGCGGCCACGCAGGTGCCCGGTTCGACCCGGAGATAGAAGTTGTCCTGGTGCAGCGCCTGCCCCCGGGCGCCGGGCGGCTTGAAATAGAACATGCTCTGCGCGGCCAGCACCTCCTCGCCGAGCAGCGTCTCCAGTACGGCCCCCAGCCGCGCGTCGAGCAGCACGCTCCGCGCCAGCCCGTTGATCTCGTGCGGCTGCATCACGCGCGGGTGGGTGTGCAGCGGGTCGGATCCGGGGCGCGGCCGGAAGTGCCCCGGCACCGGTCCGGCCGCGTGCAGCGCCGCGAACTCCGCGCACAGCCGGTCGATCTCATCGGACCCGAAGAGCCCTCGGACGACCGTGAACCCGTCCTCGCGAAACCCCTCAAGACCCTCCTGCGTGAGGATGGGAGTGTCGGTGGTGTCCTTGCCTGTGACTGTCATGCGTCCACTCCTGGGTGTGGTCTTCTTTTCCTGTCACGCTAGGCCGCCGCAGATGCGAAGGGGATGCCCGTGAACGCTGACCGATTGCCCGGTACTGCTGCCCCCGGCGACCCGGCTCCGCCGCCCGGTCTGGTCGTGGTCGGTCGCTACGACCAGCTCCAGGGCTACGGCGTGAACCGGCCCCGCGGCGCCGACAGCTGGCTGTTCACCTGGACGACGGGCGGCGGCGGCCGGCTGCGGCAGGGTCGTGCCGAGGCGCGGGCTGGGGTGGGGGACCTGGTGGTGCTCGCGCCGGGTGTCCCGCACCAGTACGCCGTCGAACCGGGCGCCTCGCACTGGGAGTTCTGGTGGGTGCACTGCGTGGCCCGGCCGTCCTGGGCGCCCTGGCTGCGCCCGTACGACACCGGCGACGGTCTGTACGTCGTCACCCCCACCCCGCCGGAACTGCGCGGCCGGGTCGAGGCCGCGTTCCGCCGGATGCACGCCGACGCCCGCTGGACGGGCGACGAGCCGCCGCCCGTCGGCGTGTCGGGGGACGAAAGGGTCACCGCGGCCCATGCGCCCGCCGCCCGGGAACTCGCCCTGACCTCCCTGGAGGAGATCGTCCTGCTGACCGCGGCCATCGCCCGGCCGACGGAGCCCGCGTCGGATGTCGACCCCCGGGTGCGCCGGGCGCAGGCGTTGATCGACGCCGATCCGGGTGCCCCGCACACCGTCCACTCGCTCGCCGAGAGTGTCTCCCTCTCGCCCTCCCGGTTTGCCCATCTGTTCGCCCGTCAGGCCGGCCGGTCCCCGATGCGGGCGCTGCGCGAGGCGCGACTGCGGCATGCCGCCCGGCTGTTGGAAAGTACGGACCTGTCGGTGGAACGGGTGGCGGCCGCCTCGGGGTTCGTCAGCGCCTTCCACTTCAATCGGGTGTTCCGCGCACGCTTTGGACTGCCGCCGGGTGCCTACCGGGCGGGCGGTTCAATGGTTGGCGAGTGACGTGAGTCATCCGGCGGGAGTCGAGGTGTGTGTGGTGGAACCCCTGGTCAATGGTTCATGGAGTGTTCGATACACGATTAAGTGAATACCATTGCCAATTAGTGCTCGGATTCATCGGTCAACTCTCAGGGTTCCTGCTTGACGATTCGTCAAATCCCACCTCCGAGAACGCAAAGCACGAATCGGCGGCATCTCTTGTTAGGGTTCGCTGACCTGTGCAAAGGTGTGCTCTGTCGGCGCACGGACCATAAACATTCCGGTGTGCGCACGAGGTCTCTCCCGTTCGCTCCCGGGCTTCATAAGGGCTGTTCCCGGGGGTGTTGGGGGTGCCGAATCCCGTACAAGTGGATCTCGTCGCTTTGTCGACGAATCCCCATACCGCCCGGTATGGACCTGAAGTCGTACGCCTCGAGAGGAATGCAGCCGTGAATGACGCCGGTCTGTCGAATTCCCCCACATCGGTCAGCCAGTTCGAGGTCACGGACGAGCAACTGAGTGCCGAACTGAAGAAGTGGACCGGGGCGACACCCGCGCTGCAGCCCGTCGGTGAACTCCTCGACCGGCACTGGGAGGCGGCCTTCGCGTACGCCAGGCTGTGCACCTACGACGCCCGTGCCGCGGGAATGCTCACCACCGCGGCCTTCACCCGGCTGTTCGGCGAGACTCTGCGCCAGACCGGTCCTTCCGCGGCGTGGCGGCCCCAACTGCTGGTGACCGTGCGGCGGATCGCCGCGGAATGGGACACCGAGCGCGGCCGCGAACTCCTCCACCCCGACCTGCGCTCCCGGTCCGGAGAGGGAGACCGGGTGGCGGCTCGGCTGCTGCCGCCCGCGAACAGGCGGCTGCTGTCGGGCGCGTTCCAGCGGCTGCCCCAGTCGGCCCGCTGCCTGCTGTGGCACGCGGACGTCGAATCGGAACCGGCGGCGATACCCGCCGCCCTGCTGGGTCTCGAGGAGGAGGACGCCCGCGTCGAACTGCGCCGGGCCCGCGAGCGGCTGCGCGAGGAGTGCCTCCAGGTCCACCGCGAACTGGCGCCCGAGCAGGAGTGCCGGCGCTACCAGCGGATGCTCGACGTGACCTACCGGCGCGGCGGCATCGACGTCGACCCCGACCTTGCCGCCCACCTCGCCGGGTGCAGGCACTGCAGCCACACCGCCGACCAGCTGGCCCAGTTCAACCAGGGCCTCGGTCTCGCACTCGCCGAGGCGGTGCTCGGCTGGGGTGCCCGCGCCTATGTGGAGTCGCGGTTCGTCCACGACGACGGCACGGCCGCCGAGGCGGAGGGCGAGCGCCCGGCGATGGCCGGCGAGCCCTTCGTCACCGTCCCGACCGCGACCGGCGCCGGGGCGCGCACCGGCACCCGCAGGGCCTCGCGCCGCTCCGCCCACAAGGCCGCCCGCCGGGCCGCCGCCCGCAGACGCAACCTGACCGCCGCCGTCCTGACGGTGAGCGGACTGATCGTCCTCCCGCTGGTCGTGTGGTCCGCACTCGACTCGAACGACGGACACACCACCTCCGAGGCGGGCCAGTCCGCCGACTCGCCCGGCACCGGCAAGAGCACCGAGGGCAACCCGTCCTGGGTCGGCACGGGCTCGAACGCCGGGGGCGCGATGCAGGGACGGCTGCACAACGTCGACTCCGGGCTCTGCGTCACCGTCGTCGGCAAGAAGGCGGTCAAGGGCGCCGAGGCGGAACTCGCGCCCTGCTCCACGGCGGCGGTCCAGCAGTGGTCGTACGAGACCGATGGACGGTTGCGCAGCGGCGACGACCCGGGTCTGTGCCTGGACTCCCACCTCGGCTACGAGGTGCAGCTCGCGCCCTGCACGGGCGTCGACGCGAAGGACGCCAAGGACATCCGCTACGACTTCACCCTTCAGGGCACCCTGGTGCCGCGCTGGGACCAGGACCTGGCGCTGACGGCCGCGGCCACCGACGGATCCGGCGCCCTGGTCCTCAAGACCCGCGACGACAGCACCACCCAGCGCTGGGTGTTCGACACCTCGAGGGCCGACCTCCAGATGGAGGTCGTCAACTGGGACGCCGCGAGCGACCCCACACCGACGCCCACGGCCGCGCCCACCCCGAAGACGGCCAAGAAGCCGACTCCCACGGCGACGCCGTCCGCGACCCCGACGACCGCCCAGCCGACGCCGACCCCGTCGCAGACGACCACGGACCCCATCGACCAGTACTGCTACTACAACCCGTACGCCTGCTACGGCGGCGGAGGCAGTGGCGGTGGCTACGGCGGTGGTGGCTACGGCGGCGGTGGCGGCGGCCACCACTGACCGGGTCGGCGCTCAGCCCCCGACCACCTGGAGCGACAGCCACAGCGCCGCCACGGCCGACAGGAGCGACGCGGGCACGGCGAACAGTCCGAGCCGGGTGAACTCCCCGAGGGCCACGTCCTCGTCGTGGCGGTGCACGATGCGCCGCCACAGCAGGGTCGCCAGCGATCCCGCGTAGGTCAGGTTCGGGCCGATGTTCACCCCGAGCAGCACCGCGAGGACCGCCCCCGGTCCGGCCGCGGCGGTCAGCGGCAGCAGGACCAGGACCGCGGGCAGGTTGTTGATCAGGTTCGCCAGTACGGCGGCCAGCACGGCGATGCCGAGCAGCGCGAGCAGGCCCGAGCCCGAGGGCAGCACATGGTCGAGGGCGTCGGCCAGGCCGTTGTCGACCACCGCGCGCACCACGACACCGAGGGCGAGCACGAAGGCCAGGAACGTCGGGGACGAGGCCCGCAGCACCGCCAGCGGGGTCTCCCGCCGCCGTACCAGCGCACGGACGGCCAGCACCAGCGCCCCCGCGAACGCGGCCCAGGCGGGCTCGATGCCGACCGCGGAGGTCACGACGAACCCGGCGAGCGTGCAGCCCACGGTGATCAGCGCGAACAGCGGCAGCTCCGGCTCCTCGCCGGGCTCGGAGGGCAGCTCGGACAGGGCCAGCTCTTCGGCGAAGAAGCGCCGGAAGATCAGGTACTCGGCGCCGATCGCGGCCACCCACGGCAGCGCCATCAGCGCCGCGAACCGGGTGAAGCTCAGTCCGCTGGTCTCGAACGCCAGCAGGTTGGTCAGGTTGGACACCGGCAGCAGCAGGGAGGCCGTGTTCGACAGATGGGCGCACGCGTAGAGATGCGGCTTGGCGCGGACGCCTGCCCGGGCCGCGGTGGCGAACACCACCGGCGTCAGCAGCACCACCGTGGCGTCCAGGCTCAGCACGGCCGTGATCACCGAGGCCAGCAGGAACACCGCGGCCAGCAGCCGCCCGGGCGAGCCCGCGGACCGACGGGCCATCCACGCCCCGCACGCCTGGAACAGCCCCTCGACATCGCACAGATGAGCCAGCACAAGCACCGCCGCGAGAAAGCCCACCACCGGCCCGAGCCGTTGGATCTCGTCCAGGGCGTGCGCCGGCGAGATCGCGCCGGCGACGATCACCAGCCCCGCCGCGGGCACCGCCACCACGGCCTCGGGCAGCCCTTTGGGCCGCAGCACCGCGAACGCGAGCACGGCGATGAGCAGGGCGACGGACAGCGATTCGGCAAGCGGGGTGTTCAGAGCGGGGTCCTAGCGGTGGGGCGGAGCGGGAACGTCCATGAAAACAGCCGGAAGTAAGAGGTCCGCGCGCCACCCCCCGTGGTTCACGCGCCGGAACCCGGGCTGAACACCGTCAGGGAGACCGAGGACGAGTTCCCGGACACCGGTACCTGGCCGCCGGTCCACTTCACCTTGAGCGGGTCCTTCTCGTCCGGCGGGGTCACCACCAGCGTTGTCGGAGTCGCCGCCTTGGCGCCGCTGACCTCGGGGTTCGAGAACGTCAGCCCCGCCCACGCGCTCTGGCCCGGGTCCAAGGTGACGGTCTCCGGCGTGCCCGAGGAGCGCTTGGGGTCCGGCCCCAGCTGCTTGCCAGCGGAGTCGGCGAACGCGGCGCCCGGATAGCCGCGGACCGTGCAGGTGTGGGAGGCGGTGTTGGTCAGCACGATCGGGAAGTTCTCCTGACCGGCCCCGGGGTTGTTGTTCCCGACGGTCGCGCGCAGTTGGGAGGTGTGGCAGCGGGTGCTGACACTGCCGGACGCGGACACGCCTTCCGAGGGGGTGGTGCCGGTACCGGAGGAGGAGCCGGTGTCCGAGGAGGAACCGGACTGCGTGGCGTTCGGCGACTGAGCGGGGGAGCCGGAGCCGTCGGTGGCCGGCCCCGCCGTGCCCGACAGGGTGCTCGGCGAACTCGCGGTGCCGCCCTCGTCGCCGCACGCGGTCAGCAGGCCCAGCACGGCGACCGCGCTCGCGAGCAGGGCGGCCCGGCGGCGGGCGGGAGAGTTCTTCGCCATCTTCCTCAACACTCCTGGTGTCTCCTCGCACACGCCAGGCGTGTGCGTACGACGCTGTGTGCCCCGTCATATATGTCCGATGCGCGAGCGGACGAAAAAGTTCGGACGAGTTCCGGCGAGTTCCGCGCGCGTCCCCGTCACGTGATCCGTCCGCGTCCCGCCGCGTGATCGGTGTCAGTCCCCGATACGTACGGACGCCAGGACGTGCTCGACCGACGGGGTCGCGCTCTTTTGCCGGATCTGTACGTAGACCTGCGGTCGGGCCGCGCCGGAGGCCGGAGCGAGCGCCGCTTCCGCGAGGGAGCCCTGACCGCCCGGGCAGTCGCTCCAGGTGCGGACCGTGCCGTGCCAGCGCGCGCCCTCGTAGCTCCGGGAGCCCTCGTAGGAGCAACCCGAGTGGGTGAGCGCGGCCACCGCCTTCGGGAGGTCGCCCCGCTCGCTCAGGCCGACGAACACCCCGTTCACCCCGGACTTCAGGTCCGGCCACGCCGTGAGGTCGTCGGCGACCGCGAAGCCCGGCTCGTGCCCGGTGGGCAGCCCGAGCACCTTCGGATCCCACCCGGAGTCGCGCAACTGGCGGTCCCAGGAGCGCGGGACCTCCGCCGTGACCCGGCCGGTCGTGTCCGCGACCTGGACGTCCTGGCCGTTCGAGGTCCCGTCGCCCCGGTCGACCAGCGCCAGGGCGGTGCCCGTGGCCGCGAGCACGGCGACGGCCACGACGAGCGTCAGGACCGTCCTGCGGCGCGGGCGGGGCCGGCGGACCGGCGAGGCGAGCCGCTCCAGCTCCTCCGCGAACGCCAGGGCCTGGGGCCACCGCCGCTCCCGGTCCGGCTCCAGGGCGCGCAGCAGGGCGCGCTGGACGTCCGGATCCAGGTCCGGGCGCAGCCGGTCGGGACGGACGACGTGCCCGGGTTCGCCCGGCACCGTGCCGGTGATCAGGTGGTAGCCGACCGCGCCCAGGCTGTACACGTCGGCCCGGGTGTCGATGCCCATGCCGGGCTGGGCCTGCTCGGGCGGCCGGTAGCCGACCGACCCGGCGGCCAGCGTGAGCCCGGACGCCTGCGCCAGACTCTTGGCGAGGCCGAGGTCGGCCAGCAGCACCCGCGGGGTGCCGCCGGGGGAGGAGCGCAGCAGCACGTTGCTCGGTTTGATGTCCCGGTGCACGATCCCCGCCTCGTGCAGCGCCGCCGCGCCCCGGGCGGCCAGCGCCGTCAGCCGCAGCGCCTCGGACACCGGCAGCGGGCCGCCGGTGAGCAGGTCGGCGAGGGTGCCGCCGTCGGCGTACTCCATGACGAAGTACGGCCTGCCGTCCGGCAGTTCGCCGATGTCGTAGACCTGGACCACTCGGTTGGAACCGGCCCGGCGCAGCATCCGGGCCTCCTCCAGGAACCGCTCGCGGACGTCGAGCCGGTGGCTCCAGTTGTCGGCGAGGACCTTGACCGCGACCGGCGCTTCGAGCTCATCGTCCCAGGCGAGCCAGACCGTGCCGAAGGCGCCCGTGCCCAGGCGCCGCTCAAGGCGGTAGCGGCCGATCCGCTCGACGAAATGCATGCGACTATCATGCCTGGTCGTGGACCGACCCCGAGCACAGCACCTGGTACCGCCGACCGAGGACCTCGCCCGCGCAGCGGCGGCGGGCGACCCGGCGGCGCTGGACTCCCTGCTCACCCAGATGTGGCCCGAAGTGGTCCGGCGCTGCGGGCGGTTCCTGCCCTGCCGCGAGGACGCCGAGGAGGCGGCGCAGGACGTCCTGTTGCAGGTCTCGCGGAAGATCGGCACCTTCGAGGGGCGCAGCCGCTTCAGCACCTGGCTCTACACCGTGGTGGCCAACTGCTGCCGGCAGAAGTACCGCGAGCTCAAGCGCCGGGCCGCCGAGTCGCCCACCCCGATCGAGTACGACCTGCACGCCGACCCGCGCACGACGAGCGTCATCGTCGGTTCCCGGATCGACCTGCTGGAGGCGCTGGACCGGCTGGAGCGCGAACACCCGCGCCTGGTCGAGCCGTTGGTGTACCGCGACCTGTGCCAACTCGACTACGCGGAGGCCGCCGAACGGGCCGGCATCCCGCTCGGCACCTTCAAGTCCCGGCTGCACGAGGCGCGCAGGCAGATCAGGCCCTGGCTGGGCACCGCGCAGTAAAAGTTCCGCCAAGAGTGCTGAGGGCTTCAAGCGGGGGCAGGTCTCCGGGAGGGCTCATTCCTCCGGCAGGAGCGTGATCTCCGCCCAGATCGTCTTGCCGTCCGTCGTGTGCCGGCTGCCCCAGCGCTCGGTGAGCTGGGCGACCAGGAGCAGCCCGCGGCCCCCCTCGTCCCAGGTCTTGGCGCGGCGCAGGTGCGGAGCGGTGTGGCTGGTGTCCGACACCTCGCAGATCAGCGTCGCGGCGTCGTGGATCAGCCGGAGCCGGATGGGGTGGGCGCCGTACCGGATGGCGTTGGTGACGAGCTCGCTCACCACCAGCTCGGCGGTGAACGCGGCCTCCTGGAGCTCCCAGACGTCGAGCTGCTCGACGACCTGCTTGCGGATGGGCGAGACGAGCGACGGGTCGGCGGGGATGTGCCAGGTCGAGACCTGGGAGGCGGGCAGTCCCCGGGTGCGGGCCAGCAGCAGGGCCACGTCGTCGGCGACACCGCCCGCCGGCAGCAGTGTGTTCAGGACCCGGTCGCAGGTCTCGTCGAGCGAGTCGGAGTACGTCGCCAGCGCGTCGTGCAGCATCCGGTGGCCGGAGTCGGCCTCCCGTTCGCGGGACTTGATCAGTCCGTCCGTGTAGAACGCGAGGACGCTGCCCTCGCGCACGTCCAGCTCGGCGGACTCGAACGGCAGCCCGCCCAGACCGAGCGGCGGCCCGGCCGGAAGGTCGATCTGCCGGGCCGTACCGCCGGGCGTGACCAGGACCGGCGGTGGATGCCCGGCCCGCGCCAGGGTGCAGCTGCGGGACACCGGGTCGTACACCGCGTACAGACAGGTCGCGCCGACCTCGCCGGGGCTGCCGTCGCCGCCGGCCTCGGCGGACAGCCGTACCACCAGGTCGTCGAGGTGGGTGAGCAGTTCGTCGGGGGCCAGGTCGATGTCGGCGAGGGTGCGGACGGCGGTGCGCAGCCGGCCCATGGTGGCCGAGGCCTGGATGCCGTGTCCGACGACGTCCCCGACGACCATCGCGACCCGCATCCCGGACAGCGGGATCACGTCGAACCAGTCGCCGCCCACCCCCGCCCGGGCGGCCGGCAGATAGCGCGAGGCCGCCTCCACGGCGGCCGTGCGCGGGAGCCTGCGGGGCAGCAGACTGCGCTGCAGGGCGAGAGCGGTGTCGCGTTCGCGGGAGTAGCGGCGGGCGTTGTCGATGCAGACGGCGGCCCGGGCGGTGATCTCCTCGGCCAGCAGGACGTCGTCGGAGGTGAAGGGGTCCGGTCTGCGGTAGCGGCGGAAGACCGCGACCCCCAAGGTGGTGCCGCGGGCCTGGATCGGCACGGACATGGACGAGTGGATGCCGTACTCCCTGACCCGCTCGCCGCGCGGTTCGTTGTGCGCGAGCCATTCGTCCAGGTCGCCCCCCGACACCGAGGCGACCACGGACCGGCCCGCGACGAGGGAGTCGGCCTGGGGCGAGCCGGTGGGGTAGATCTCCAGCTGGCCGGGCTTGATCACGGCCTCGGGGCTGCCCGGGTTCACCGACCCGTGCGCGGCCCGGCGCAGGCCGATCGGGGCGATGAGCCGCAGCGGTGGCTCGCCGTGCTCCTGCGGGTCCAGCAGATCGACGCTGACGAAGTCGGCGAGCGCGGGTACGCAGACGTCCGCCAGCTCCTGCGCCGTACGCGTGACGTCGAGGGTGCTGCCGATCCGGACGCTCGCCTCGTTGACCAGCTGGAGCCGCTCGCGGGCCAGATAGTGCTCGGTGAAGTCGTGGCCGGTCAGACAGACGCCCTGGACGCGGCCGGCGGCGTCGATGAGCGGGGCGAGCCGGGTGAGCTGGGCGGTGGCCTCGCTGAGGCCGCTCGGGCGGACGTAGGTGGGGATGTCCCGGGGCAGGCCCGAGGCGAGCACGTCGGTCAGGTGCTGTTCGAGCTCCGCGTTCTCCGAGCGGACGCCGATGTCCGAGACCCGCAGGCCGATCACCTGGCCCGCGGGCAGGTCGATGACCTCGGTCATGCGGTCGTTGAGCCAGCGCAGGCGCAGCATCCGGTCGCAGACCAGCATCGGGCACGGGGACTGGGCCAGCGCGGCCGCGGTCAGGATCTCGTGCGGCGGCTCGAGGTCGGTGATGTCGGGCGGGACCACGGCGTGCCAGGTGTCCGGGGCGCCCGGGGTCGAGGCGCGCAGCGCGAGCAACCGGACGGACACCATGTGCCCGTCCCGGTGACGCAGGGCGAGCGGGCCGCTCCAGCGGCGGTCGGCCGGCGCGCCGGGCGGGGCCTCGGCGGGATCGGCCAGGAGGGCGGCGGCGGGGCGGCCCAGCACGTCGGTCTCCGTGTACCCGAGCAGCCGTCGGGCGCCGGTGCTCCACCGGACGACAGCGCCGAGGTCGTCGATGACGGCCCGCGCGGTCGAGGCATCGTCGAACGGATCCACCGGGCTCATCGTCGCCACTCCATCGCGCCTACGCACAGTGATCAGGTGCGTAACTCGTGTTCCAGCCTAGTGCGTCCCGCTCCCGCGTGAACGACAAACACCGACCATGCGGCAGGGGTGGACGACAGCGCGGGTGACCAGGCGGGAGCCGGGATGCGCGGTGATCTTGCGGCGGCCGGGCGGCGGCGGGGACCGGGCGGCCCCGCCGCCCGGTGTGGCCGCTGAGACAGAAGGCGCTTTCCGCACCCTTGACGTGGCGGTGTGGCAGGTCGTCAGAATCTGTTTGTTCGCGATCAGTTGCACGATCAGTTGTGAGTACTTCTGGGCCCTGATGAGGGAGAGCCGCCATGACGGTCACTCGCAGATCGGTATTGCTCGCCTCCGCCGCCGCGCCCGCGGCCGGAGCACTCCTCGCCACCCCGGTCGCCCGGGCCGCCGGGACCGCCACCGGGAGCGGATCCGGCCGCCTCACGGTCGCGCTGCGCGACGGCTGGCGCTTCGCGCTGGTCGATCCTGGGGGCCTCACCGATCCGACCGGCGCCTACGCACAGGCCGCCGACCCCGCCTACGACGACTCGACGTGGCGCGAGGTCGCGGTCCCGCACGACTGGAGCATCGAGCAGACCCCCACCACCGAGCACGGCACCACCAGCGGCACCGGCTTCTTCCCTGGCGGCCTCGGCTGGTACCGGATCGCCTTCACGCTGCCGCCCGCCCTGGCCGGCCGCCGCATCTCGGTCGAGTTCGACGGCGTCTACATGGACTCGTACGTCCACTGCAACGGCACCGAGGTCGGCCGCCACCCATACGGCTACACCGGCTTCGCCCTCGACCTCACCGAGCTGCTGCACACCGACGGCACCACCGAGAACGTCATCGCCGTCAAGGTGCAGAACCAGCTCCCCAGCAGTCGCTGGTACTCGGGCAGCGGCATCTACCGCGAGGCGCGTCTGGTCGTCACCGAGCCCGTGCACGTGGAGCGCTGGGGTACGTACGTCACCACGCCGGAGGTCACCGCGGAGCGGGCCGTCGTGCGGGTCGCCACGGCCGTGCTCAACGAGTCCGGAGCCGCGCACCAGGTCGAGATCAGGTCGAAGGTGAAGGACCCGCGCGGCCGGACCGTGGCCCGTACCGCGAGCACGGTCCTCGTCACCGACCGGACCGCCGAGACCCATGAACTCACCGTCCCCGAACCGAAGGTGTGGGACTTCGCGGCCCCGCACCGCTACACCCTGGAGACCGAACTGCGCGTCGGCGGCGAGGTGGTCGACACCTACCGAACCGCCTTCGGTATCCGCACCTACCGCTTCGACCCGGCCGAGGGCTTCTTCCTCAACGGCACCCACGCCAAGCTCAAGGGCGTCGACCTCCACCACGACCAGGGCGCCCTCGGCGCCGCGATCAGCGTCGACGCCGTCCGCAGACAGCTGACCATCATGAAGTCGATGGGCGTCAACGCCTTCCGCACCTCCCACAACCCGCCCTCGCCGCAGATCGTCGAGGTCTGCGAGGAGTTGGGCATCGTGATGATGGTGGAGGCCTTCGACTGCTGGCGGACCGGCAAGACGAAGTACGACTACGGGCGCTTCTTCGACGAGTGGTGCGAGCGGGACGCCACCGAGATGGTCCTCGCGGCCCGCAACTCGCCCGCCGTGGTGCTGTGGTCGATCGGCAACGAGATCCCCGACTCCACCTCCGCCGCCGGTCTCGCCATGGCCGACCGGATCATCGCCGCCATCAGGGCCGCCGACGACACCCGTCCGCTGGTCATCGGCTCCGACAAGTACCGCAGCGTGCCGCGCAAGGGCTCGGCCGCGGACCTGATGCTCGCCAAGCTGGACGGCCTCGGCCTCAACTACAACACCGCCAAGTCCGTCGACGCCCTGCACGCCGCCTATCCCGGCCTGTTCCTCTTCGAGTCCGAGTCCTCCTCGGAGACCTCGACCCGAGGCACCTACCAGGAGCCGGAGCACCTCAACACGGGCGAGAACTACACCCCTGGCAGGCGGGCGACCTCCTCCTACGACAACAACCTCGCCTCCTGGACCATGAGCGGCGAGTACGGCCACAAGAAGGACCGGGACCGGAAGTGGTTCGCGGGGCAGTTCCTGTGGTCCGGCATCGACTACATCGGCGAGCCGACGCCCTACAACGTCTTCCCGGTCAAGGCGTCCTTCTTCGGCGCCGTCGACACGGCCGGCTTCCCCAAGGACATGTACCACCTCTTCCGGAGCCAGTGGGTCGCCGAGCCGATGGTCCATCTGGTGCCCATGAGCTGGAACCACGACAAGGGCGCCACGGTCGAGGTCTGGGCCTACTCCAACGTCGGGACGGTCGAGCTGTTCCTGAACGGAAAGTCCCTCGGTACGCGGACGTTCGACACGAAGAGGACCACGGACGGCCGCACCTACCTGGAGACCACCGAGGCCACCGGTGACGACAAGACCTTCACCGACGGCCCCTACCCGGGCAGCTACACGAGCCCCAACGGCAGCGCGGGCAAGCTCCACCTGACGTGGAAAGTGCCCTACAAGCCAGGGGAGTTGAAGGCCGTGGCCCGCAGCGGCGGCAAGGTGGTGGCCACCGACGTGCTGCGCACGGCGGGCGCGCCGCATGCCGTACGGCTGACCGCCGACCGCAAGTCCCTTGCCGCGGACGGGCGTTCGCTGGTGTTCGTGACCGCGGACGTCGTCGACGCGCACGGAGTGGTGGTGCCGGACGCCGAGCACCTGATCACCTTCGACGCGAAGGGCGGCTCGCTCGCCGGACTCGACAACGGCCGCGAGGAGAGCGCCGAGCGCTACCAGGCGACCACCCGAACCGCCTTCCACGGCAAGGCACTTGTCATCGTGCGGTCAGGAACCAAGCCCGGCACTCTGAAGGTGACCGCGCGGGCGGAGGGGCTGCGAACGGGCACGACGACCATCCGCACGACGCGTGCGGGGTCGGTCGCCCTCACCTCGCCGGCCACGTTCGAGCCCGAGACGCCCGCAGCCGTGAACTACCCGCACGCGGACGCCAGTTACTCGGGCCGTCCCGACACTCTGCCCGCCGCGATGCTCGACGGCGACGCGGCCACCGGCTGGTCCAACGGCTTCGCGAAGTCGGCCACGGCCCTGCTGCCCGCCTTCAGCGGCGCTCGCCCCGAGGACTGGGTCTCCGTCGACTTCGGACGGGCTCGGAGCATCGACCGTGCCGAGATCTCCTTCACCGTGGACGCGACCCACAGCCTGCCCAAGTCCGTGGCGGCGGAGGTGTGGGACGGCCGCAGGTACGCGCCGGTCACGGGGACGGCGGTCGAGTGGGCCACCGCCTCGGACGCTCCGACCGTGGTCACCTTCGACGCCGTACGTGGCTCCCGGCTGAGGTTCACGCTGACCAGCGCGCGGCCGGGCGAGGCCGTCGGCGCGGTGCGGATCAGCAAGCTGGAGGTGCCGGCGGGCTGAGGCGGTCGTGCGGTCGGGACGGGAACCGCGGGCAACCGGGTCCTGTCCCGACCGGACGGGAAACGTGCGAATCCAGTCCCGTCCCGTCCGGACCGTTGACGTTGTGTCATGACACGAACAACATGAACCGCGTCCGCATCTGGGAGCGCTCCCATCTGAGCGATGGCGAGCGTCACCCGCACCTCCGCCCGAGGAGCCCAGACGTGAAACGACGCAGAACCGCCCTGCTGACCCTGACGGCCCTGCTGGGAGCCCTGCTCACCGCGCTGCCGGCCGGTCCGGCCGCCGCCGACGAGGTCGAGCAGCTCAAGAACGGCACCTTCGACACCACCACCGAGCCCTGGTGGACGACGAGCAACGTGACCGCGGGACTGTCCGCCGGACAGCTCTGCGCGGACGTGCCGGGCGGCACCACCAACCGCTGGGACGCCGCCGTCGGCCAGAACGACCTCACCCTCGTGAAGGGCGAGTCGTACAAGTTCGCCTTCACCGCGAGCGGTTCGCCCGCGGGGCATGTGGTGCGGGCGGTCGTCGGGCTCCAAGTGGCGCCGTACGACACGTACTTCGAGGTCAGTCCGGAGCTGAGCGTCTCCGGTGACTCCTACGCGTACACCTTCACCTCGCCCGTCGACACCACTCAGGGGCAGGTCGCCTTCCAGGCCGGTGGGAGCGCCGACGCCTGGCGGTTCTGCATGGACGACGTGTCGTTGCTCGGCGGGGTCCCGCCGGAGGTGTACGAGCCGGACACCGGACCGCGGGTGCGCGTCAACCAGGTCGCCTATCTGCCCTCGGGCCCGAAGAACGCCACGCTGGTGACCGACGCGACGGCGAAGCTGCCGTGGCAGCTGAAGAACGCGGGCGGCACCACGGTCGCCCACGGCTGGAGTGCGCCCCGCGGGGTCGACGTCTCCTCCGGGCAGAACGTCCACTCGATCGACTTCGGCGCGTACCACCGGCAGGGCAAGGGCTTCATGCTCGTCGCCGACGGCGAGACGAGCCGCCCGTTCGACATCGGCACCAGCGCGTACGAGCAACTGCGGGTCGACGCGGTGAAGTACTACTACACGCAGCGCAGCGGCACCGCGATCCGCGACGACCTGCGCCCGGGGTACGGACGCGCGGCCGGGCATCTCAACTCGACGCCGAACCAAGGCGATTACAACGTCCCCTGCCAACCCGGTGTCTGCGACTACACCCTTGACGTCACCGGCGGCTGGTACGACGCGGGCGACCACGGCAAGTACGTCGTCAACGGCGGCATCGCCACCTGGGAGTTGCTGAGCACGTACGAGCGCTCGCTGCTGGCCCGCGCCGGGCACCCCGGCGGGCTCGGTGACGGCACCCTCGCCCTCCCGGAGAGCGGCAACAAGGTGCCGGACGTGCTCGACGAGGCGCGCTGGGAGCTGGAGTTCCTGCTGAAGATGCAGGTGCCGGACGGGCAGCCGCTGGCCGGCATGGCCCATCACAAGATCCACGACGAGCAGTGGACGGGCCTGCCCCTGCTGCCGAGCGAGGACCCGCAGAAGCGCGAGCTGCACCCGCCGTCCACCCAGGCGACGCTGAACCTGGCGGCGACGGCGGCCCAGGCGGCCCGTCTGTACCGCCCCTACGACCGCGCCTTCGCGGCGAAGGCCCTAGCGGCGGCCCGCAAGGCCTGGTCCGCGGCCCTGGCCCATCCCGCGATGTACGCCTCCGAGAGCGACGGCACCGGTGGCGGCGCCTACCCCGACACGAACGCGACCGACGAGTTCTACTGGGCGGCGGCGGAGCTGTATCTCACCACGGGGGACCGGGAGTTCAAGGATTACGTCCTCGAATCCCCGGTCCACACCGCCGACATCTTCGGCAGCCTCGGCTTCGACTGGGGCCGCACGGCCGCGGCCGGCCGCCTCGACCTCGCGACTGTGCCGAGCCGGCTGCCCGGCCGCGACAAGGTGCGCGCGTCGGTGGTCAAGGGCGCCGACGGCTACCTGTCCACGCTCAGGTCGCAGCCGTACGGCATGCCGTACGCCCCGCCCGACAACGTCTACGACTGGGGCTCCAGCCACCAGATCCTCAACAACGCGGTCGTCCTCGGCACCGCCTACGACCTCACCGGCGCCTCCAAGTACCGCGACGGCGCGGTGCAGAGCATGGACTACATCCTCGGCCGCAACGCGCTGAACATGTCGTACGTCACTGGCTACGGCGAGGCCAACTCCCACAACCAGCACAGCCGTTGGTACGCCCACGAGCTGGATCCCAACCTCCCGAACCCGCCGCGGGGCACCCTCGCCGGCGGTCCGAACTCGTCCATCCAGGACCCCTACGCACAGAGCAAACTCCAGGGCTGCGTCGGCCAGTTCTGCTACATCGACGACATCCAGTCCTGGTCCACCAACGAGACCGCGATCAACTGGAACGCGGCCCTCGCCCGGATGGCGTCCTTCATCGCCGATCAAGGCTGACCTGATCCGGGTCGGCCCGGTCGGGGTCGGCCCGGTCGCGGTGGGACTCACCGCCCACGAGCTCCCCCGGGCGCTCATGGGCGGTGAGAGTGTGCAGGCGGGCCTGGTCCAGCGGCTGGTGCACCTCGACGTACTCACCGTGCGGCAGCCGTTTGATCAGGCCGGTCTCCCGACCGTGCAACACCAGCTCCCGGTCCCGGAGTTGGAGCCCCAGACAGATCCGGCGGGTGGCCACGAACACGACGGCCGGCAGGACGAACACCGCGATCCGCACCGTCCAGGTGACGGTGTTGATCGACAGATGGAGACGGGTGGCGACGATGTCGTTGCCGCCGCCCGCCAGCAGGATCAGATAGACGCTGATCCAGGCCGCGCCGATCGCGGTGCGGGTGGGGCGGTTGCGCGGGCGGTCCAGGAGGTGGTGCTCCCGTTTGTCGCCGGTGAGCCGGGACTCCAGGAACGGATAGACGCCGATGAAGACGAGGAGGAGCGGGAAGACGACGACCGGGATCAGCACGCCGAGCACCAGGGTGTGCCCCCACAGGGTGATCTCCCACCCCGGCATCACACGCACCAGGCCCTCCGCGAAGCCCAGGTACCAGTCGGGCTGGGCGCCCGTGGAGACCTGGTCGGGGCGGAAGGGGCCGTACACCCAGACCGGGTTGATGGCCGCCACGGCCGCGATCAGGGTGAGGCCGCCGAAGACCAGGAAGAAGAAGCCGCCCGCCTTGGCCAGGTAGACCGGCATGAACGGCGTGCCGACGACGTTGCGTTCGGTCTTGCCAGGTCCCGCGAACTGGGTGTGCTTGTGGTAGACGACCAGCAGGATGTGCACCACCACCAGGGCGGCCATGACCCCGGGGATCAGCAGGACGTGCAGCGAGTAGAAGCGCGGCACGATGTCGTGGCCCGGGAACTCGCCGCCGAACAGGAACATCGAGAGATACGTCCCGACGATCGGGACCGACAGCAGCGCGCCGTTGACGAACCTGAGGCCGGTGCCCGACAGCAGGTCGTCCGGCAGCGAGTAGCCCATCAGGCCCTCGAACAGGCCGAGGAACAACAGGGTCCAGCCGAACACCCAGTTGAGCTCGCGCGGCTTGCGGAACGAGCCGGTGAAGAAGTGCCGCATCATGTGCGTGAGCATCGCCGCGACGAAGATCAGCGCGGCCCAGTGGTGCAGCTGCCGGATCAGCAGCCCGCCGCGCACGTCGAAGCTGATGTCGAGCGTGGAGGCGTACGCCTCGGACATCCGGACGCCGTTGAGCGGGACGTAACTGCCGTGGTACGTCACCTCGTTCATCGACGGATGGAAGAAGAGGGTGAGGTAGACGCCGGTCAGGATCAGCACGACGAAGCTGTACAGGCAGATCTCGCCGAGCAGGAACGACCAGTGGTCCGGGAACACCTTGCGCAGGTACTTCCGGCCGAGGGTGTGGATGCCGAGGCGGCCGTCGAGCCAGTCGGCGACCCGCTCGCCCTTCGACGCCTCCTGAGTGCTCGACGCCTCCCGAGTCGCGGTCACGCTTCCTCTCCGTCCTTCTCGTTCCTGTCGTCCGTCTCGTCCTTGATCACGTGTGTGAGCTTGTCGGGATTGGTGACGATGTAGACGCCGTTGATCCGGTCGCCCTCGTCGGTGAGGTCCATGACCATCACCGCGTAGGCGGCGTCGCCCTCGAACAGCACCACGGCGTCGTCGCCGTTGACGCGGCGGTAGCGCAGGTCCAGGCCCCGCGGATCGTGCCGGGAACCGAACTTCGTGATGAGGCGGGCCGCCTTGTCCCGGCCGTGCACCGGCCGCAGCCCCGCCGGCTTGCGGTTGCCGCCGCCGTCCGTCCAGACCGTGACGTCCGGCGCGAGGATCTCGAGGAGCGCGGAGATGTCCCCGCCGAGCGCGGCCCGCACGAACCGCTCCGTCGCCTCCCGCCGTACCCGCGGATGCGCCCGGTACAGCGGCCGCCGGGCGTGCACATGGGCCCGCGCGCGGTGCGCCAACTGCCGTACGGCCGCCGGGGTCCGGTCGATGATGTCCGCGATCTCGGTGTGCGGGTACCCGAACACCTCGTTGAGGACGAACACCGCGCGTTCCAGCGGGGTCAGGGACTCCAGGACCACCAGCATCGCCAGCGACACCGACTCGGTGCGCAGGGCCGGGTCGTCGGCGCCCGCGTCGTCGCCGACCAGCGGCTCCGGCAGCCACGGGCCGACATACGTCTCCCGTCGGCGGGTGATCACGGTCCGGCGCTGGAGGGCGTGATTGACGGCGATGCGGACCAGGTAGGCGCGGGGGTTGGTGATCCCCTCGGCGCCCCGGCCCGACCACGACAGCCAGGTCTCCTGCAACACGTCTTCGGTGTCCGCGACGCTGCCGAGCATGTTGTAGACGAGGCCGAACAACAGCTCCCGATGGTCCATGAAGGCATCGGTCGCCTGGTCGGTCACATGGGTTTCGGACATAGGTGGGCCTCCCCGCTGAGCGCTCACTACTGCGAGGGCCGCAGGGGGTCGGAATGTGACAGCGGACGGCCCGAATGTGACCTATGCCTCACAGAAAAGGCGGCGCGTCACACTCGGCGACCGGCCCGGCCTCTTGAACGCGAGTCCAACGCAAGGAGACCGACATCGTGTTCAAGAAGTGGCACGGCAACCCCTGGGCGATCCTGATCACCCTCTCTCTCGGGTTCTTCATGACCCTCCTCGACCTGACGATCGTGAACATCGCGATCCCCGACCTGGGCGCGGATCTGGACGCGTCCCTCGACGAGATCCTCTGGGTCGTCAACGCCTACACCCTGGCGCTGGCCGTCCTGCTGATCACCGGCGGCCGCCTCGGCGACCTGCGCGGCAAACGCAACCTGTTCGCCACTGGAGTCGCCGTCTTCACCCTGGCGAGCCTCGCCTGCGGCCTGGCCCAGGACCCGACCCAGCTCGTCGCCTTCCGGGCCGTACAGGGCCTGGGCGCGGCGCTGTTGATGCCCCAGACCCTGTCGATCATCACCGAGGTGTTCCCTGCCGAGCGACGCGGTGTGGCGATGGGCATCTGGGGCACGGTCGCCGGCGTGTCCGGCGCCCTCGGGCCCATCCTCGGCGGCGCCCTGATCACCCACCTCAGCTGGCGGTGGATCTTCTTCGTCAACCTGCCGCTGGGCGCCCTCGTCCTGCTGCTGACGGCCACGATCATCCCGGCCGGCCGGCGCACGGTCCGCCACCGCCTCGACACCTTCGGCGTGGCGCTCGCCTCGACTGCCCTGTTCTGCCTGGCCTTCGGCCTCACGGAAGGCCAGCGCTACGACTGGAACCGCTGGATCTGGGGCCTGTTCGTGCTGGCCGGTGTGTTCTTCGCCGCGTTCCTGCTGCACGAGCGCGGCCAGCAGACCAAGGAACCCCTCGTCCCGTTCTCGCTCTTCCGCGACCGCAACTTCGCCCTGATCAACTTCGTGGGCGTCACGGTGTCGTTCGGCGTGGTCGGCATGTTCCTGCCGCTGACGATCTACCTCCAGTCCGTCCTCGGCTACAGCGCCCTCAAGTCGGGCCTGGTGCTCCTGCCCGTGGCCCTCGGCTCGTTCGTGACCGCGGGACCGGCCGGAGCGCTCGCCGACCGGATCGGCGGCAAGTTCATCCTGATGGGCGGGCTGCTCGCCTGGGCCGGGGGACTGGTGTGGGTGGTGTCCGTCGCCGACGTCGGCTCGGACTGGCCGAGCATCGCCTTCCCGCTCCTGCTCACCGGCCTCGGCGTCGGCTGCACCTTCGCCCCCATGGCCGCCGAGGTCATGCGCGGCGTCCCGGCCGCCCTGGCCGGAGCCGCGTCCGGCGTCACCAACGCGCTGCGCCAGGTCGGTTCGGTGCTCGCGGGCGCCGTCGTCGGCGCCGTGCTCCAGGCGCAGCTCTCCTCCGCACTGACCGACCGGGCCCGCGAGAGCGCGGACAGGCTGCCCGCCGCCTACCGCGACTCCTTCGTCGGCGCCTTCTCCCGGGCCGAGGCGGACGTGAGCGCTCAACAGCAGGCCGGCACCCCACAGGGGGTCCCGCAGGACGTCGCCGAGCGGATGCGCGCCCTCGGCGGCCAGGTCTTCGGCCACGGCTTCGTCGACGCGATGGGCCCGGCCGTGTACGTCTCCGCCGCGGTCCTGCTGGCCGGAGCGCTCGCCTGTCTCGCCGTACGCCGGTACCGCGGCCCGTCCGCCAACCCGCACGCCCTGCCCGTGTCCGAACCCGAGCTGGAAGAGGCCGCCTGATGACCGAGACCCGTACGGAAAAGATCGACTTCACCGCCATGTACGCCTCCCACGACGCCTTCCGGCGTGACCTGGAGCGCCTGGGCCAGGCCGTGGCCGACGGCCGGGCGAACACTCCCGGGGTGCGCGCGGGTTGGGACAACTTCACCCACCAACTCCACATCCACCACACCGCCGAGGACAGCGGCCTGTGGCCGCGCGTGCGGGACCGTGTCGCCGGGCGCCCGCGCGATCTCGCCCTGCTCGACGACATGGAGGCCGAGCACTCCCGCATCGACCCGCTGCTCACCGCCGTGGACACGGCACTGCGGGACCAGGCCCCCGAACTCCCGGACCTCGTACGGGCGTTGACAGCCACGCTCGACGACCACCTCAAGCACGAGGAGGACAGCGCGCTCCCGCTCATGCAGGACGTGCTGACCAAGGCCGACTGGGCCGCCTTCACCGGCCGCATCCGAGAGACCCAAGGCCTGCGCGGCGCGGCGGTGTTCGTGCCCTGGGTCGTCGACGGCGCCCCGGAGACAGACCGAGCGGCCTTCCTGAACTCCATGCCACCCCCGGTCCGCGTCCTCAACCGCCTTTTCTGGGAGGGCGGTTACAGGAGGAAGGGCCTGTGGACCGAACACTGAACGGACCGAACGAATACAGTTGCGGTTCCGCCGTGCCCCGGTAAGGGGCGCGGGGAACTGCGCGACCAGCCACGACGACGCGGCAGAAAACCGACGACCTACTACGGCACTCCCGTCACAGCAACGTCGGTTGAAGGGCACCCTCGTGCGTGAGCAGCTGCACCTTGCGCTCGACCCCGCCCGCATACCCCCGCATCGAGCCATCCGCACCGATCACCCGGTGACAAGGCCGAACCAGCAGCAGCGGATTCGCACCCACCGCCGCACCCACCGCCCGGACCTCGCCGCGCGGCACACCGAGCCGCTCGGCGAGCCGCCCGTACGTCGTCGTCTCGCCGTACGGGATGTCGTCCAGCGCCCGCCACACCCGCTGCTGGAACTCCGTCCCCGCGGGGGCGAGTTCGAGCGCGAAGCGGGTGCGGCGGCCGGCGAAGTAGTCGGCGAGCTGCCGGGCGGCCTCGCCGAACGCGGTGTCGTCACGGCGCCACTCCGCGCGGACGGCGGGCGCGTTCCGCTGCCCCGGCATGGACAGCGAGGTCAGCCGCGGGCCCTCGCCCACGAGCAGCAGTTCCCCGAGCGGGCTGTCGATCGTCCTGTACGTCGTTTCCATGGCTCCAGTCTGCTGCGCCGAGCGCCCCGGGACCGGCGGGATTCGGACGTGGCGTTCGCGCCGGAACCGCCCTTGACGGTACCTGGTCACAGGCACTGTGAGCAGCGCGTATTTACGATCGAGTACCCCGGCGGTACCGTATGCGCATGCCAGCTCTGAATGTGGAGTTCAGCGATCGCGAACTAGAGGATCTGAGGCAGATCGCCAAGGAACGCGGTACGTCGATGAAGGCGCTCGTGCGCGAGGCGGCCGCGGCCGACATCGCCAGGCACCGCGCGCTACAGGAAGGCGCCGAGGCTTTCCGGCGTTTCTTCGCCACGCACGCCGACGAGTTCGCCGCCGCCTTCCCTGACGACGAACCACCCGCGGCCGGCGAGGGGCGGGTCGCCTGAGCGATGGCACCCGTCATCCACATCGACGTGCCCTGGCTGCTCCAGCGGCACGAAGAGGTGCTGCCCGAGCAGCCCACGATCAACGACTTCTCCGCCCTGGTCGCCGCCGTCGCGCGACACCGCGTCGATCCGCCCCGGCTCGGCACGGACTCCGACCCCGCCTGGCGGGCCGCCGCGCTGCTGCACACGCTGGCCCTGCTCAAGCCCCTGCCGTCGGCCAACGCCCGGTTCGCCTGCGCGACGGCGGTGGCCTACATGTTCGTCAGCGACGTCGGCATCGATCCGCCCTACGGCGCGCTCGTCGACCTCGCCCGCGATCTGATCTCCGGCAAGACCGACGTCTACGGCGCGGCCGACCGGCTGCGCTCCTGGCAGATCTGAGGCGCGAGGATCCAAGGCCCGGAGATTCGAGAAGTACGGTCCCGGGGCCGCCGACCGAGGGCGGGAGGAACAAGGTCGGCGGCCCGGATGGGCGCGGGAGAGCCGCCGTTCCGCGCCGGGCCTCCGAGAAGGGCCGGTCCCATCTGACTACGCCCGCGCACCCGGGGGGAGCGCACGTGGCGCTCCGGCGCGTGCGTGTGTTTCACACGGGGCGCATGGAATGCCGAATGGTGGCGAACACGATCCGACTAGCCGTCGTATCAGACTTCCGTTCAATGAGGCCGATGTTGCCCAAGTGCCTTGTTGGTCATGAGTGTGTTGTGCGAGGGTGAAGCACCTGTGCGGGGGGTAATGGCCGAACCTCGTTCGACCTATGGGGATCCGGGTCGGACGGACGTAGCTGAATTTCACGCCTCTCGTGCTCGCCGTCCAGAAGGTATGCACCACAGGGGGCCTTTCGGCGGTCACCGCTCACGTGCCCCATGTGTGGGAAGGAATCCGCTCCGTGTCCACCCCCCACCCCCCTCAGCCCCCTTACCCGCCGCCCGGCGGGGTTCCCGGAGAATCCGACGAGAACCTCGCGGCCATGCTCGGCGGCCGTCCCGACGGTGAGGTCACCCATTCCGTCGCGCTGCTCATGGCGCGGCACTGGCCGGCGGCCCACGACTACGGGTCCATCTGCCTCGCCTCCTCGGGCGACGTCGTCTCCATGGTGACCTCGGCCGCGTTCCACCAGGTGCTCGACCGGCTGGCGCTGGGCGAGCCCGGCGTCGCGCTGCGCCCCAGGATTCTGCTGGCCGTGCGGGACACGGCCCGGGTGTGGTCCGCCGAGGACCGAATATCCGCGGTTCTGCCGCAGTTGCAGAAACCCGCCGGCGGGCGCGGTATGCGTGACGCCAAGTCGATGACGCCCGATAACCGCAAGCTGGCGGAGCGTTCATTTCACGCTCTTCCCGGACTCGCCCGGTGTTTGCTGTGGCACACCGAGGTCGAGGCGGAACCGATTTCCGTTCCCGCCGGACTGCTCGGCATGGATACCGACAGCGCGTCGGCGGCACTCGAACAAGCGCGGGAAAAACTCCGCGAGGGTTGTGTACATGCCCATCGGGAACTCGCCCCGTCCAAGGAATGCAGCTACTACAGCCGCCTCCTGGATGTTTCGCTGCGCCGTGGCGGCACCCTGCTGCCGGATGTCCAGCAGCATCTGTCGGTGTGCCGCTACTGCCGTTTCGCCGCCGAACAACTGAGCCAATTCGAGGGCGGGTTGGGGGTGCTCCTGGCCGAGGCGGTACTGGGCTGGGGTGCCCGCCGCTACGTGGACTCCCGCCCCGGGCGTACGCCGGGGGAGTCCCGCGGCGCGCGCAACGTCGGCCGGCACGGCGGCGGACGCCACCGGGTCCTGCCCCGCATCACTCTGCCGCTCCGCCGTCCGCCGGGATCGCCGAGGGCCTCGCGCACTCTGATGACCGGCGTGGGCCTCGTCTCGGCCGGGGTGATCGTGACCTTGGTCGCCGCCGGCATGTGGTCCCACGACAGCGGCGTCGACCCGGCCGCCTCCAACAGCGCGAGCGACGGCACGTCACCGAGCGCCGGGACCCAATCGTCTCCGGGCACCGCCAAACTCCCCACGGCCGGTGGCCGGTCCAGGCTGCGCAACGTGGCGGCCGGCCTCTGCCTCGACATCAAGGGCACGGTACGGGCCGGCGCCGGGGCCGAACTGGCCACCTGCTCCGACGTCTTCACCCAGCAGTGGACGTACGGCGACGACGGGCTGCTGCGCAGCGCGGCCGACCCCGCTCTGTGCCTGGACTCGCACGTGGACGCCGGTGTGGTCGTCCTCGGCACCTGCGCCGACGAGAAGGCCAAGCGCGGTGACGACGTCCGCTACGACTTCACCGTGCAGGGAGAGGTGGTGCCCCGCTGGGACGACAGCCTCGCCCTCGCCGCCACCACCGGCGACCCCGGTGCCGACATCGTTCTCAAGGTGCGGGACCGCTCCACCGGGCAGCGCTGGGTGGGCGACGCGCAGACCACGGCGAGCCCCAGCTCGCTCGCGGTCACGCGGACCGAGGAACCGCCCGAACAGCAGCCGGCGGAGCTGAACCGCCGGACGGCGTAAGGGGAGTGCGACGACCGCGAGGACGTCGCACGGGACGTGACGGCGCGCCGGTCAGCCGGATTCCTCGGTGAGGTCGGCGGCGCCGATCGTGGCGGGCGTGGCATGGCCGGAGAGGGCGAGGGTGAGGTCCAACTCGGCGAGCAGGCAGCGGATCACGTGCTCGACGCCCACCTGTCCGTCGAGGCCGAGCCCATACACGTAGGGCCGCCCCACGAGCACCGCCCGGGCGCCGAGCGCGAGGGCCTTGAAGATGTCGTCGCCGGTGCGGACGCCGCTGTCGAACAGGACGGTCAGCCGGTCGCCGACCGCCTCGACCACTCGGGGCAGCGCGTCGGCCGCCGCCACGGACCCGGCCACCTGCCGGCCCCCGTGGTTGGAGACGACCACGCCGTCCATCCCTGCGTCGGCGGCGAACCGGGCGTCGTCGGGGTGCAGGATGCCCTTGAGGACGATCGGACCGTCCCAGTTCTCGCGTAGGAACGCCAGGTCCGGCCAGGTCTTGGCGGGGTCCGAGAACATGCCGACGAAGTGCATCACCGCCGCGTTCGGGTCCTCGGCGACCGGCTTGGCGAGGCCCGCCTGGAACGCCGGGTCGGAGAAGTAGTTGGCGGTGCCCACGCCGTGCAGGAACGGCAGATAGGCCTGGTCGAGATCGCGCGGGCGCCAGGCCAGCAGCGGGGTGTCCAGCGTGACGACCAGCGCGGTGAAGCCGGCCGCCTTCGCCCGGTTCAGGAAACTCCGCGCCACCTCCGGGTCCTTGGGCCAGTACAGCTGGAACCAGCGCTCGGCGTCCCCCATCGACTCGGCGACCTGCTCCATGGGGGTGCTGGACGCGGAGGACAGGATGAACGGCACCCCCTGCGCGGCGGCGGCCCGGGCCGCGGCGGACTCGGCGTCGGGGTGCATGATCGACAGCACGCCGACCGGCGCCAGGGCCAGCGGCGCGGGCAGGGCGCGCCCGAGCACCTCGACCGACAGGTCCCGCTCGTGCACGTCCCGCAGCATGCGCGGCACGATCCGACGCCGTTCCAGCGCGGCCCGGTTCGCGCGCGCCGTGCTGCCGTCACCGGCGCTGCCCGCCACATAGCCGACCGGGCCGGGGCCGAGCCGCTGCTCGGTGATCTCCTCCAGCCGGGTGAGGTCGGTGGGCAGCCGCGGCACGGCCCCCGACATCCCGTTGAGATAGATCTCGTACTGGAAGTCCGCCCAGTGCTTGCCCATGGGGCCATCCCGCCTCTCGTCGCTGAGAACGCGCTGCACCCGAACGATACTGGCGAGTAGGCGCAGGTCCGAGACCCGGGGCGGGCGTCAGCGGTTGGCGGGCGTCAGCGCGCGGTGCCCGACTCGTGCAGGATCCGGGCCAGTTCGGCCGGCTCGGAGAACATCGGCCAGTGACCGGTGTCCAGGTTCACCAGCTCCCACCGCTCACCGCGCAGCAACTCGGCCACGGAAGGCGGCGGTTCCGGACCGTCCAGGAGGCACTTCACGTACGTCGAGGGCAACTCGCCCGGGGAGCCGGTCAGCACGGCCGGTTCGGTGAGCGTGGCGCCGGGGTGCGGGGTGCCGCCGGCGAGGATCCGGGCGATCTGCTCGTCCGTGAGGCCCTGCCCCGCGTAGTCCTCGGCGTCGAGCGGCGGCCAGAAGCCGTCGTGCTCGTCGATCGCCTTACGGACGTGGTCGCTGGGCCAGTCGTCCAGGAAGGACTCTCCGTCGGTCGGGAGGTTCGCATCGATGTACACGACTCTGCGCAGCCGGTCCCCGATCCGCTCGGCTGCCTGGCCGACAGGAACACCTGAGTAGCTGTGCCCGACCAGGACCACATCGCGCAGGTCGAGCCGCTCGACCTCGTCGACGATGTCCTGGACGTGCGTCTGCTGCCCGGCCGGGACCCCCCGCTTCTCGGCCAGTCCCGTCAGAGTCAGGGGATGAGGTTCGTCCCCGGCCGCGCGCAGCCCGTCCGCCACCTCGTCCCACGCCCACGCGCCCAGCCAGGCGCCCGCCACCAACACGAATCGAGTCATGCTCGCAACGTAGCGGAGGGGTCTGACACCGGCCCCTCGTCGGCTTCCGTGCCGGGACCCGTGATCGGCGGCACCGGCACCTCCACGGTGCGGGCCAGCCGCGCGCCCTCGGGCCCGTACACCGCGCGGGGCTCGGGGAAGAGCCGCAGCAGCGACAGGAACAGCACCGCGGCCACCACCAGGGACAGCGGCAGGCTGATGTCGACGCCGTTGGCCAGATCGCCGAGCGGTCCCACGAACTGGCCCGGGATGTTGGTGAAGAGCACGCCGATGACGGCGGAGACCCACCAGGCGGTCATGCCCCGCCAGTTCCAGCCGTGCGCGAACCAGTAACGGCCGCCGCGCTGACGGCGGTTGAAGACCTGGAGCGCGTCAGGGTCGTACCAGCCGCGCCGGGTGAAGAAGCCCAGCATCATCACGACCATCCACGGCGTGGTGCAGGTGATGATCATCGTGGCGAAAGTCGAGATCGACTGGACCAGGTTCAGTCCGAACCGGCCGATGAAGATGAACGCGATCGACAACACGCCGACCAGCACGGTCGCCCGCACGCGCGAGAGGCGCGGGAACACCGACGAGAAGTCCAGGCCGGTCCCGTACAGCGCGGTCGTCCCCGTCGACATGCCGCCGATCAGGGCGAGCAGACACACCGGCAGGAAGTACCAGGTCGGCGAGATCGCGAGCAGTCCACCCACGAAGTCGGGGGCCGCCGGGTCGACGTACTTCGGAGCCTTCGTCGCGATGATGCTCGCGGTCGTCAGGCCGAAGAGGAACGGCACCAGCGTGGCGATCTGCGACAGGAACGCGGCGCCGACCACCCGGCGGCGCGGGGTGCTCGCCGGGATGTAGCGCGACCAGTCACCGAGGAAGGCCCCGAACGACACCGGGTTCGACAGCACGATCAGCGCGGCGCCGATGAACGACGGCCAGAACAGCGACTGGGTCGCCGCGTCCGCCGAGTCCGTGAAGGCACCGGCGTACGACGGGTCGAAGTCGCCGGCGAAGGCGAACGCGCCGACCAGGAACAGCACCGTCGCCGAGGTCACCGCCACCTTGTTGACGAACAGCATGAACGGGAAGCCGTACACGCACACCGCGAGGACCAGTACGGCGAACAGCGCGTACGCGACGACGTAGGAGAGGTCGCTGCGCGCCAGGCCGAACAGCCGGTGCGCGCCGCCCACCAGGGCGTCGCCCGAACTCCACACCGAGATCGAGAAGAAGGCGATCGCCGTCAGGAGGGACAGGAAGGATCCCACCACGCGCCCGTGCACCCCGAGGTGCGCGGACGAGGAGACGGCGTTGTTGGTGCCGTTGACCGGACCGAACACGGCCATCGGGCACAGGATCAGCGCGCCCGCGACGACCCCGAGGAGGGTGGCGGCGAGCCCCTGCCAGAAGGAGAGTCCGAACAGGATCGGGAAGGCGCCCAGCACGCAGGTCGAGAAGGTGTTGGCACCGCCGAAGGCGAGCCGGAACAGGTCGAGCGGGGTCGCGGTACGGTCCGCGTCGGGGATGCGCTCGACGCCGTGCGCCTCCACCTCGGTCAGGGACGGGGGTGGCGCGGCGGGGGAGTTCGAGGGCAGGGACGACAAGGTGGGCTCCGGCGGGGCTACGAGCGTGGAGCGCGGGGGTCGGCGCGGGCGGTCGGGACGGCCGTGGCGACTCGCTGGGGGTGGGCGAGGAGACGGGTGGCGTCCGGCGGGCGTCTGCCGACGTTAAGGCCCGGGACGCCACCCGTACCAGTGGACGTTTCATCCATCTTCGGCGTCCTTGGTGGACGAATCAGTCACCTCCTCGACGTCCGGGCCCTGGGCCCGCACCCGCTGGACGTGTTCGAGGGAGTCCCGCAGTTCGGCGAGCCAGTCGTCGGTGTGGCGCTCCACCAGCCGCACGCACCAGGCGAGGGCCTCGCTGCGGCTGCGGGCGACCCCGCCCGCAATCAGGGTGTCGAGGACCTGGCGCTCGGGCTGGCGCAGCCGGGTCATGACGGGTGCGGCGATGTGCGTGAACAGGGCGCGCTCGCCGCCCACTTCCACCCCCCAGGAGACCTTCCGGCGGAACCGGTGCTCGGCCTCGCGGGCCACCTCGATCCGTGCCTCGCGCGTGCGCTCGCGGAACTCCTGGACGCGGCCCTGTATCGCGGCCTCGCGCTCGGCCGCCGAGGCGTCCTCGGCGAGCGCGGGTTCGGGGACCCGGCCGATGACGGTGATCTCCTCGCGGTCGACCGTGAGCTCGACCGGTCCCTCGAAGAGGTCGTCGGGGATGCGGCCGGCGAACCAGCCGCGCAACTTCTCCTGCTGCTCTGTCGTAATCATGTAATCACGATTACTCGCCCACTCCATGAACACAAGGGGTCGCGGCGGAGTCAGCCGACAGCTCAATCGGAATGTTTCAGGCCTATTAACAAGGCCAGGTAAATCGGCCAGTCGGCCGTTTTCGGCGATCAAGAACCGTGCGGTTCCTGGGTTCGTACGTTCGAAAGCCGTAACTTCGCGCCACTGATTCAATACGCAAGGTTACTGAAACGCATGGGGTCGAGGTGTGTTTCCGCCGCGGACTCGGCAGACTCGCGCTCGCCGGTCCGGCACCAACCCGATGAGGTCCGGCTCACCCTCGAAACCAGCGGAAGGATGCACACAATGCGGAACACCGCGCGCTGGGCAACGACCATCGCTCTCACGGCCACCGCCGTCTGCGGCCCCCTCACCGGAGCCGCCCTCGCGGCCCCGGCCACCACCGCCCCCGCCTCGCTGTACGCCCCCTCGGCCCTGGTGCTGACCATCGCCCACGGCGACAGCTCCGCCACCGCCGCCCCGCAGCGCGCGGTCACCCTGACCTGCGCCCCGACGGCCTCCGGCACCCACCCGGCCGCCCGCCTGGCCTGCGCCGAACTGCGCGGTGTCGACGGGGACCTCGACGCGCTGGCGGCGAGAGACGACGTGCTGTGCACCAGGGAGTACGACCCCGTCGTCGTCACCGTCGACGGCGTCTGGCAGGGCAAGCGCGTCTCCTACGAGCGCGCCTTCGCCAACGACTGCGTGAAGACCTCCTACGGGACGAGCGTCTTCAGCTTCTGAGACCGGGGTCGCGTGGTCCCCGCGTCCACGTGACGCGGCTCGCGGATGGGGAGTGCGAGCTCCGGACGCGGGGACCCCGGCGATCTCGCACCAGGGGTCGGCGGGCGGTGTGGGGCTGCCCGCCGGCCCCTGGCTTTTCTACGTCCGTGCCCTGCTGCGCCTTCTCTGCCTTCCGTGTCTTCTCTGCCTTTCTACCTCCGTTCCTCGGGCCCTTCCGGCAGGCCGGGGAGCGGTGGGAAGCGGTGCAGCAGTCCGGCCCCGGCCAGCAGCCGGTGCAGGCGCGGGACATCCGAGACGATCCGCAGCCGGCCGCCGCGCTCCCTGGCCCGCGCCTCGGCCCGGCACAGGACGCGCAGGCCCGAGCAGTCGAAGAACTCCACCGCGCGCAGGTCGACCAGCACGTCCGGTGCGGCCCCCGAGGTCGCCGCGTCCAGGTGTTCGCCGAGGGACTCCGCGGTCGCGAGATCGATCTCGCCGAGCGCCTCGACCACGGTGAAGGGACCGTCCGCCCGGGTCCGGGCGTGCGCGTTCGCCGCGGGCGGCGCGGAACCGACGAGGTCCGCGGCCGGGCCCTCGGAGGGTTCGGGGACGCGGTCGTAGGAATCCGGCGTCATGTCCGCTCCACCTGGCAGGCGCATTCGATCTCGGTAGTTACCCCGACGGGGCGCCGACCATCCCTGTGCGGCGGTCCGCAAGACCGGGTTCACTCGACTCGGTGAATTGCGGCGGAATCGCTTGACGACAGACAGGGAAGAGGGGCCACTCGTCTCCCTGCGGACGGGTGGCCCCTCGGTCTGGTGCGGCTCAGGTGCGGGTGATCACATGTGGACGACCGGTGCGGCGTTCTCGTCCTGCTGCGGCACCCCGCGGCGGAAGAGCAGGAAGGTGATCACGGCACCCGCCGCGAACATGCCCGCCGACCACCAGAACGCGGTGGTGTAGCTCTCGATCGTCGCCTCGGCCTGGACCAGCTTGCTGGTCGCGTCCTTGCCGACCAGGTACGAGGTCGCGGCGCTCGCGGCGAGCGTGTTCAGCAGCGCCGTACCGACCGAACCGCCCACCTGCTGCATGGCGTTGACGGAGGCGGAGGCGACGCCCGCGTCCTCGGCCGCCACCCCGCCGGTGGCCAGCTGCATGGCCGGCGGCATGACCAGGCCGAGGCCGATACCGGTGATGATCAGCTGCGGCAGCACCGCGCTGACGTAGCTCGACCCGTTGTCGATCCCGGTCAGCCAGGCCATGCCGAGCGCGGCGACCGCGAAGCCCAGCGGAACGATGACCTTCGGGCCGATCCGCGGAACCAGGACCGTGGTGCCGAGCTGGGCCGCCACCATCAGCGCCGCGACCATGGGCAGGAACGCCACACCGGTCTTCGTCGGGCTGAAGCCGAGGTTGAGCTGGAGGTAGTAGGTGAGGAACAGGAAGACACCGAACATGCCGCCGCCGGAGATCAGCAGGGCCAGGAACGAGGCCCCGCGGTCACGGTCGAGCAGGATGCGCAGCGGCAGCAGCGGGTGCTCCGCCCGGTTCTGCCACCAGGCGAAGGCGGCCAGGAGTACTACGCCCGCGATCAGGAAGCCCCAGGTGAGGGGCGAGCCCCAGTCGTGCGTCTCGGCGTTGGAGAAGCCGTAGACCAGCGAGAACAGACCGCCGGCGACCAGGATCGTGCCCGGCACGTCGAGCTTGGAGTTCCCGGCGTCACGGTGGTTGGTCAGCAGCATCCAGCCGGCCGCGAAGGCGATGAAGGCGATGCCCACGTTCACGTACAGGGTCCAGCGCCAGTCGAGCGCGTCGGTCAGCAGACCGCCGAGCAGCAGGCCCACCGCGCCACCGGCACCGGCGATGGCGCCGTAGACGCTGAACGCCCTGGCCCGCTCCCGTGCGTCGGTGAAGGTCGTGTTGAGGATCGACAGGGCGGCCGGTGCGAGCAGCGCGCCGAAGGCACCCTGAAGGGCGCGGGCGACGACCAGCATGCCGAAGCCGTTGGCGGCGCCGCCGAGGGCGGAGGCGACGGCGAAGCCGACGATGCCGATCAGGAAGGCGGTCTTGCGGCCGAAGAGGTCGGCGATGCGGCCGCCGAGCAACAGCAGGGACGCGAACGCGAGGGCGTAGGCGGTGACGATCCACTGCCGGTTGCCGTCGTTGAAGCCGAGGTCGGCCTGGGCCGACGGCAGGGCGATGTTCACGATCGTGGTGTCCAGGACCACCATGAGCTGTGCGAGGGCGACGACCGCGAGGATCCACCACCGCTTGTTGGTCGACGCGGCGGTCCCCGCCGACGTCTCGACTCCCTCGCGGGAGCCCTCGGTAAGGGTCTTCTCGGACATGGAGAACCACTCCAGGGAAAGTCGTTCGGAGGTGTGGGCAAAGAGCTGGTAAACGAAACGGTTTCGTACACGTCGAGGCTAGACCACTTTCTGCGAAACGGCAACGTTTCGCTTGGGAGGTTGCTCGGGAGGGCGACCGAGAAGGGAATCCGCCATGGCCACAGAGCTCACCGGCACCTGTCTGACACTGGACGACGGCCGTCCGGCCGTCCGCTTCAGCCGCATTCACGATCACCCCGTCGCGCACATGTGGCAACTCGTGACCGACGCGGGCGAACTCGCCCGGTGGTTTCCGTCCCGGGCCGAGATCGAGTTGCGTCCCGGCGGCGTCATCACCTTCAGCCGCGATCCGAACATGCCGGAGTCCACCGGCCGGGTGCTCGCCGTCGACGCGCCCCGGCACCTGTCCTTCGCGTGGGGCGGCGACGAACTGCGCTTCGATCTGGAGGAGTTGGGCGACAAGCGCACCCGCTTCACCCTCACGGACGTCCTGGAGGCCGCCGACACCGCCGCCCGCAACGCCGCGGGCTGGGAGGTCTGTCTGGCCGCCTTCGACGCGACGGCGCGGGGCGAGCGGTCCGAGGGGCCGCACGCCGGGACGACCGCTTCCTGGAAGGAGTTCTACGCGGCATACGTCGAGGCCGGTGTGCCCTCCGGAGCACCTGTCCCCGGCCAGGACTGAGCCTTCAGGTGTCTGGGCCGAGCCCTTACGCCAGCTGTCGGCGCACCAGTTCGTGCAGCCGGCCGCCCGTGTCCGCGAGCAGTTGGGCGGGTGGGCCCTGCTGGGCGACCTTGCCGTCCTCCATCACGATGACGCGGTCGGCGTCGAGCACGGTCGACAGGCGGTGGGCGATGACGACGCGGGTGGCGTTGAGGGCCTTGGTGGACTCGATGACCGTCCGCTGGGTCTCGTTGTCGAGGGCGCTGGTCGCCTCGTCGAAGAAGAGGATCCGCGGCCGGCGGATCAACGCCTGGGCGATCATGAGGCGTTGACGCTGACCGCCGGAGACCGAACCGCTGCCCGAGACGATCGTGTGCAGGCCCATCGGCATCCGCTTGATGTCCTCGGCGAGCCCCGCCATCTCGGCCGCCGCCATGGCCTCCTCCGGCGTGTACGGCTCGGTGCCGCAGATGACGTCCAGGATCGAGCCCGTAAAGGGCTGCGCGTGCTGGAGCACCACACCGCACTGCCGGCGCACCGCCGACTGGTCGAGCGCCGCCAGGTCCTGACCGTCGTAGAGCACATTGCCCGAGACCGGCTTGTCGAAGCCGATCAGCAGCCGCAGCAGCGTCGACTTGCCGCAGCCGCTGGGGCCCACGATCGCCACGAACTCGCCCGGACGGATCGCGAACGACACGTCGTCCAGCACCAGCGGCGCGTCGTCCGCGTACCGGAAGGAGAGGCCGCGCGTCTCGATCGCGCCGGTCAGCGGGCCCGGCCGGGTGCTCGCCGTGCGTACCTCCGGGGTCGCGTCGAGGACCGGCTTGATCTCCTCGAAGAGGGGCAGCGCGGACACCACCGAGACGAAGGCGCCGGTCAGTTGGGTGACCGAGGTCAGCAGCATCGTCACCGAGGTGTTGAAGGTGAGGAAGGCCGCCGCCGACATCGACCCGCGCGCCGGACCGGCGAGCAGCATGAACATCAGCAGGGTGCACAGGGGGAGATAGACCGCCCCCATCACCGTCGTGAGGTTCTTGATCCGGCCCACCCGCTGCTGGAGTTCACGGCTGCGCGCGAACTCCGAGGCCCAGGCCGCGTACGCGTAGTTCTCGGCGGCGGCCACCCGCAGCTTGGGCAGGCCGCGCAAGGTCTGGAAGGCCTGGTTGTTCAGCTTGTTGCTGAGGACCACAAGCCGGCGCTGCCAGCGCACCTGCCACAGGCCGAGGCCCAGGAAGGCCCCCGCGATGACGACGAGCATGCCGATCGCCGCCAGCGCCATCGACGGGCTGTACCAGAACAGCAGTCCCAGGTTCATCGCGCCGATCGTGAGCGACTGGGCGACGGTGGGCCCGATGCCGGCCATCATGCGGCGGATCGCGCTGATGCCCATCGCCGCGCTCGCCAGTTCGCCGGTCGAGCGTTCCGTGAAGAACTTCGTCGGCAGCCGCAACAGGCGGTCCCAGACGGCCGGTTGGAGCGTGGCCTCGATGCGGCCCTCCAGCCGGAGGATGGTGAGGTTCTCCAGCAGCATGAAGGCCGCCGCCACCACGCTGGTCATCATCACGGCCAGACAGACCTGCACGATCAGATGCGTCTGCGCCTTGGGCACGAACTCGCCCAGCACCTTGCCGGTCGCGATCGGCACCAGCGCGCCGATCGCCACGGTCACCAGACCGCCGAGGAGCAGGCTGGTGAGGTCGTTGCCGGTGCCCTTCATGCTGAACCGCAGCAGCTTCAGGGGGCTGAGGCCGTGATCGGGCAGCGGGCGGTAGAACATCACCGCGCGCGGCTCGAACTCCTCCGCGTTCGCCTTCTCGATCGGCGTCTCACGGCCCGTCGCCGGATGCACGGCCACATATCCGCCGCGCCGCCACAGCAGCGCGACCGGCGCCCCGGACAGAGCGCGGTGTCCGACCAGCGGCCCGATGTTGTCACGCCACCAACGGCCGTCCAGGCGTACGGCCCTGGTCCGTACCCGGGAGGCGATCGCCACCTGCTCCACCGGGTCGAGCCGGTCGCTCTCCGTACCGCTGCGCGCGGGCGCGGACAGGGTGATCCCGGCGGCCTGGGCGACCAACTTGCAGGCCGCGTACGAGGCGTCGGCGTCCGCGGCCGTGGTGCGCTTGGAGGACTTGCCGATGGAAGCGAGCAGGGTGCGGTCGGCCTGGGCGCGCACGGCCTCACCGGCCTTGATACCGGCGGCGGTTCGGGTCTCGTGGGTGCGCTCCAGCTGCTCGATCCAGCGGTCCAGGGTGGTCAGCAGCCGGTACTGCTGGTCGACCATGCTCTGCCAGAGCCCGGGGTCCATCAGCAGGTCGGCAGCGGCTTCGGCGCCGTACAGCGAGCCGTACTGCACGCTGCCCGGCGGCACCTGCATCCAGAAGACGTCGTCGTCGGTCAGCTCGGCGGCGCGTTCGCCGGCCGTCGGCGCCTGGAAGAGGACGGACAGACTGCGTCCGACGCCGAGGGCCAGGGCGTACTCCAGCGGGCTCGTCGTCGGCGGGACGTACTGGGCGTTGCCGTACTCGTCGTAGGACCAGGTCTGGGTGTCGGCCGTCTGGTACAGCTCGCGCAGGCCGATGCGGTGGACCACGCAGTCGCGCAACGGGCGGGCGACCAGGGTGTGTTGGGGGCCGGCCACCGGTCCCAGGAGGAGCGAGCCCGCCCCCAGGCGGCCGAGGTGGTGCCAGTGGCCCTGCTGGGCGGCGTCCACCGCGAACAGGTCCAGGCTGCCCGCCGTGATCAGCCACAGCACCTGCGGGCCCTCCAGGTCGAGTCGGTTCAGACCCGAGCAGTCGACCGGGGTGCCCATGGAGCCGAGTGCGCCGAGAACGAGGTCGCCTTCGTGTGCCGTCGTCATCTCAACGCTCCCTGACCAGCGCCGCGTAGGCGCCGCCGTGCGCCACCAGGTCCTCGTGGCGCCCGCGTTCCACGATCGTGCCGTGCTGGAGCACGACGATCTCGTCGCTGTCGCGCACGGTGCTGAGCCGGTGCGCGATCACCACACAGGCACAGCCGCGCCGACGCAGGTTGTCCATCACGGCCAGCTCGGTCTCCGCGTCCAGCGCGCTCGTCACCTCGTCGAGGACCAGGATGCTCGGCCGGCGCACCAACGCCCTGGCGATCTCCAGGCGTTGGCGCTGCCCGCCGGAGAAGTTGCGCCCGTCCTGCTCGACCCTGCTGTGGATGCCGCCGGGCCGGCGCGTCACCACGTCCAGGAGCGCCGCGTCCCGCAGCGCCTCCACCACCGCGTCGTCCGGGATCGACGGGTCCCACAACGCCACGTTGTCGCGGACCGAGCCCTCGAACAGGAAGACCTCCTGGTCGACGAAGGAGACCGAGGCCGCGAGCGCGCCGCGCGGGATGTCGTCCAGGCGCTGGTCGTCGATGCGGATCACGCCCTCCCACGGCGTGTAGAGACCCGAGATCAGCCGGGAGACCGTGGACTTGCCGCTGCCCGAGCCGCCGACGAGGGCGACCTGCTGCCCGGGGCCGACGGTCAGGTCGAAGCCGGTGAGCAGGGGCTTGTCGAGCGGGTTGTAGCCGAAGGTGATGTTCTGGAGCTCGACGTGCCCCTGGAGGCGGCGCGTGGAGTCGCCGGCGCCGGGACGGTCGTAGAGCGGGTCGGTCTGGAAGTTCTCGACGTCCTTCAACCGGGCCACGTCGGCGGCGAAGTCCTGGATGCGGCCCGCGACGCCGTTCAGACGCGTGATCGGCGCAGTGAAGCGGGTGACCAGGGACTGGAAGGCGACCAGCAGACCGACCGAGATACCGCCCTCCACGGCCCGCATGCCGCCGATCCACAGGATCAACGCGCTGTTCAGCGAGGCCAGCGTCGGCGCGACCACCCCGAGCCAGGCGCTCGGCACCCCGAGCCGCTGCTGCTCCTCCAGCGTGGTGGCGTGCTGCCCGGCCCACTTGCGGAAGTACCCGTCCTCACCGCCGGTCGCCTTCATCGTCTCGATCAACTGGAGCCCGGAGTAAGCGGTGTTGGTCAGCCGCGCGCTGTCGGCCCGCAGCTTCGCCGTCCGCGTCGCCCGCAGCCGGATGACCACCCGCATCGCGACGATGTTCAGCAGCGCGACGCCGATCCCGAGATACGTCAACTGCGGGTCGTACGTGTAGAGGAGCACGGCGTAGAGGACGACGACCACCGCGTCCACGCCCGCCGCGGCGAGATCGCGGGCCAGGGTCTCGGCCACCTGGTCGTTGGACTGAAGGCGTTGGACCAGGTCGGCCGGGCTGCGCTGGGAGAAGAAAGTCACCGGCAGGCGCAGCAGATGGCGCAGGAAGCGGGCGCTGGAGAGGGTGGAGGAGATGATGCGGCCGCGCAGCAGGTTCGCCTGCTGGAGCCAGGTCAGCACGATCGTGAGCAGGACGCTCGCGCCCATCGACGCGAACAGCACGCCGAGCAGCGAGGTCTGACCCCCGATCAGGAACATGTCGATGTAGGTGCGGCTCAGCGCGGGCACCGCCGCGCCGACCAGCACGAGCAGCAGGCTGGCGAGGACCGCGGCCGGCATCGTGCCCGCCGTGCCGCGCAGCCGGGCCGGCATCGCGCCCAGGACACCCTGCTTGCGGCCGCCCTTGGTGAAGTCGTCGCCGGGCTCCATGACCAGCACGACCCCGGTGAAGCTGCCGTCGAAGTCCTCCATGGGGACGAACCGGCGGCCCTTGCCGGGGTCGTTGACGAAGACACCGCGGCGGCCGAAGCGGCGGCCCATGCCGTCGTAGACGACGTAGTGGTTGAACTCCCAGAAGAGGACGGCCGGGGTCTGCACCTCGGCGAGGGCGGCCGTGTCCATCTGCATGCCCTTGGCCGTCAGGCCGTAACTGCGGGCCGCCTTCAGCAGGTTGCTCGCGCGGGAGCCGTCCCGGGAGACACCGCAGGCGATGCGGAGTTCCTCCAGCGGGACGTGCCTGCCGTAGTGGCCGAGGACCATCGCGAGGGAGGCGGCACCGCACTCGACCGCCTCCATCTGGAGCACGGTCGGTGTACGGACGGTCTTCGCCCGGCCTTTGGGAACCGGGCGTTTGGGCGCGGTGGCGCGGCGTCTGCTCCGCGTCTCCTGTGCGGTGCTCACGGCAGTAGCCAATCGACGGGACGCTGGTCGGCCAGCCGGATCGAGCCCGAGGCCATGGTCATGGAGCTGAGGGCGAAGGGCGGTCCGTCGGCGGACGACCACTTGTAACCGCTCTTCGTGCCGGACGACTTGTCCAATCGGACCAGCACGGCCACCGGCCTGCCCTTCTTGGTGAACTGCTCGCCCAGCTGGCTGTCCCCGAGGAACGCGCCGATCTGCTGGGCCGATTGGGCCGAGCGGTCCACCGACTTCACGTGGCCGCGCAGCACGCCGTACTCCTGGGTCGGCACGGAGGAGACGGTCAGGTCCACGGCGGCGTTCGCCGGAATGGAGGCCGCGTTCTCGGCGGGCACGTACACCGTCGCGTAGAGCGGGTCGCCGGCGTGGGCGACCTTCTCGACGGCGGCGACATTGGCACCGGTCTGGATGATCTGGCCGATGGTGGCGGCGAGCGCCGTGATCCGGCCCGCGGCCACCGTACGGACGACCGTACTGTCCTCGCTGGTGCGGACCTTGAGGACGGGGGAGCCGGCCGGCAGCCGCACGCCCTCCTTCGCGAGCACCGCCGTGACCTGGCCCGCGACCGGGCTCTGCAGGATGTAACTGCCCTCCCCGTGCGTGAGGACGGCGGGCGCGCCGACCGTGGAGGCCACCGAGCCGGTCACCGCCCACACGGAGGCGGCGGCCATCGCGACCACCGTCACGGACAGCACGAGCCAGCCCTGGGGGCGGGCGAAACGCACCGGGAGGTCGAGATCCTCCGGTGACTGGAGCTTGGTGAGGGCCTGCTGGCGGAACTGCACGGGGGCTTCCCTTGATTCAGGGCGTCTGCTGATTCAGGGCATCTGCTTCAGGGCGTCCGAGAGCCCCGGAGCCGGGTGACGGCTCCGGGGCTCGACGGCACAGAAGGTGCGATCAGAGACCGGCGACCAGGTTGGTGACCGGGGCGGTGTTCAGACCGGTCGTGGCCTCGACGGTGCCGACCACGGTGTCGACCAGGCCGGAAACGGGGACGATGCCGTCCACCAGGCCGGTGACGTTGCTGACGGCGTTCACGGAAAGGCCGCCGGAGACGTTGTCGAGCTCGGCGTCGGAGATCTCGACGGTCTGAACCTGGGGGGTGGAGTTCATGATGGAACTTCCCTTCGTATGGATATTCAGCAAGGGGGAGCGGCCCCTCTGGGGACAGATGGACGCCGCGACCGCGGACGCCGTGCGCCCGTTTCCGGGAGCCGTTGGCGGACCCTGCGGTGCGATGGATCAAAGCACGCGGCGGGTACGGGCTTCCAATCAACCAAACGTCCTACCAGGGCACTTGAGCCTCACGGGCACTATTCCGTGCAGGTGTGCGCACGCCTCGCGGGCGAGTTCTTCACATGCCTCACGGCATTGGTTCACGCGAGGGCTTGCGGCCCTCGAGGCGAATGCGACACTCCCGCCCCAATGACGTGGCGGCGGCCTTTCCTGTGTGGAGAACCTCCGCCCACGGTGACTTGGTTGGGTAGTCGATGTGCAGATTCGCTGAAGCCGGGATTCCGCTCCGTGATCGGAACGGACTGTTGTCGACCGGTCGCTGATCGTGTCGGCGAGCCGTCGTGAGTCGCCGGTGAGCCGTCGGCGCGCACCGCTTCGATCAGGACATCCGCATCGGTCACCGCAGCGTGGACATGGTGTGGATGCGGCATGGACAGGGCGTGGTGGCGCCGGGAAGCGCTTGCCCGGCGCGCCGGCGGGTCAGGCGCGGGTCATGGCTGATTCGGCGTAGGGCAAAGCGAGTTGGCAAACGGAATTGAACGCACCAGACGGCACGTGCGTACCAACAGCCAACCAGGCGCCCCGAACAGAACAGCTGCCGAACGGCGGCACCCACACTCCGGTCCCCCAGGAGGTCGAGTAGTTTGAGTCACAAGCGAATTCCGAAGCGCAAGGTCGCGATCGCGGCAGGCAGCGTCGTGGCGCTCGGCGCGGCCGCAATACTGCTGCCGAACGCCAATGCGTCGCAGGACAATTCGTCCGACGCGGCCCCCAAGACCCTGAAGGCGACCGACGCCTCGGATCTCGCCTCACAGCTCCAGGATCTGCTCGGTCAGGCCTTCGCCGGTTCGTACTACGACTCCGGCAGCCAGCAGTTGGTCGTCAATGTCATATCCGGCGACAACAACAACGTGATAGTCCAGGCCGAAAAGGCGGGCGCGAAGGTCCGCGAGGTCGACAACAGCCTCGCCGAGCTGAAGACCGGCGCGCAGACCCTGAAGACCGACGCGACCATCCCGGGCACCGCCTGGGCGCTCGACGCACGCACCAACAAGATCGTGGTCACCGCCGACAGCACGGTCACCGGCGCCAAGTGGAACCAGCTGGAGTCCACGGTCCAGGGCCTCGGCGCGGACATGGCGACGCTGAAGAAGTCGGCCGGCACCTTCAAGCCCTTCGTCTCGGGCGGCGACGCGATCTTCTCCCAGGTCGAAGGCGGCACCGTCCGCTGCTCCCTCGGCTTCAACGTCACCGCGAGCGACGGCGCGCCGGCCTTCCTGACGGCCGGTCACTGCGGTGTGGCGGCGAAGCAGTGGTCCGACTCCGAGACCGGTGAGCCCATCGCCACCGTCGACCAGGCCACCTTCCCGGGCGAGGGCGACTTCTCCCTGGTGAAGTACGACGACCCGGCCACCGTGGCGCCGAGCGAGGTCAACGTCGGCGGCGGCCAGACCGTCCAGATCGTCCAGGCCGAGGAGGCCACGGTCGGCACGCAGGTCTTCCGGATGGGCAGCACGACCGGCCTGAAGGACGGCACGATCACCGGTCTGGACGCCACGGTCAACTTCCAGAGCGAGACGGACCCGAGCGGCGTCGACACCGTCACCGGGCTCATCCAGACCGACGTCTGCGCCGAGGCGGGCGACAGCGGCGGCTCCCTGTTCACGCAGGACGGCGGCGCGGTCGGCCTCACCTCCGGCGGCAGCGGCGACTGCACCGTCGGCGGCGAGACCTTCTTCCAGCCGGTGACCACCGCCCTCGCGGCGACGGGCGCGACGCTCGGCGACGCGGGTGCCGGCGACGCCGGTGCGGGTGACGCGGGTGCGGGTGACGCCGGTGCCGGTGACGAAGGCGCCGTCGACCCGAGCGCGAGTGCGGGTGACGAGGGCGTCGGTGGCGAGGAGATCGGCGGCGAGGCGGCCGACCCCTCCGCGACGGCGGGCGAGGAGCAGCAGGGCGCCGGTGACGACGCGAACGGCGCCGGCGACGACCTGAACGGGACGGGCCAGGAGGACCAGACCGGCAACGGCGCGGACGACGGCTCGCAGCTCACCGGCTCTCACTGAGGCCTCCGTAGGCAGGCGCGGTGATCGGTTGTCGATCGTCCGCGGCGCCATCGTGGCTGGTCGCGCCCACGCGGCGGAGCCGCACATAGATGCAGCCCCGCGCCCCTTCAGGGCGTTGCCTGACCGTCCCTTGCCGAGGGCCATCCATCGGGCCCCACCCCGTTGGCCCTCGGCTCGGGTTCCCCCCACGCAGACCCACTGTCGGTCGGCTCATCGTCCCGGTCGGCGGTGGACGGTCCGGCCCTCCGGCGGGAGGGCCGGACCGCATTCATGTGTCCGTCCTTCATGGGCCCGTCGGAGTCGCCCTCAGCAACAGCAGCGCCACGTCGTCCACCCGCTCCCGGGCCGCCGTGCTGTGCCGCACGAGGTGGTCGGCCAACTCCTCCAGCGGCAGGTCGCCCGAGGACGTGAGCAGTTCGCCGAGGTCGGCCAGCGCGTCCTCGATGTCGACGCCCGGGGACTCGATCAGACCGTCGGTGTAGAGGACGAGCACGGAGCCGGGGGCCAGGTCGACCTCCGTCGTCGGATAGGTGGCCGCCTCGTCGATGCCGAGCAGCGGACCGCCGGCCAGGTCGAGGACCCGTACCCGTCCGTCCGGTCGGCGCAGCAGCGGCGGCGGATGGCCCGCGCGTGCCATCACCGCACGCCCCCGCGCCGGATCCAGCCGCAGATAGAGACAGCTGGCGAAGAGGTCCGCGCCCAGGTCGATCAGCAGCCGGTTGGTGCTGCGCATGACGTCCTCGGGAGCCTGCCCGACCGTGGTGTACGCCCGTACGGCGGTACGGATCTGGCCCATGAGGCCGGCCGCGGTCACGTTGTGCCCCTGGACGTCCCCGATCACGGCCGCCGCCACTCCGTGCGAGGGCACCAGGTCGTAGAAGTCGCCGCCGATCTCCATGCCCTGGGTCGCGGGCAGATAGCGCGCGGCGGCCTCGATGCCGGGCAGCGTCGGCAGAGTGCTCGGCAGCAGCGCCTCCTGAAGCCCGTGCGCGAGCTGGTGCTTGGCGTCGTAGAGCTGGGCGCGCTCCAGGGCCTGGGCGACGAGCCCGCCCAGACTCGTCAGCACGGCCCGCTCGTCCGCGGGGAACGGGTGCCGCTCGGTGTAGGCGAGCACGCAGGTGCCCACGGTCCGCCCTGAGGCGATCAGCGGAAGGTACGCCCAGGCCGCGAAGCCGTCGGGGGAGTCGAGCCGCCCCGGATACAGGCGCTCCAGTTCCCCGCGTGAGTCGAAGAACGCCGGCACGCCCGTGGTGAGCACGTGCGTGCCCGGCGTCCGCTCGGCCAGCGGCAGCCCGTCGAACCGCTCCACGACGTGCGCGTCCGGATAGCCGCGATGCCCCAGCACATGCAGCCGCCCCGCCCGCGAACCCAGCACGACCAGGGCCTGGCTGCCCACGGCCGGCGCGATCTCGTCCGCGACCAGCTGCACCACGTCCTGCACCCCCACCGCCTCGGTGAGCGCGCCCGCCAGGCTGAGCACCTGAGAGATGGTGACCAGCCGGGGCGCGGCGTCACCCGGCTGCGGCCCGGCGCGGTTCATCTCCGCCACCGGCCGCGCCCTGGTGATCCGTACGCTCAACCCGGTCGTACTGGGATGCAGCCGGAACGACAGCCAGTCGCCCGGCGGACGCAGCGCCATGAACGAGGTGGTGTGCTGGCTGAGCAGCGCGGCCCGGTAACGGTCCTCGTACACCGGGTCGTTGAGCCAGGGCACCGACGCCCACAGCTGGGTGCCCAGCAGCGCGCTGACCGGGACACCGATGAGTTCGGCGGCGGCCGCGTTGGCGAAGCTGATCCGGCCGTGCAGATCCAGCGAGCACAGCCCGTACGGCAGCCGTGCCACCATTCGGGCCGCCTCCAGCGTGCCGAGCGTCCCCGCCGCGCCCGCCGGCGGGGGAGTGGCCAGCAGATCGTGCTCCGGAAACACCGGACGGTTCTCCTCGACGGCCCGTTCCAGCCGCACCGCGAGCCGGTCGCAGGCCGCGGTCAGATGGCCCCGCTCCCGGTCGGACAGCTCCGGCGGATGGGAACCGGGCCAGGTCACGAACACCGCGCCGTACGCCGTCGACCGCGTCGCCACCGGCAGCGCGGCCAGCGCGAAGGGGTACGGCAGCACCACCGCGATGCGCGGATAGCTGCGCGCCATGTCCTCCTCGCCGCCCACCCAGACCAGCCGCCGCTCCCGCACCGCCTGCGCCACCGGGATCGGCGCGCTCAGCCCGACCCGCTCCCACGGAGCCGCGAACGCCCGGGGCAGCCCCGCCATCACCGACATCTCCAGTACGGGCTCGTCGGCGGCCAGCAGATACACCGCGCCGGAGTGCGCGTGCACCTCGTCCATCATCGAGGCCAGCGCCAGGGACAGCAGCGGCCGGCCCACCCGCGCCCTCGCGGTCGCCGGCGACTGTGCGGACGTATGCCCGTCGGACACGCCGACCACCTCCTCGCACGGCCGCGCGACGGGTCCCAGGGACAAATCTGCCTCCCCCGGGCCGGACGCGCACGGCGAGCGGAACGGCCCGGAGAACCACCGCAGGTTCGGTACGTATCGGGCGGACCGGCCCTTCGGCCTCCACGGAACGTCCACAGGGGCTGCGCAGGCGCCGCATACGCGCTGTAATGACGGACGTGGTCAGTGAGGGCGCTGCGGGACGCGGAACGAGAACGTTGCGTGCCGAAAGCGCCCTGAAAGCGCTCACGTCCGAACCGACATCGCTCGATCGGGTGCGCCGCGTCCTGGAACAGGCGCTCGTCTTCGCGGGCGCCTCGCTCGCCGCCTTCTACACCCCCGCGCAGGACGGCGACGTGCTGTGCCTGGTCGAGTCGGCCGGCGTACCGCGGACCCTGTTCGGACTGCGCGACGGCTACCTCCTCACGGGCGGCTCCCCGGTGGCCGACGCCCACCGCACCGGGAACGCGGTGTGGCTGGGGCCGAAGGAGCTGTCGGGGAGCGCGGAGTCGCGGCGCACGTCCGCGCGGGACTTCTTCCTGGCCGTGCTGCCCGCGCGCGGGGACGCCGGCGGCGGCTGCCTGGTGGCGGTGAGTGAACGCCCCGAGGGGTTCGACACCGACGACCGCAAGTCTCTTGAGCTGATCGCCGACGCCGTGTCCTGCCCGGCCGCGGACCGGGCCGCGGAGGGCGGGGAGCTGCCGGCCAACGCGTTCGGCCTGGCCATGGACACCGGACGCGTCGAGGTCGGCGACGAGATCCTCGACCTGTTCGGCCTCACCCGTGACGACTTCGACGGCAAGGTCGAGACCCTGCTCGGTCTCGCGGTCCCGGAGGACCTGCCCTCGCTGATGTCGGTGGTCGAGGCCGACCACATGTCCATCGGTGACCGTGAGCTGGAGTTCCGGGTGCTCCAGCCCTCGGGACCGCCCAAGTGGCTCAGGCTGAGCGGACGTCTGGTGCCCGGCGGCGAGGGGCGGCCCGCCCGGCTCGTGGGAACCGTCGCCGACGCCTCCAAGCTGCGCTCCGACGTCACGGACGTGGCCCGTGTCCAGCGCCTGGCCGCCGCCCTCGCCACCGCGGGCACCGTGCGCGACGTCAGCCAGGCCGTGGTCTCCGCGCTGCGCAAGCCGCTGCACGCCGACCGGATCGCGCTCGCCGAGCTGGAGAACGAGCGGCTCGTCGTCATCGTCCTCGACCCGCCCGAGCCGGAGTCCTGGCCCGAGCTGTGGCGCCTGGAGTGGCGCTCGGAGTGGCCGGACGCGCCCGTTCGGAGCATGCCCACCCTCGCCGCCGCCCTGCGCGAGGGCCGCGCCCGGATCTGGCCGGCCGGCAGTGACCTGGAACCCGCGCTCGCCGAGGTCGGCCCCGGCGGCCTGGCCGTTCTGCCGCTGCCCGCCGGGGGCCGCATGGCCGGCGCCTGCCTCATCGGCTGGGACGCCCCGCACGACTTCGGCACCGACGAACGTGCCCTGCTCACCGCCTCCGCGGGCCTCGCGGGCCAGGCCCTGCTGCGCGCGCACGCCTTCGACGCCGAGCACGAACTCGTCGGCATGCTCCAGCGCCAGCTGCTCCCGCGCCGCCTGCCCACCCTGCCCGGCGCGGCCGCCGTCGCCCGCTATCTGCCCACCACGGCCGGTCTGGAGGTCGGCGGCGACTGGTACGACGTGATCCCGCTGCCCGACAACCACGTCGCCCTCGTCATTGGCGACGTCCAGGGGCACAACGCGGGCGCCGCCACCCTGATGAGCCAGATGCGCACCGCCCTGCGCGCGTACGCCGTCGAGGGGCACCCGCCGGACGTCGTGGTCTCCCACGCCAACCGCCTCCTGATGGACCTGGAGACGGACCTCTTCGCCACCTGCTGCTACGTCGACGTCGACATGGAGGAGGGCTTCGCCTGGTACGTCCGCGCCGGACACCTCCCGCCGGTGCTGCGTCACCCGGACGGCGGTATCGAGATCCCCGACGTCGAGGGCGGGCCGCCGCTCGGCGTGGTCGCGCAGGCCGACTTCCCGATGAGCCCGCTGCGCCTCCAGCCCGGCACCGTCATCGCGCTGACCACGGACGGCCTCGTCGAGTCCTCCGACGCCGACATCGACGAGGGCCTCGACCGGCTCGCGCACGAGCTCTCCGCCGCCGACCCCGCCCACCTCGACCTCGTCGCCGACGCCCTGCTCGTGGGCGCCCGCCGCAGCGACGACGTGGCCCTGCTCCTGCTGCGCTACGACGGCATGACCCTGCGCCCGCTGCGCGAGACCTGGACGGTGTGGCGGGTGCCCGAGGCCGTCGGCCACGCCCGCCGCTTCACCCGGCGCGCCCTGCGCGGCTGGGGCGTGCCACGGGACGACATGGACGCGGCCCTGCTCGTCGTCTCGGAGCTGGTCACCAACGCCCTCGTGCACACCGACGGCCGGGTCCGCCTCGACCTCACCCTGCTCGGCGACCGGCTGCGCGTGGCCGTCGCCGACTCCTCGCCCCGCACCCCGGTCAAGCCGACCAGTATCGGCTGGGAGGCCACCGGCGGGCGCGGCATCCTCCTCGTCGAGGCCATGTCGGGAACCTGGGGGACCGTGCCCGTCAGTGGAGGCAAGCAGGTGTGGGCCGAACTCTCGGTCAGCCGTTCGTGACGTTGGCCGTGATCAACCGCAGCAACTGCTTGGCCAGGACGTCCTGTTCGGGCGTGAGACCCATGGCGTCGCCGATGGCGAGCGGGACCGTCGCCGCGCGGTCCCGCAGGGCGGCGCCCGCCTCGGTGAGCCGGATGGCGACCGAGCGCTCGTCCTCCGCCCGGCGCTCCCGGCGCACAAGACCGCTCGCCTCCAGCCGCTTCAGCAGCGGCGACAGGGTGCTGGACTCCAGCTGGAGCGAGGCCCCGAGGTCCCGTACGGAGATCGAGTCCTGCTCCCAGAGCACGAGCATGACCAGGTACTGCGGGTAGGTCAGGCCGAGTTCGTCCAGGAGCGGGCGGTAGCGCGCGGTGACGGCGCGGGAGGCGGCGTACAGGGCGAAGCAGAGCTGGTCGTCCAGGAGCAGCGATCCCTGGCTCGGCTCCACGCCCAGCTCCACGCTCGGCTCCACTGAGGCTTGGCTCACGGCACGGCTCCCGGTTGCTGTCCTGTTCACGACGGTCACCACCCTAGTCACCACCCTAACGGTCAGGTCCTCTCGATTCTATCGTGCCCTAATTAGTTGCGCGCGACTAAAACGAGGGCTACTGTCCATGGCGTGCCGCACCACCGGCTCCCGCACCTCCGCCGGAGCCGTCGCGGCACCCGTACCGAGGAGGCAGTCATGACCGACAGCACCGCACCCCGCCCCGTCCTCGAACCCGCCGCCCAGGCCTTCGTCGAGGCCACGGCGAACCCGCCGTACCTGTTCGACCTGGCGCCCGCCGAGGGCCGCAAGGCGGTCGACGAGGTCCAGTCCGGCGACATCGAGAAGCCCGCCGTGGACGAGGAGTGGATCACCGTCGAGGGCGGCCCCACCGGCCAGGTCCGCGCCCGGATCGTCAAGCCGGCGGGCACCACCGCCACCCTTCCGGTGATCCTTTACATCCACGGCGCCGGCTGGGTCTTCGGCAACGCCCACACCCACGACCGACTGGTGCGCGAACTCGCCGTCGGCGCCGGTGCCGCGGTCGTCTTCCCCGAGTACGACCTCTCGCCCGAGGCCCGCTACCCGGTGGCGATCGAGCAGAACTACGCCGTGGCCCGCTGGATCGTCGAGCAGGGCGCGGGCAAGGGCCTCGACGCCTCCCGGCTGGCCGTCGCCGGCGACTCGGTCGGCGGGAACATGACCGCCGCGCTGACCCTGATGGCCAAGGAGCGCGGCGACGTCCCGCTGGTCCAGCAGGTGCTGTTCTACCCGGTCACCGACGCGAGCTTCGACACCGCCTCCTACCACCAGTTCGCCACCGGCTACTTCCTGCGGCGCGACGGCATGCAGTGGTTCTGGGACCAGTACACGACCGACGAGAGCGAACGCGCACAGATCACGGCATCGCCGCTGCGTGCCACCACCGACCAGCTCACCGGTCTGCCGCCGGCCCTGGTCATCACCGGCGAGGCCGACGTCCTGCGCGACGAGGGCGAGGCCTACGCGGCCAGGCTGCGCGAGGCGGGCGTGCCGGTCGTCGCGGTCCGCTACCAGGGGATCATCCACGACTTCGTGATGCTCAACGCCCTGCGCGGGACCCACGCCGCCGGAGCGGCCATCGCACAGGCCGTCGCCACCCTGCGCACCGCGCTCGGCACCGCCTGACCGAAGGGGCGTTTGTCCCCGGCACCGCCGGGGACCCGTCCCGGAGCAGTCAACGGATGCAGAGAAGAGATGAACCGCGGTGACCTCGCCCCTCAGTGACAAACCCGTCGTCCGCCGGCCCCGCACCGGCTGGTCCAAGGCCCGCCGCCCGCTCGGCGCGGTCCGCACCTGTCTGCCCGCCGTCGAGGAGCGGGTCGGACCGTACGTGGTGCCCGTGGGGCCGGAGTGGAACATCGTGCGCGGCGAGGACTGAGCGTCACCTGGAGTCCACCGGGCCGCCATGCCTGATTCGTGACCATCGAGCGTCACCGTCCCGCGTCACACCCGGACGATCGAGGCTAAGGTGAAGCAGATGAAGGCTCTTGTGCTGTCCGGCGGAGCCGGTACACGCCTGCGGCCGATCACGCACACTTCGGCGAAGCAGCTCGTGCCCGTGGCCAACAAGGCCGTGCTCTTCTACGGACTGGAATCGATCGCCGCGGCCGGCATCACCGAGGTCGGCGTCATCGTCGGGGACACCGCCGCCGAGATCGAGGAAGCCGTCGGCGACGGCTCCAAGTTCGGGCTGCAGGTCACCTACATCCCGCAGGAACGGCCGCTCGGGCTGGCCCACGCGGTGCTGATCGCGCGGGACTGGCTCGGCGACGACGACTTCGTGATGTATCTGGGCGACAACTTCATCGTCGGCGGCATCAGCGCCCTCGTCGACGAGTTCCGGCGCGACCGCCCCGCCGCCCAGATCCTGCTCACCCAGGTCGCGGACGCCCGCGCCTTCGGCGTCGCCGAACTCGACGCCACGGGCCAGGTCGTCGGCCTGGAGGAGAAGCCGGAACACCCCAAGAGCGACTTCGCCCTCGTCGGCGTCTATCTGTTCACCCCCGTCGTCCATGACGCGGTGCGCGCCATCCGCCCGTCCTGGCGAGGGGAGTTGGAGATCACCCACGCCCTCCAGCACCTGATCGACACGGGCGCCGACGTACGCAGCACGGTCATCCAGGGCTACTGGAAGGACACCGGCAATGTCACCGACATGCTGGAGGTCAACCGGACCGTCCTGGAGACCCTCGAACCCCGCACCGACGGGGAGGTCGACGAGGAGTCCGAACTCATCGGACGGGTGGTCGTCGAGGAGGGGGCGCGGATCGTGCGCTCCCGGATCGTCGGACCCGTTCTGATCGGCGCCGGCACGGTCGTCGAGGACTCCTACGTCGGCCCGTTCACCTCGGTCGCCGAGAACTGCGGCATCACCGACAGCGAGCTCGAGTTCTCCATCGTGCTGCGCGACTCCTCGATCCGCGGCGTGGGCCGCATCGAGAACTCCCTGATCGGCCGGCACGTGGAGGTCACTCCGGCCCCCAGCGTGCCCAGCGCCCACCGGTTCGTCCTCGGCGACCACAGCAAGGTGCAGATCCATTCATGACCGTTGTCGCCGACGGCCGCGCCGCCACCATGCACGGAGCAAAGCCACACATCCGCTAGGAGTCCCTTCGTGAATCGCCATGAGTTCCTCCGGGAACTGCACAAGGCCACCGCCAACCGCAACTACCTGGAGATCGGGGTCAACGACGGACGCAGCCTCGCGCTGTCACGCGTCCCGAGCATCGCGATCGACCCCGCGTTCAAGGTGGTCACGGAGGTGCGGAACGACGTCCACCTGGTGAAGGCCACCAGCGACGACTTCTTCAAGCGCAACAACCCGCTGGCCCACCTGCGCAGCGGCCGCCACCCCCTGCGCAACCTGCGCCGGGGCCGTAAACCCTTCGGCTACTGGCGGCGCACCACCCTCGACCTGTCCTTCATCGACGGCATGCACCTCTTCGAGTACGCGCTGCGGGACTTCATCAACGTCGAGAAGCACTCCGACTGGGCCAGCGTCATCGTCTTCGACGACATGCTGCCGCGCAGTATCGACGAGGCCGCCCGGGACCGGCACACCAAGTACTGGACCGGTGACGTCTACAAGGTCGTCGAGATCCTCAACCGCTACCGTCCGGACCTGGTGACCGTCCTCGTCGACACCCAGCCCACCGGCCAGCTGGTCGTCTTCGGCGCCGACCACACCAACACCGTGCTCAGCGACAAGTACGACGAGATCATCGCCGAGTTCGAGGTGCCCGACCCGCAGAAGGTGCCCGAGGCGATCCTTGAGCGCGTCCAGGCGGTCCAGCCCGAGACGCTGACCCGCGCGGACTTCTGGCGCCCGCTGGTACGGGCCCGCAACCTCGGCCTCGGCCGCTCCCGGGGTTGGAAGCCGCTGAGCTCCGCGCTGGGTCAGATCACCGGCGGTCGCTGACCCTTTCGCCCCGCGCAGGACGCGCCCTTTCGGGAGAGCGGTCGGCCTGCGCGGGGCGCGGTCATGTTCCTCGGTTCGCGTCCGCGGATGCCTTACGGCCGATGGTGACGGCGAGCAAGCGCCGTACCCGGCGGGCGAGTTGACGTACGACGCCGGGTCGGGGCGGCCGTACGACCTCGACCGAACCGGCCGCGGCGCGCAGGGCGAGCGGCAGCGGCAGGAAGCGCGGCTCGTCGGCGTCGGGGGTCAGACACAGCGCGGCACGCCAGGTGGCGCCGTCGAGTCGGTCGACCGGCAGGGCGGCCTCCAGGACGGCCCCGTCGGCGGCCGGGGAGAGCGTGCCCGGTGTCTCCACCGAGGCGTCGGAGGACGTGAGCTTCAGCAGGACGCGGGTCCCGGCGGGGGTGTACAGCGGCAGCGGCACGCGCAGTCGGCCGGCCGAGGCGTCGGTGTCCTCCGGGCTCAGTCCGTTCAGGCCGAGCCGCTTGACCGCCCGGTCGACGTCGAGCGAGAGAGTGCCGTGCCGGTCCGTCCAGTACGGCAGCACCACACGGTCGGCCACCACCCCGGCCGCCGTCGCCGCCCGGGCCTTGCGCGGGCCGGGACCGACCCGGCTCTCCTTGGTCCAACCGCCCAGCCTGATCCGGGCGTAGGTGTCCCACAGCCCGCCGTGCAGCGGGGCGCCGCCCGCCGCGTTGGCCGCGTCGACGGTGACCACCCCGCGCAGCACCAGCCGGACCCGCCCGCTGTCCTCGACCGGCACGATCTCCCGGGTGACCTCGACGGGCTGGAAGTACTGGGCGCCGGTGGCCCGTTCACGCAGCAGCAGATCCGCGCTCGCCCGGCCGAACCGGCTCACCGCCCCGGCCCCCACCCTGGCGATCGCGTCGGCGACATCACGGGGCGGCTCGTCCGGCCTCGTGCGCACACTGCCGCCGGGATACGTCAACGACGTACCGTCCGCGGTGAGTTCGGCGGCGAAGTCGAACCGCAGCAGACCGTCCCGCCACTCGACGCGATCGGGCGCCGCCGCCAGTTCGACACCGGCCTCCCACTCCGCGAACGCCGTCACGTCGTCGAGCCGGTCCGCGGCGACCAGCGCGGCGACGACCTGCTGCGTCGGCTGGAGCCCGGCGGCGACACCGGGCCCGAAGCGCTCCACGACGACCTGGCGGATCTCCTCGAAGAGCTTCCTGCGGTGGTCCTCCGGCAGGGCGAGCAGGCGCCGGCCGCGCAGCCGGTCCACCATCTCCACCCGCAGCCAGCGCCGGTAGAGCCGGTCGCGCACCGGGCCCGGTTCGGTGTACCGCTCGACGACGTCCAGCGCCTCGCGGAGGTTCTTGTAGTAGCCGGCCGGGTCGAAGGGCTGGATGCCCGCCTTGGAGTGGTCGTCGCGCCTGCTGTGGTAGTAGCAGACGTAGTCGCCGATCACGGAGACGTTGGCCGCGCGCAGATAGGCCTCGGTCACGAAGACGTGGTCGTCCAGGCGGCGCCGGCCCTCCGGGAACCGTAGGCCGATGTCGTCGAGGAACGCCTTGCGGTACATCTTGTGCGGGGTGAGGCTGTCGATGAGCGGGGCGTCCGCGACGCTCGCGCGCGGCAGGTTGTGGCGGAACAGCTCCACCGGCACCGGTCGCCCCCGCGCGGCCATCTTGCCCACGACCACGTCGGCGCGGTTGGCCACCCCGTACCCGTACATGCGCTCCAGGGCCTCGTCGCCGAGGACGTCGTCGTGGTCGACGAACATCACGTACGTGCCGCGGGCGGCGGCGATGCCGACGTTGCGGGGCTTGCCGGACCAGCCGGAGTTGTCCTGGTGGACGACCCGGACCCGGGGGTCGGCGGCGGCGAGCGCGTCGAGCCGGGCCGGGGTGGCGTCGGTGGAGCCGTCGTCGACGAAGATCACTTCGTAGGCGTCGGGCGGCAGCGACTGCTTGAGCACTGAGGCGATGCAATCGCCGATGCGGGCCCCCGGGTTGTGGACGGGGACGATGACGCTGACCTTGACCGGCATCGGGCTTCCGAGCCCCCTCGGGTCGCTCGCCGTACGGTTGGTGCGGGTGGCCAGATGCTAACCCGGGAGAGGGCCCCGTCCCCCTCGCACCTTCCTGTCGGGACGGTGACTTTGCGGCGTCAGTCGTGTGTCTTGGCGAGGAGTTCCAGGATCTCCGCCGTGCTGCCCCGCTCACCCAGACGCGGGAAGATCCGCTCGATGCTGTTGTCGTGCGCCTCGCTGCTCAGGTCGCTCATCGCGTCGGTGGCCAGCGTGACGTGGTAGCCGTGCTCGTAGGCGGCGCGGGCGGTGGACTCGACGCCGATGCTGGTGGCGATGCCCGTCAGCACGATCTGGGTGACACCGCGCCGGCGCAGCTGGACGTCGAGGTCGGTGCCGTGGAACGCGCCCCAGTTGTGCTTGGTCACGGTGATGTCGCCCGCGTGGCCCGCGAGTTCACCGACGATCCGGTCCCAGCCCTCGGGCGGAGACCCGGTCCGTCCGGTGGCCTCGGTGCGCCCGGAGGGGGCGTCCGCGCCGTCGGCGGCGAACGAGACCCGGACCAGGACCACGGGCAGCCCCCGGTCACGGAAGGCGTCGGCGAGCGCGACCGTGCGGGCCACGACCTCTTCGCCGGAGTACGGCTGGGTGGGCGCGCCGACTATGCCGGCCTGGAGATCGATCACGACGAGGGCGGTACGCGGGTCGAGGGCGGTGACGGTCATGGACGTGCCTTTCGGGAGAGTGCGGTGGTGCTGGGGGAGGGGGGTGAGCGCGTTCGGTTCCGGGCCCTGTCGGACGACTGCGACGAGGCCCTGCTACTCCTGCGTCAGCCGTTCCAGCAGAGCCAGCCCCTCCAGGAGCCTGCTCCGCTCGGCCTCGGTGAACCGGTCCTGGAGGGCCCGGGCCAGCCATTCCTCGCGTGCCTGCTGATCGCCGTCGACGCGTCGGCGCCCGGCGTCGGTCAGGGTGACGAGCTGACGGCGGCCGTCGTCGGGGTCCTGGGTGCGCCGGATCAACCCCTGCCGGTCGAGCGCGGCGAGCGTGGTCGCCATGGATTGCGGACGCACGCCCTCGGCCGTGGCCAGCGCACTGGCCGTGGCGGCGCCCTGTTTGGCGACCAGGGTGAGCGCGGACACCTGGGGCGGCGTGAGCTCGTCGTTCTCCGCGACCACCCTGATCCGGCGGCGCAGCCGGCTGAACACCACCCGCAGGTCGCGCGCGGCCCGGGCCGCCGAGTCGGAAATGCCGGCGGGCGGGTCGGTGGCCGATGCGTTCATGGGCCCACCGTAAGACCGTGATCCGGAAACTGTCCAGCCCAGACTGAACAGTTTCAACTGTAGACCTGGTCGAGCGCAGACCTCCGTCGAGTCCAGACCTCCGTCGAGCCGGCCGAGCGGACTTCCGCCACCCTCCCTAGGCTGACCCCGTGCGCCTCCTTCTCATGTCCGACACCCACCTCCCCAAGCGCGCCAAGGAACTGCCCGCGCCGCTGCTCGCCGAACTCCCGCGCGCGGACGTCGTGTTGCACGCCGGCGACTGGGTCGACACCGCCACCCTCGATCTGCTGGAGGACCGCTCCCGCCGCGTCGTCGGCGTGTACGGCAACAACGACGGGCCGCCCCTGCGCGCCCGGCTGCCCGAGGTGGCGTACGCCGAACTCGGCGGCCTGCGCTTCGGCGTCGTGCACGAGACGGGCGCCGCCCAGGGCCGGGAGGCACGCTGCGCCGCACGCTTCCCCGACCTCGACGTGCTCGTCTTCGGGCACAGCCACATCCCCTGGGACACCACCGCCGCCACCGGCCTGCGCCTGCTCAACCCCGGCTCCCCGACCGACCGCCGACGCCAGCCGCACTGCACGTACATGACCGCCACGGTCGCCGACGGCCGGCTCACCGACCTGGAACTGCACCGCCTGCCCCCGAGATAGCACCCACCGGTGCCGGGTAATTCGCTGGATCTGCGGCCACCGCCCGGCTGAGATGGACGGCATGCTGATCGATGCCCCGCTCGTACGCCGTCTGCTCGCCGCCCAGTTCCCGCACTGGGCGGACCTGCCCGTCGCCCCGGTTCCGCTGTCGGGCATGGACAACGCCACCTTCCGGCTCGGCGACGACCTGTCCGTACGGCTGCCGCGGTACGCCCACTGGGTCGGCCAGGTCGAGCGCGAGCACCGCTGGCTGCCCCGCCTCGCCCCGCAGTTGCCCCTGACCGTCTCCGAACCGGTCGCGATGGGCGAGCCCGGCGAGGGCTACCCCTACCCGTGGTCCGTGTACCGCTGGCTGGAAGGCGAGACTGCGACCGACGAGAACCTCGCCGACCCCGTCCGTACCGCCCTCGACCTGGCCGGATTCCTGCGCGCGCTGCAAGCCGTCGACGCCACCGGGGGACCCGGTCCCGAGGCCAGCAACGCCTTCCGTGGGGTCCCGATGGGCGACCCGCGCGACTCCATCGCCGTCGAGGCACGCGTCCGGCCCAAGATCGAGAAGCTGAGGACGACCGGGCTGGTCGACACCGACGCCCTCACCGAGGTCTGGGAGGCCGCGCTCGCCGCGCCCGCCTGGGACCGGGCCCCGGTGTGGATCCACGGCGACCTCGACGCGGGCAACCTCCTGACCAGGGACGGCCGGCTCAGCGCCGTCATCGACTTCGGGACGCTGGCCGTGGCCGACCCCGCGGTGGACCTGGTGCCCGCCTGGAAGTTCCTGCCCGCCGAGGTCCGGGACACCTTCCGCGAGGCGGTCGGCGCCGACGACGCCACCTGGGCACGGGGCCGCGGCTGGGCGCTCGCGGGCTCGCTCCCCGTACCGGACGACCCCTTCTTCCGGGACCATCCGGCCCGGACCAAGGCGGCGCTGAACCACCTGGAGCGGATCCTGGCGGACTACCGGGAGACCGGAGCCTGACGGCGTCCGGCCAGGTCAGGCTCGCCGTCGCCTTTGTGCGGACGACAGCAGCCGTGCGCCGCCTACGGCGACGGATGGATCTTCCCCGCCGTGGCCGAGAGCGGCGAGCCGCTGCCGCCCCAGCGCAGGGCGATGATCTCGGCCGCGACGGACACCGCGACCTCCTCGGGCGTACGCGCCCCGAGGTCGAGTCCGACGGGGGAGCGCAGCCGGGACAGTTCGGCGTCGGTGAGGCCGGCGTCGACCAGGTGCCGCATCCGGTCGTCGTGGGTACGGCGGCTGCCCATCGCCCCGATGTAGGCGGCCGGCCGGCGCAGCGCCTCCGTCAGCAGCGGCACGTCGAACTTGGGGTCGTGGGTCAGCACGCAGACGACCGTGCGCTCGTCGGTGTCGGTGCCGTGGAGGTAGCGGTGCGGCCAGTCGACGACCACCTCGACGCCCGCCGGGAAGCGTTTCGGCGTGGCGAAGACCGGGCGGGCGTCGCACACGGTGACGCGGTAGCCGAGGAAGCCGCCGATGCGGGCGACCGCGGCCGCGTAGTCGATCGCGCCGAAGACCAGCATGCGGGGCGGTGGGGCGAAGGAGTGCAGGAAGACGGCGACCGTGTCCTCGCGGCGCTCGCCGTCCGGACCGTAGTGCCGCAACCCCGTTGCGCCCAGGGCGAGTTCGCCCCGCGAGTCGGCGGCGACGGCGAAGTCCAGACCGGCCGACCCCAGCGTGCCCGAGACCCCGTCGGTGCCGACCACGAGGGTGGCCCCGCGCGGCGCGGGCCCGTCGACCACCGTCGCGACGGTCACCGGACGGCCGGCGGCGACGGCCTCCGCCACCGCCGGGAACGTCGGATCGGTCTCCGCGGTGACGGGCCGGACCAGCAGCGTGATCTCGCCGCCGCAGGTGAGCCCGACCGCGAACGCGTCCTCGTCGCTGTACCCGAAGGTCTCGAGCCGTGCCTCGCCGCTCGCCACCACCTCCTGGGCGAGTTCGAAGACGGCTCCCTCGACACAGCCGCCGGACACGCTCCCCACGACCTCGTCGCCGGGCCCGACCGCCATGGCCGCGCCGGGATCGCGCGGCGCGCTGCGGCTGACGGCGACGACGGTCGCGAGGCCGAACGGCACCCGGTCCGCATACCACTCGCTCAACCGCGGGAGGATGTCACGCACGCTCCGCTCCTTAAGACAGGCCCAGGTCAGCCGGTGTGCCGACGGTGAGATCAAGCGTCGCATCCGGGCCACGAGCGACTCCGTATCACCACGCTTCGCATCATCACGCTCCCGGTTAATCCGTTGGCATCGCGGGCGCCGGTCTGCTGCACTGCTCAGGCACCCCTACCGAAGGATCCGAGGAGCTGAGATGCGCGCACCGTTCATGTCCACCCAGGAAGGAAGCACCCCCTATCCAAAGGACATGACGCTTCGTGCACTTGCTCAACCTCGGCATCCTCGCGCACGTCGACGCAGGTAAGACCAGCCTGACCGAACGGCTGCTGCACACCGTCGGCGTGATCGACGAGATCGGCAGCGTCGACGACGGGAACACCCGTACCGACACCCTCGCGCTGGAGCGCCGGCGCGGCATCACCATCAAGTCCGCCGTCGTCTCCTTCCAGGTCGACGACGTGACGGTCAACCTCATCGACACCCCCGGCCACCCGGACTTCATCGCCGAGGTGGAGCGCGTGCTCGGCGTGCTCGACGGCGCCGTGCTCGTCGTCTCGGCCGTGGAGGGCGTCCAGGCGCAGACGCGCGTCCTGATGCGGACGCTGCGGCGGCTGGGCATCCCGACCCTGCTGTTCGTGAACAAGATCGACCGGCGCGGGGCCCGCCAGGACGGTGTGCTGCGCGAGATCGCCGACCGGCTCACACCGGCGATCGTGCCCATGGGCACGGCCGAGGGGCTCGGCACGCCCGGCGCCCGCTTCACGCCGGGACTCGCCCCGAGCGCGCTCGACGTCCTCGCGTCCCAGGACGACGACGTCCTGTCCGCGTACGTCGACGGCACCCTCTCCCACGACCGTCTCCGCGCGGCACTCGTCACCGGCACCCGTCGGGCGCAGGTCCATCCGGTGTACTTCGGGTCCGCGATCACCGGCGCGGGCGTCCGTGAACTGGTCGCCGGGATCGGGGAGTTGCTGCCGCCGGCCGACGGGGACGCCGAAGGGCCGGTCTCCGGCACGGTGTTCAAGGTCGAGCGGGGCCCGGCGGGGGAGAAGGTGGCGTACGCCCGGATCTTCGACGGCACCCTGCGCACCCGCGACCGTGTGCCCTTCGGTGCGGCCGGGACGGAGGACGCGGCCCGCCCGGAGGGCAGGGTCACCGCGATCACCGTCTTCGACCACGGCACCGACGTCCGCGACGACGCCGTCCCCGCCGGACGCATCGCCCGGCTGTGGGGTCTGACCGACGTACGCATCGGCGACACGATCGGTGAACCCCGGGACACCCAGGGGCACTTCTTCGCTCCGCCGACCCTGGAGACGGTCGTCGTCCCGGGCGCGGACACGGACCGTGGGCGACTCCACCTCGCCCTCGGTCAACTCGCCGAACAGGACCCGCTGATCGACCTGCGCCACGACGAAGTGCGCCGCGAGCTGTCCGTGTCGCTCTACGGCGAGGTGCAGAAGGAGGTCATCCAGGCGACGCTCGCCGACGAGTACGGACTCGACGTCACCTTTCGGGAGACCACCACCATCTGCGTCGAGCGACCGGCCGGCTCCGGCGCGGCGGTCGAGTACAACAAGAAGGACGACAACCCCTTCCTGGCCACCGTCGGCCTGCGCGTCGACCCCGCCCCGACCGGCTCGGGCGTCGACTTCCGCCTCGAGGTGGAGCTGGGCTCCATGCCGTACGCCTTCTTCAAGGCCGTCGAGGACACCGTCCGCGAGACCCTCGGACAGGGCCTGTGCGGCTGGCGGATCCCGGACTGCACGGTCACCATGACCCACTGCGGCTACTCGCCCCGGCAGAGCCACGCCCACCAGGGCTTCGACAAGAGCATGTCCAGCACCGGGTACGACTTCCGGGGGCTGACCCCGCTCGTCCTGGTCGAGGCGCTGCGGCGGGCGGGGACGCGGGTGTACGAGCCGATGCACGCGTTCCGTGTCGAGGCCCCGGCGGACACCCTGGGCGCGCTGCTGCCGGTGCTGACCTCGCTGCGGGCCGTGCCGGAGAGCACCGAGACGCACGGCGGCGTCTGTGTGCTGACGGGCGCGGTACCGGCCGGCCGGGTGCACGAACTGGGCCGGCGGATCCCCGGACTCACGCGTGGCGAGGGCGAGTTGGAGAGCGCCTTCGACCACTACGCGCCGATCACGCACGGCACGGTGCCGACCCGGTCGCGTACCGACCACAACCCGCTCGACCGACGGGAGTACCTGTTGAACATGACCCGACGAGTCGGGAGTTGAGGTGACTGGGGCGAAACAGGTCCGAAAATCCTGAAACTTACTCAAGAGTCAGAAGTATTGACGGTGTCGGGAAATCCCCGGACTGTAGTGGACATGCCGAATATCCGGGCTCGTCTGCTCGTGGTTCTGGTTGTCCTCTGTGGATTCCTGACGGTGGTGGGCGCCTCGCCCGCCACCGCCGCCACCGTCCCCGACTCCCTCTCGTTCGACGGCACGACCCTCACCGTGTCGAACGGCCGCTTCGTCGACGCCACCGGCCGCGAGGTCGTACTGCGCGGCTACAACGTCTCCGGCGAGACCAAGCTGGACGAGAACAACGGTCTGCCCTTCGCCTCGGTGGCCGACGCCAAGAAGTCGGCGACCGCGCTGCGCGCCCTCGGCGGCGGCAACGCGGTCCGCTTCCTGCTGTCCTGGGCCTACGCCGAACCCGTCCGCGGTCAGGTGGACACGGCCTACCTGGCCGCCGCGACCGCGCAGATGCAGGCCTTCCTCGACACCGGCATCCGCGTCTACCCCGACTTCCACCAGGACCTCTACTCCCGGTACCTGTTCAACACGGGCAGCTGGTACACGGGTGACGGAGCCCCCAAGTGGGCGGTGGACCTGGGCAGTTACCCGCAGGAGTACTGCGGGATCTGCTTCTTCTGGGGGCAGAACATCACCCAGAACGCGGCCGTGACCAAGGGGCAGTACGACTTCTGGCACAACAACTACGGCCTTCAGGACGCCTTCCTGGCCACGGCGCAGTCCACGATGACCTACCTCGCGCAGCACCTGACCACCGCCGAGTTCGCGGGCGTCGTCGGCTTCGACCCGTACAACGAGCCGTTCGCGGGCACCTACGACTCCGGCCAGGCCTCCCGGACCTGGGAAGCGAGCCTGCTGTGGCCCTTCTACCAGAAGTTCCGGGCCCGGATGGACGCGGCCGGCTGGCAGTCCAAGCCCGCCTTCGTCGAGCCGAACCTGTTCTGGAACTCCAACATCGACTCCCAGAAGCAGGAGGGCGGCCTGCTGGACGCGGGCACGCTCGGCTCGCGGTACGTCTTCAACACCCACTTCTACGACCAGAAGGCCATCTCCGGCATCCTCATGTGGGGCAACGCGTCCGACGGCCAGTACGCGACCGACTTCGGCACGATCCGCGACCGCGCCTCGGCCGCCGGGACCACCGCGATCGTCAGTGAGTTCGGGCACCCCCTGAACGGGACGGTCGCCGGCAAGGCGCCGACGGTCCTGAAGGCGGTGTACCAGGCCCTGGACTCCCGTGTCCCCGGGGCGAGTTGGTGGACCAGCCCGGCGAACTCCGGTCCTGTCCTGTCCGGTTCCCAGTGGCAGTGGGACATCTACAACGGCCGCCACCACGAGCTGATGAACGACAACCCCGACAAGGTGCTCACGTCCGGCGACGCCTGGAACGACGAGGACCTCTCCGCCGTCAGCATGACCGACTCCGGCACGGTGGCTCTGCGCCAGGACGCCCGGCTCCTGGACCGGATCTACCCGAGCGCGACCTCCGGCTCCACGGCCGCGTTCACCTACGAGGACCGCTCCCGGGACGGGTCGACGACCCTGACCTGGAACCCCGTACCGAGTTCACTCCCGAACGTGTCCTCGCTGGTGGGATCCGGCCAGTACAGCCTGCTCGTGTGGCGCTCGGGCAGCGCCACGGCACCCACCGAACTGCACCTCCCGGCGTCCTTCCCGACAGCGACGACCACGGTCGTCTCCGACCTGGGTACGGCCTACGCGCCGCCCGCCTACACCTCGTCGACCCCGGTCGGCGTGGCCCCGGAGCCCGGCGGCACCGGCAGCCGCCGGCTGCTGCTGACCGACTCCGACTCCGGCGTCCTGCACTACGCGCTGGTGACCAACGGAGCGACCGCACCGTCCGCCACCCTGCTGAGCGCGGCGAAGTCCGAGCTGGCGACTTGGGCGGCGGCGAAGTTCTGAGAAAGGGAAGTGGCAAAAGGTTCTGAGGAAGGCGAAGGCCCGGCCAGGCCCTCGACCGGTCGACTCCGGCGGGGGTCGGCCGGGTCGGGGGCCACCTGTCGGTATCGGCCAGCAGCCCGATCACGTAGACCGTGATCGCACGCTCGAGAGTCGCGGCGAAGGAGTCGGGAGGAACGCGAGACTCGCGTCGGTGGCGTAGGCGGCACGCACGGCCTCCGCCGGGTGGCTGTGCGTCCACAACGCCCCGACGAGAACGATGGTCATGCTGGCCGCTTCGGCGGCCTTCCCGTCGTCGAACTCGGGCAGGATCTCCTGGAACATGCCCGCCAGACCGGCGAGACCAGCCTGGGCCTCCCGCTTGTACTTCATGGCCAAGTCGGCGGAGACGTTGTGCTCGAGGATGCCACTCCCTCAACGTCGTCACCGGGCTCGGCCCCACGGTCGGCATCGCCCTCGAACTGGGCGGCAAGAGCCCGCTGTTGGTCTTCGCCGACGCCGACCTCGACGCTGCCGCGAGGGCGGCGGCGATGGCCGTCCTGATCAACTCCGGGCAGATCTGCTCCGCGACCACCCGGCTGCTGGTCGAGCGCGGTGTGCAGGACGAGCTGGTAGGTCGTATCAGCGCGATCCTGAGCGACAAGCGGCCCGGCGAGTACTTCGGCCCGATTGTCACTCCACCGCAGTTCGACAAGGTGCTCGGGATGCTCGCCACCGCACGGCAGGAGGGCGCCCGATCGGCCGTCGGCGGGCACAAGTGCGAGGACGGGGTGCCCGAGCGGGGGCGCTACATCCAGCCGACCGTGCTCACCGACGTCAAGCCCGACATGCAGGTGGCACGGGAGGAGACCTTCGGGCCGGTGCTGGTCGCCCTGCCGTTCGACACCGAGGACGAAGCCGTCGCCCTCGCCCACCGCATCGAGGCCGGCCAGGTCACCGTCAACGGCGGCGCCATCGGCGTCGAGACACCGTTCGGCGGCTACAGGATGAGCGGCATCGGCCGGGAGAAGGGCATCGAGGCCCTCTACGAGTACACCCAGCTCAAGACGGTCAGCGTCACCCTGCCGGGGCCCGCCACCCAGGTGACGGGCCGCCCGGGCCTAATACTCCAGCTGTAGATAGTGATCTTCACGCTTCTGTGGCTTGTCGTCGGTAGTGACTGGCCTGGGATCTGGCCTGGTGGCGGCGTCGCCAGTGCGACCAGTCGAGCCGATGGGCGGCATCGTGCACGGGGCGGGCCACGAGAGCGATGAACAGGCGCTGGATCTCGTTGCAGGTGAGCGGTACGAGATCCCCGGAAGGGGCCTGACGGGTGTGCTCGTCTGCGCGTACGACCGCGAGGGAGGCATGCGCGAGCATGACCAAGGTGACCCACCGCGACCACGAGGTATAGCGGCGGACCTGGTGCTCATCCAGGCCCGCCAAGCCCTTTCCGGATTGGAAGAACTCCTCCACTCGTCATCGAGAGCCGGCGACCCGGACCAATGTGGTCAACGGGACCGGCATGGGCGAATAGCAACGGTAGAAGGCGAGTTCGCCTGTGCTCGGGTTGCGGCGGATCAGCAACTGACTGCTACCGGGGCCGGTCAGGTCGATGACCGCCCAGTCGTAGAAGCGGTGGCCTTTTGCCCCTGCTCCTGCGGAGAGCCTCTGCCACGCACGCTTGAGCACCTTCTTGGCCAAGACGTCCGCGCGCAGCTTTCCCCCTCCGGTGGTTGCTTCGTGCGAGCATGCCACTGCCAGGGCGTAGCCGATGCCGCGTCCCTCCAGCGTTGTTCGCAGTTTCGGGTTTCCGCCGTAGACCTCGTCGCCGGCCACCCATGCGGGCCGGTGGCCGGCATCCAGAGACCGGGTGATCATGCGTGCGGCCACTCCGGCTTGGTGGCCATGACGGTCTCCTCGGCCAGACCTGCAGCGCGGCAGCGTTCGGGAGCAGAGGTCCAAGAACCGGGGACATACAGTTCCCGGTCGACCGCAGCGTGGCCATGCTGACCTGCGTAAATCATGTAGACGGCGACTTGGGCATTCTCGATGCGTCCTGCTGTGCCCGTGTACTGGCGCTGGACGCCGACGGTGTGGATCCCCTTCTTCAGGTCTCCGGTCTCATCGACCACCAGTACGGCGTCGGGGTCATGTAGGTGCTCGACCACGTACTCCCGTATGTCGCCACGGACTGCATCGGCGTCCCAGGAAGCCCGGCACAACAAGTGCTGCATCCCGTGCGGGCTCGCCTCGCCAACCCATTCGGCGATCGTCCAGCACTTCTTGCGGGGCAGGTCCGACAACAGGCCCAGGATCAGCCTCCGGGCACTCCGACGGGGTTCGATTCGCGCGAACCGGCCTGCGATCCGGCTCAAGACCGCCTCGAAAGACTGCCGCCAATGGACGGGATCTATGCTGTGGCCGACGGCCACCGTCTCTTCGTTAGTCCACACACCTCACGATGATCAACGGTGGCCGCTTCCCCTACGGGACTGGCCGGCCGCTCAGCCACCGAGGGCAGCAGGATCGGCGGTCTGAGCTGTACGAGGATGGAGCGCAGTGCAGGTCGCCGGAGTCGACATCTACGTGAACCACGCCGTGCTGCACCTGGGGGCAACCGATTGGGTTCCCCTCTCCCTCGCCTTGGCGGAGGCACCCGCAGCCAGCTGCGATACCCACGTAGCGGTTCGAGTGCGGCCGCAGACGGGACTCATCAAAGTACGTCTCTTCGTGCAGCCGCAGTCTGAGGATCCCGAAGGGGCCGACCCCGCGTTCACCACGGTCTTCGACGGCTCCCTGCTACTGCCTGACGGCCGCATTGCCGTCGGCGACGTAGAGCAACTGACCCGCTTCGTATATCGAGTGGGAGACCGCGGCGAGTTCAGAGTGCGAGTCGCAGTGGACTCTCCAGGCGCGGACGCTCGTGCCATCGACGTCACGATCGTCCAAAGCGTCATCTGACAACCCAAGACGGCCAGTTGGCGCAAGCATGCTGGGTGGTCAGCCGCCTCCACCAGCAAGATCACGATCTACAGCGAGTACTAAGCGACGGGAAAATCGAAATAGGTGTCCGGAAAAGGCTCGGATTCGAGTGTGTAGTGCCACCACTCGCAGGCGTAGGAACGAAAACCGCAGGCTTCCATGATGGAGCACAGATGCTGACGGTTCGCCGCTTCGACCTCCGTGACTCCCTCTGCTCCGTGATGTGAGATCAAATCCATCAGGTCGTGGTCACCGCCCATGGGTACCAGTTCAGCGGTATCCAGGTGGAACAGCGTCAGGTCGACGGTGCTGCCGCGGCTGTGACCCGACCTGGTGGCCACGTATCCCAGGTCGAACATCCCGGCTCTGTCGATGTTCGGATAGTGGCGTCGCTTCGTGCGGCCGTTCTCCGGCTGTCGGGACCACCGGAGAAACGAGTCCACGGCGCGTTGCGGACGATAACCGTCCCAGAGGAGAAGGCCGAAGCCGAGGGATTCGGCCTTCTCCTGCGCCCTTTCCAGAGCTGCGCACACGTCCCGCGTGCCGACGATCCGGTTGGCCAGGTACCCGTCCACAGGTTTGCCGGTGAAGTTGTCCCAGGTGGCGTACTTGGCGTCCCAGCGTATTCCGGACACCACCTCGTCCACGAAGACGAAATCATCGGTCATCGGATCTTCCCCGTCAACGCCAACGACACCATCCGGTCGATCACCTCGGAAAGCGGCAACCCGGCGGCCGCCATCATCCTCGGATAACGGCTGTACGAGGTGAGACCGGGCAGGGTGTTGACCTCGTTGAGGACGACTTCCCCATCCTCCCGGAGAAACATGTCGACCCGAGAGAGTCCCGTACATCCCAGCGCGCGGTACACGGCCTTCGCCGTCTCCTGGACGAGAGAACGCGACTCCGCCGGAATGTCGGCGGGAACGATCGGCGTGGAGTTCTCGGAGCCGCTCTCCGGTTCGTCCTCCTGGTGGATGCGGAAGAATCCGTGCGAGAGGGAAATGTGATCCACCTCGCCGGCGAACAGATCCACCTCGTTCCCGAGGATGGCGCACCCGATCTCGCTGCCGACGACCGCCTCTTCGATCAGTACCTTCGCGTCGTACCGCCGTGCGGTCTCCACCGCGCTCAGCAGGTCCTCTTTCCCGGACACCTTGCTGACGCCGAAGGACGAACCCGAACGGGCCGGTTTCACGAAGACGGGATAGGTGAGCCGGTCGGGATCGATGTTCTCGTGCGCCATGACGGTCCAGAAATTCGGCGTGGCGATTCCCGCGCTCCTGGCGACGAGATAGGCGAGGGACTTGTCCATGCACAGCGCTGAACTCTGCACATCGCAGCCGACGTAGGGGATGCCGGAGAGCTCCAGCAGCCCCTGCATCGCGCCGTCCTCGCCGAGCTTGCCGTGGAGGACAGGAAGCACGAGGTCCAGGCCGATCGTTTCGAATCGTCCCTGTTCCAGGACGAGCAGGCCGCGGACGCTCCTGTCCGGCGAGAGCACAACCGGGCGGCACCTGCCGGCCTCCCAGTCCGGGCCGGGCCCGTCGCAGAGCTTCCAGGCGCCGCTCTTCGTGATCCCCACATAGAACGGCTCGTACTTCTCGAGGTCGAGGTTTCGCGCGACCTCCTGCGCGGACTTGACGGAGACGGGGTGCTCTTCAGAGACGCCCCCGAATATGACGACGACCTTCAACCTAGCCATGCTGAATTCTGCTTTCGAATGTGAGGCAGTTGGTGAGGGAGTTCTCGACCATGTCACTCAGGGCGTGGTCCGTGTAGTAGGCGGTGTGCGGACTGATCAGCACATTCGGCAGACTCTGGAGCCGCAACAACGGTTTGCTGTCGATGGGTTCGTCCCTGCGGTCGGCGTAGAATATTCCTTCCTCTCCTTCGAGGACGTCCAATGCCGCGCCGCCCAGCCTGCCGCTTTCCAATGCCTCTACAAGGGCCTCGGTATCGATGAGCGCGCCACGTCCGGTATTGACGATCAGCGCGCCGTGCTTCATCTGCTCCATGCGCTGCCGATCCAGCAGATGACGTGTCTCCGAGGTGAGCGGCGCGTGGAGCGTGACCATGTCGCTCAACTTCAGCAATTCGTCGAGCGGCACGTAATCGGCGTCGGATTTGGGGCGATTGTCATGAGCCAGGATTCGGCAGCCGAAACCCCGAAGCCTGTCCATGACCGCCGTGCCGATGCGGCCCGTGCCGATCACCCCGACGGTCAGGTCGCGCAGCTCTCTCCCGCGCAGTTCGCTCAGTCGGTAGTCGTGTACGTCCGTGCGACGGATGGTGGATTTCGCGTCGCGCACCGCCATCAACATGAGCATCAAGGTGTAGTCGGCCACGCTGTCCGGCGAGTAGTTGACGTTCTCGACGGAAAGGCCGACGCCGCTCGCGTACTCCACGTCGATGTGGTTGTAGCCGATGCTCCTGGTGGAGATGTACTCCACGCCGGCTTGACCAAGTGCGCGAAGAGTGGAGTTGGTTATGTGCGTCTTGTGGCCGACGCTGATGCATCTGCTTCCGGACGCCAGTTCAATGGTGGCCGGGGATACCGGCGCGTCGGTGATGGTCGGCGTTATGTCGAAGCGAGACGCCAGCTCTCGGAACAAGACGGCTTCATCTGGGCCGCACCCGTAAATGGTGATGCGGGGCGGTTCGCTGTCGCTGTCGGTCATGCCCACAGTCAAGGGGGCGTGGTGTTGCCCGGATGTATGGGGTTTTCGATATGCCTGCGATACACCGCGCTGCCTTGACTGGAGGCATGTCTTTCCAAGAAACAGCCTCCATAGGAGCCCGGTCGTGATCCCGCTCGGCCTCGGCGAGATCGCCGCGGTCGTCGGCGGTGTGGTCAAGGGCGACGGAGCCGTGAGGGTCACCGCGCCGGCCGTGCTCGACGGACGGCGGGCCGAGCCGGGCGGCCTCTTCGTCGCCTTCGCCGGCGAGCGCGTCGACGGCCACGACTACGTCGACCAGGCCCGCCGGGCCGGCGCGGTGGCCGTGCTCGGCTCCCGGTCCACACCGCTGCCGACCGTCGTGGTCGACGACGCCCAGGCCGCGCTCCAGGCACTCGCCGCCCATGTCGTCGCCCGGCTGCGCGACGGGCTGATCGTCGTCGCGGTGACCGGCTCCCAGGGCAAGACCGGCACCAAGGATCTGCTGTCGGCCGTGCTGTCGAGCACCGCGCCGACGACCGCCACCATCGGCTCGCTCAACAACGAACTCGGCGTGCCGCTCACCATGTTGCGCGCGGACGCGGCCACCCGGTTCCTCGCCCTTGAGATGGGCGCCCGGCATGTCGGCGACATCGCCCGGCTCACCGGTCTGGTCGCGCCCGACATCGCCGTAGTCCTCAATGTCGGTCAGGCCCACCTCGGCGAGTTCGGATCGCGCGCGGCCATCGCCGAGACCAAGGGCGAGTTGGTGCGGGGTCTGACGCCCGGCGGTACCGCCGTCCTCAACGCCGACGATCCCCGCGTGGTCGCGATGCGTTCGCTCACCGACGGTCCGGTGGTGACCTTCGGCCGGGCGGAGCACGCCGATGTGCGGGTGCTCGACCTGGCGCTGGACCGACTCGGCCGGCCGTCCTTCACCCTGCGGACCGCCGACGCCTCGGCTCACGTCGTGCTGCCGTTGGTAGGTGCCCACCAGGCGCTCAACGCGTCGGCTGCCGCGGCGGCGGGGCTGGCGGCCGGCGTACCCCTCGACGTGGCCGCGACCGCACTCGCCACCGCCGCACTCTCCAAGTGGCGCATGGAGCCGCGCGACCTCGCCGGCGGCGCGACCCTGCTCAACGACTCCTACAACGCCAACCCCGACTCGACCCGCGCCGCCCTGGACGCGCTGGCCGCGATCGAGGGCGGACGCCGTGTCGCCGTCCTCGGCGCAATGCTCGAACTCGGCGACGAGAGCGACGCCGAACACCGTGCCGTCGGGGCGTACGCCGCCGCCCGGGTCGATGTGGTGGTCGTGGTCGGCGAGGGCGCCCGGTCGATCGCCGACGGCGCGGGGGAGAGGGCGGTGCTGCTGGCCGACAACGACGCGACCGTCGACTGGCTGCGCGGCCACCTCGCCGCCGGCGATGTGGTGCTCGTCAAGGCCTCGCGCGGGGCGCGCCTCGATCAAGTCGCCGCCGCGCTCGAGTAGTTGGGCCGGGCGACACTGGACTAGGTCGGCCGTTTCGCGGTGAACCGCTCAGCGTCCGCGCCGCCTCATGTACAGGTCGAACGCCCGGTAGACCATCGGCCGCAGCGGCAGGTCCCACTCGCCGACGTACCGCACCGCCCGACCACCCGTGCCGACCTTGAACTGGATCAGCCCGACATGCGGGTCGTCGGCGTCGAGGGTGGGGGTGATGCCGCGCAGGTCGTAGACATCGCAGCCGGCCGCGAGCGAGTCGCGGATCATCACCCACTGGCAGGCGTTGGAGCCGCGCACCTCGCGCTTCTCGGTGGAGGAGGCGCCGTAGGAGTACCAGGCGTGGCCACCGACGCGGACCAGGACGGTGGCGGCGACCAGGTCGCCCTGGTGGTGGGCGAGGTAGAGCTTGATCCGGTCGGGATCCTCGGTACTCAGCGCCTGGAACATGGTCTCGAAGTAGCGCAGTGGGCGGGGCGTGAAGCGGTCGCGTTCAGCGGTGTGGACGTAGAGGTCGTGGAACGCCTTGAGGTCCCGACCGAGGGTCCCCCCGATGGTGCCCCCGACCGTGACCTTGACCCCCTCCTTGGCCGCCTTCTTGATGTTGCGGCGCCAGAGCTGGTTCATGCCCTTGAGTACGTCGTCCTCGGATCTGCCGGCCAGCGGGATCTCGTATTTGAACTGCGGATGCCCGACCCCGAAGCCGTCCTCCGGGCTTTGCGGCAGCCAGCCGGCGTCCCGGAGCCGGTCCGCCACGCGGGCGCCGACAGGGTCGGCCCAGTCGCCGGACATCTCGGTCAGCCGCCCGATGCCCGGGTCGGCCATGCCCTCCTTGACCTGGGCGGCACCCCAGGTGTTCGTGCGCACCGGCGGGCCGAGCCGGATCGCGAACGCGCCGTGCGCCTTGAGATACGCGGCCAGCGGGTCGAGCCACGTGTCGATCTCGCCGGTCCAGTCGATGACCGGGCCCTCGGGCAGATAGGCCAGCGTGTAGCGGTCGAGCCGGGGCACCGGCCGGTGCAGGACGAGCCCGGCGCCGACCAGCCGCCCGCGGTCGTGCCAGCCGAGGGACTCGCTGCGCCACTCGGTCTTGACGCGGCCCCAGGCCGGGGTCTGCAGAAAGCTGACCGACCGCTGGGCCCGCACGAACGCCAAGTGGTCGGCCGCGCTGATCGGCCTGACGGTCAGGTTCGCGCCCGCGGGGGTGCGTGCTGTTTCGCTGTAGGACATTCCTCCAGCCAAGGCAGCGCGGTGTTGCCGGTGCGTATGCGGTTTTCGGTACGGCGACGATATGCGCCGACTCATACCATCGAAGGCATGCGAGACAGGCAGGAGCGGGACGGGCAGGGGATCGTGGACAGGGCGCCCGGGATGAGCGCGCGCCTCAAGCTCACCCTCAGCTACGCCGGATTCCTCATGGTCGCCGGCGTCCTGCTGCTCGCCGCCGTGTGGGTGTTCCTCCTGCGGTACGTCCCCAATCGCGCGTTGCTCACGAACCCGGACGACAAGCCGAACGGTGTCTTCCCCATCCGGTCCGTCCTGCTGAGCGTCTTCGCTCCGAGGGCGGCCGCGGTCCTGGCGTTCCTGCTGCTCTTCGGTCTGGTGGGAGGCTGGATCCTCGCCGGCCGTATGCTCGCCCCGCTGACCCGCATCACGGAGGCCACCCGCACGGCCACGAGCGGCTCGCTCTCCCACCGGATCCGGCTGCCGGGCCGCAAGGACGAGTTCCGCGAACTCGCCGACGCCTTCGACACCATGCTCGCCCGGCTCGAGGCGCACGTCGCCGAACAGCAGAGATTCGCCGCCAACGCCTCCCACGAACTGCGCACCCCGCTGGCCGTCTCCAAATCACTGATCGACCTGGCCCGCACCGACCCGAATCACGACAACGGCCAGATCATCGAACGTCTCCACGCCGTCAACGCCCGGGCGATCGACCTCACCGAGGCACTGCTCCTGCTCACCCGCGCCAACCAACGGACCTTCACCCGAGAGCCCGTCGACCTCTCCCTCGTGGCGGAAGAGGCCGCCGAAACCCTGCTGCCTTTCGCGGAGAAGCAGGGCGTCACCATCGAGACCGACGGAGACATCGCCCCCACGATCGGATCGCAGGCGCTCCTGCTGCAACTGATCACGAACCTCGTGCAGAACGCGATCGTGCACAACCTGCCGGAGGACGGCACGGTGTGGGTCAGCACCGAGGTTCGCCCCAGGACCGTGGTGGTCACCGTCGAGAACACCGGCGAGATCCTCACCCCCCAGCTGGTCTCGACCCTCACCGAGCCGTTCCAGCGCGGCACCAAGCGCATTAACGCCGACCACGCCGGCGTCGGCCTGGGCCTCGCGATCGTCAAGACCATCGTGCTCGCACACGACGGACGACTCACCCTCGTCCCGCGCTCCGCCGGCGGGCTCCGCATCACGGTGGAACTGCCCGCGGCACCGAGCGCCCTTCCGCAGCGCTGAGGAAGAGAGCGCGGACGCCGAGGAAGGGGGGCGCCCTTCTCGCCGAGGCCGATGACGCGACAAACTGTCGTATCAGGCGGCGAGGGAGGAATCAGTGGCGGGCAGGCTCAGGGCCCCGACCGGACGCTACGGCGGCAAGTCGGCCACGGAACGGCAGGCCGAACGGCGCAGGAGATTCCTGGACGCCGCCCTCGACCTGTTCGGCGACACACCCGGCTACCGCGCGACCACGGTCGCGGCGCTCAGCGAGGCCGCGGGACTCTCGACGCGGCAGTTCTACGAGGAGTTCCGCACCCTCGAAGACGTGCTCGCCGCGCTGCACCTCCAGGTCAACGGATGGGCCGAGGAGGCGGTCCTGGCCGCGTTCGCCGAGGCCCGCGACCTCCCGCTCGTCGAGCGCGTCACGGCGATGTTCCAGGCCTACGCCCGGAACGTCAGCGCCGATCCGCGCCGGATCCGCATCACCTTCGTCGAGATCATCGGCGTCAGCCCCCGCCTCGAAGAGCAGCGCCTGGCCCGTCGCGCCCGCTGGGTGGACCTGATCTGCGCCGAGTGCGACTCGTCCGCCGCCCGGGGCCAGGCGGCCCAGCGCGACTACCGCATCGCCGCGACCGCCTTCATCGGCAGCGTGAACGGCCTGCTCCACGACTGGAGCGCCGGATGGCTGGACGCGACCCTGGACGAGGTCGTGGACGAACTGGTCCGGCAACTGCTGGGGATTCTGCGGCCGGAGGGCTGGTCCCCGAAGGACGCATAGCCGACCGTCCGACCTGCGAGCTCACCCTTCAGTCGACCGTCCGATCCGCACGCCTTCGTCCTCAGTCGGCCGGCCGACCTGGGGGCTCAGCCCTCGGCCGACCGTCCGATCCGCACGCCTACTTCCTCAGCCGGCCGTCCGACCTGCGGGCTCAGCCCTCGGCCGACCGTCCGATCCGCGCGCCCACCCCCTCAGCCGGCCAGCCTCTCGACGGCCTTCACCACCGGTGCCACGCCGTCCTCCGCCCGGATCCGCGCACCCAACTCCGCAGCCCGGCGCCCCAACTCCGCGTCTCCCGTTGCCCGTTCGAGTGCAGCGGCCAGCGAGTCGGTCGTGAGGCGGCGCAGGGGTACGGCACACGGAGCGACTCCGAGCCGTACCAGACGCGCCGCCCAGAAGGCCTCGTCGAACTGGATCGGCACCGGAACCGCGGGGACCCCGGCCCGCAGGCCCGCGCCGGTCGTGCCCGCGCCCGCGTGGTGGACCACGGCCGCCATGCGCGGGAACAGGGCGGAGTGCGGGACCTCGTCGACGGTCAGCATGTCGTCGCCTGACGCCTCCAGACCGCTCCAGCCCCGCTGGATCACCCCGCGCAGCCCGGCCCGGCGCAGGGCGCGCACGACGTCGGCGCTGAGCCGCTCGGGATCGGGCACGGTCGCGCTGCCCAGTCCGACGTACACCGGTGGCGGACCCGCGTCGAGGAAGTCCCGTACCGATGGCGGGAGTTGGGTGTCGACGTCGTACGGCCACCAGTAGCCCGCGATGTCGAGCCCCGCCCGCCAGTCGGACGGTCGCGGCACCACCAGCGGACTGAAGCCGTGCAGGACCGGCGGCGCCAGTCGCTCGCGGGCCCGCCAGGCGGCGACGGCGTCCACGCGGGGCAGTCCCAGCCGGTCCCGTACGGCGGGCAGGGTCCCGGCGAAGACCTGCTGCACGGCCAGGTTCACGCAGTGACCGGCGATGCGATTTCCGGTGGCGCCCAAGGACCGGGCGCTGAGCATCGGTGGTGCGAACTGCCGTGTGGGACTGAGGGGTTGGAGCGGGACGTCCAGGCTCGGCAGGGACAGGCCCTCGGCGATCGTGTGTCCGAGCGGGGCCACGGACGGGGCCAGGAGCAGCAGGTCGCTCGACCGGGCGGCCACGACGAGGTCGTCGGCCATCCGTCCGACCACGTCCCGCGCCATGGAGACCAGGCGCGTGAGTTTCCCCAGGCCGGTTGCGCTGTCGTGCAGCCCCCGCCCGCGCGAGGACTCCAACTCCGCCCGCGGGTCCACCGGCAGGGGGTGGAAGCGGACCCCCGACCCCGCCACCAGCGGTTCGAACCGTGCGTGCGTGACCAGGGTGACCTCGTGCCCGGCCCGGGAGAGGCCGAACCCGAGCCCGGTGTAGGGGGCCACATCGCCCCGGGAGCCCGCTGTCATGATCGCTACCCGCACGACGGTCAGTATGGGCCCGCGGCGCGTCGTACGGCGACAACGACCCGAGAACAAAGGCCACTTCACGCCTTCACGCCTGTCACATCCGTTGACTTCCCTCTCCCCGTGCCTCTACTTTCGGCGCGCAACGCGTTCGGTTCACCGATCCACGTTCGAAATATCGACTGTTCTGGCCGTCTCGATCATCGTGACCGTCCCCGTCCATCCATGACCGTCTTCGGGACCCCCGCCGAAGGAGCCGCATGAACCCCCCGACGCCCATCACCCGCAGAGGGCTCGTCCGACGGTGCAGAGCCGCCGCCGTCCGACTGCTCGTCCTCGCCCTGACCGCGACCGCCGCGCTGCTGTTCGCCGGACCCGCCCCGGCGCAGGCGGCGACTAGCCGCCAAATAGCCGTGCCCACCGCCCCCATGGGCTGGGCCTCCTGGAACAGCTTCGCCGCGAAGATCGACTACAACGTCATCAAGCAGCAGGTCGACGCGTTCGTCGCGGCCGGACTGCCCGCGGCCGGGTACCGGTACATCAACATCGACGAAGGCTGGTGGCAGGGCACCCGCGACAGCGCGGGCAACATCACCGTCGACACCAGTGAGTGGCCCGGCGGCATGAGCGCCATCGCCGACTACATCCACAGCAAGGGTCTCAAGGCCGGTATCTACACCGACGCCGGCAAGGACGGCTGCGGCTACTACTACCCGACGGGCCGCCCCGCGGCGCCGGGCAGCGGCAGCGAGGGCCACTACGACCAGGACATGCTGCAGTTCTCGCAGTGGGGCTTCGACTTCGTGAAGGTCGACTGGTGCGGCGGCGACGCGGAAGGGCTCGACCCGGCATCGACGTACACGTCGATCAGTTCCGCGGTGACGAAGGCGACGGCCGCGACCGGCCGCCCGCTCACCCTCTCCATCTGCAACTGGGGCTACCAGAACCCCTGGAACTGGTCGCCGGGCCTGGCCCCCATGTGGCGGACCAGCACCGACATCATCTACTACGGCAACTCGCCGTCGATGTCGAACCTGCTGTCCAACTTCGACCAGACCCTGCACCCGACCGCCCAGCACACCGGCTACTACAACGACCCGGACATGCTGATGGTCGGCATGACCGGCTTCACCGCCGCGCAGAACCGCACGCACATGAACCTCTGGGCGATCTCCGGCGCACCCCTCCTGGCCGGCAACGACCTGACCACCATGACCTCGGAGACCGCCGGGATCCTCAAGAACCCCGAGGTCGTCGCCGTCGACCAGGACGCGCGCGGACTCCAGGGCGTCAAGGTCGCCGAGGACACGACGGGACTCCAGGTCTACGGCAAGGTGCTCAGCGGCGCCGGTAACCGTGCCGTCGTCCTCCTCAACCGCACCTCCGCCGCCCAGAACATCACCGTCCGCTGGTCCGACCTGGGCCTGACCAACGCGAGCGCGACCGTCCGTGACCTGTGGGCGCGTGCCAACGTCGGTAGCTACGGCACGAGTTACACCGCCAGCGTCCCGGCGGGCGGCTCGGTGCTGCTCACCGTCACCGGCGGCACCGAGGCGGCGAGCAGCACCTACACCGGCACCGCCGGCTTCTCGGGTGTGGTGGCCGGCAGCACCGGCGTGAAGACCGTGGACGTCGCCTACACCAACAACACGTCCACCGCCCGCACCGCGACCCTCAAGGTCAACGGCCAGGGCACGACGGCGGTCTCCTTCCCGCCCACCGGCTCCACCCAGGGGACGATCTCCGTCCAGGTCGGCCTGGCGAAGGGCTCCGCGAACACCTTGACCTTCACCGGCGCCCCGACGCTGGCCGACATCACCGTCCGCCCCCTGCCGGGAGCCAACGGCACCCAGGTCATCGGCACCCAGTCCGGCCGCTGCCTGGACATCTACAACAACACCATCACCAACGGCACCCAGTCCGAGCTCTGGGACTGCAACGGCGGCCAGAACCAGTCCTGGACGTACACCTCCCGCAAGGAACTCGTGCTGTACGGCAACAAGTGCCTGGACGCCTACAACCTCGGCACCACCAACGGCACCAAGGTCGTGATCTGGGACTGCAACGGCCAGAACAACCAGAAGTGGAACGTCAACTCGGACGGCACCATCACCAACGTCAACGCGGGCCTGTGCCTGGACGCCTACAACGGCGGTACGGCCAACGGCAGCCAACTCGTGCTGTGGACCTGCAACGGCGGCACCAATCAGCAGTGGTCGCTGTCGTAGAGCCGGTCCAGTCGCGCACGAGCACCAGGACGACCGCGACCTCGGCGCACGTCAGCCACTGGCAGACGGCGCCGTAGGTCGCGGTTCGACGGCGGGGTGTTCGCCGTGGTGCAGGTCGAACGCCGGGGACTCGCTGCGGATGCGGGGGAGTGAGACGAAGTTGTGGCGCGGGGGTGGGCAGGATGTCGCCCACTCCAGCGAACGGCCGTAGCCCCACGGGTCGTCGACCTCGACCTTCTTGCCGTACTTGGCCGTCTTCCAGACGTTGTAGAAGAAGGGGAGGAAGGACGAGCCGAGCAGGAACGAGGAGATGGTCGACACCGTGTTGAGGGTGGTGAGCCCCTCCGCGGCCAGATAGTCGGGGATCCGGCGCTGCATTCCGTTCGCGCCCAGCCAGTGCTGGACCAGGAAGGTGCCGTGGAAGCCGATGAACAGCATCCAGAACGTGATCTTGCCGAGCCGTTCGTCGAGCATCTTGCCGGTCATCTTGGGCCACCAGAAGTGGAAGCCGGCGAACATCGCGAACACCACCGTGCCGAAGACGACGTAATGGAAGTGGGCCACCACGAAGTAGCTGTCGGACACGTGGAAGTCGATGGGCGGGGACGCGAGCATCACGCCGGTCAGGCCGCCGAAGACGAACGTCACGAGAAAGCCCATGACCCAGAGCATCGGGGTCTCGAAGGACAGCGATCCCTTCCACATCGTTCCGATCCAGTTGAAGAACTTCACGCCGGTTGGCACGGCGATGAGGAACGTCATGAAGGAGAAGAACGGCAGCAGCACACC